>CAVFNL010000045.1:0-103731 GCA_963623875.1 Parabacteroides distasonis | reverse complement strand
ATATTATAATGTATGTAAAGCAAATATTGTAATTATAAAAACGTAAATAAATATTTAATAAAATTATAATTATATTAATATTGTATTGAAGAAAAAAATCAATTTTAAAAGGAGATTTTAGTTATGAAAGCAAAAAGATTTATAGTACTATCTATCGCTGCAGTTGCTGCACTTTCACTTGTAGGATGTGGATATGATCAAAAAACAGGTGGTGTTGATGAAATTGCAGATATTACAGATAATGATTATTTGGTTTTATCAACTCAACCAATATGGTGTGGTACTGTTAAGGAAGTATTAACTACTGATGTAGATGCAACAGCAGGATATAAGCTACAAGGTACAAATAGTAAGGGACAACCTATAACATTTGCTGATATTGATGGTGTTACAGGAATTACTTATAAATATTATAAGAAGAGTAGTACTGTTAGTATTGATGATATTAACACACCTAGTAGCAACCAATACTGGGATGCTGATGGTATTCATTTAAAAGATAATATAGGAACAAAACTTGAAACTGATTCTATAAAGGAAAAAGGTACATATTTTGTTGTTATGTCATTTAGTGTAAATGAAAACAGATATAAAAGAATACCAGATATGGTTTGTGAATTACAAATAAATGAACCTACAAAAATAACAGATGAAAATTTCAAGTTCACTGAAAAAAGAGTTGAATTTACAGGAGACTATGTTTCAAATTATGCAACTGTAACTTTAGATGGGGAAGAGATTATTTTATCTCCAGATTTATCACAAGAAAAGTTAACTAAATTAGGATTAAAGTCAATAACATATAAATATACTACTGGAGAGAATTCTACATGGTCTACAACTAGACCTATGGCAAGTGGTTCATATCAAGTTCAAATCAATTTTGAAACACTAGATAATGTACAAACACCTAAAATTGAAACTAACAGTGCAAATATCATTATAAATAATAAAGCAACTACAATTACTTATGTAATGAATAATGATGAAGCAGAACAAATTTCTAATAAGGTTATAAATACTAACACACTTACAAATAATGAACTTCCAACACTTGAAAATACAGATAGTTATGAATTTGAAGGTTGGTATGCAGATAAAGAATTAACGAGAAAAGCAGATGAATTAACTTCAGCTGCATCTGATTTAACATTATATGCTAAATGGAATCAAGTTAAATTTAATTTAACTTATGAAGAAAATGTAATTTATATACCTGAAGTTGCAGATAAAAAAGCAGTAACAGAAATTACTGCATCAGATCTTGAGCCTCTTATAGATCCTACTGGTAAGTATACATTTGCCGGATGGTATACAGATGTGGCTTTAAAGAATGCTGCAGCTGCTGGTGCAATCAATGCAAATACAACACTTTATGCAAAATGGACATTAACAACATCTTTTACAGGATTTGAATTATATGAAATGTTTGATATTAAAAATGTAGAATCATATGAACAAATAACAGTTAATAATGCTAATGTTTCAAATGAAAATGGTTCATTAAAGATTTCTTATAAAAATAATAAAGGATATTTAGAATATGCTTTAAAAAATCTTGTATACACTGATAAAGCAATAGTCGCAAGAATTCAATTTGATATTATAGAAAGTGTTAATGCATCAAAATGGGATTCGTTTGCATTATATAGTGGTGATACAAGAATTTTTGATAACCAATCAGATGAAAAAGATAAATTTGGATATAGACCTGGTAACAATGCAACTCATATTGATCAAAATAAAGTTGCCGGTACAAAGTATACATATGAGATTGATTTTACGCTTAATGCGGATGGATTAACTTATAGCATTAGAGTATGCGATGAAACTAACAAATATGATTTAGCTACTAATGTTGTAGTTTCAGGTGTAAATAATATTTCATCAATTCGTTTTGGAAATGTTTCAACTGCTGATAGAAATGTAATTATTGATAATTTAATGGTTGGAGGATTTGCTTGATAATAAATAGCACATTGCGTTATGCGATGTGCTTTTTTGTCCTTTAAACTTGTAAATAATTAAATATTATAGTAAAATAATGTGAATTGTGAAGGAGAATTTTGATATGAAGAAAAAGATATACAAAAGATTAACTTTAATTTCAACATGTGCACTTGCAATGCTTGGCCTTGCATCATGTGGAAAAGATAAAGAAGAAGTAAAATATAAAGTAGCATTTAATTCAAATGACCCTAATACATCAGATACTATAGTTCCAACAATGTATAATGATATTGTTGTAAAAGAAGGAGAGGGTTTTGAATTAACTTCTTATACTCCAACATATACAGGATATAGATTTGTTGGGTGGTATACAAATAAAGAACTTACAAATAAATATAATAGTGGAGATGCGATAAATACTGATACCATATTGTATGCAAAATGGCAAAAAGTATGTACTGTAACATTTGATTCTAATGGAGGTAGTAGCGTAGCTAGTATTACATGTGATGAATCAACTACTATTACAAAACCAAGTGATCCTACCAAAACTGATGAAGATAATGGAAATGATACAGTGTATAAATATACATTTGCGGGATGGTATAAAAAAGATGGTACAGCATTTGATTTTGCTAGCGCAATCACAGAAGATATAGAATTAAAAGCAGTTTATACAACGAAATTAAGTGCAAAAGATGGATATGCATTAACTACAAGCACAATTGATTTTACAAATTATGATGTTGCAGATAAAGATGCATTAATATCATTTAAGACAGATGATGAAGTGTTTGAAGTTTCAGCTGATAAAAATAAAAATGAAATTAAAAAACGTGAGAGAACATGGACAAAAGGTGATGTTTCGGACGCAACACTTTTTGATGGTTCATCATTATGCACAGGACTTAGTGGTGTAAAACTAAATCAATTTGATATGCTTGATTCTAAAACTACAAAAGATTTCACTAAATGTTATGCCTTAGGTGGAAAGAAAGAAGTAGATTCTACTTATACTTCTTTAGCTTCATTAAATGTTACATGTGCTCAAGATGGATATATAATAGTGTATGCTGAAGTAAGTCAAGGATTAGGAATTTTAAATCCTTCGGATGCTACCTATACTGAAGTACAACCTGTTGAAAAGGATGATGCTGGTAAAGATAAAGTTGCACAATATGTATTTAATGTAAGTGCAGGTACTTATAAGTTATATAGAACTGATGGATCAGGATATATATTCCAAGCAGAATATCTTTCAATTACAAAAAATAATTAAAATTAATGGGCCAAATGAAAATTTGGTCTATTTTTTCGAAAAAAATGAAAGCGTTTTATAGAAAGCGCTTGCAAAACTGATTTTTATGTATTAGAATATGAATTGTATTTATGAAATCAGAAAAAAGAAAGGATAAATAATCATGAATAAAAAGAAAAAAATCAAATTAATAGCAAGTACATCTCTTGCACTTGCAACAACATTAACATTAGTTTCTTGTGGAAGTAAAACTACAAGCTACACAGTAGAATTTAATGTTAATGATCCAGATACATCTGACTCTATTAAGTTAGATACAATTGAGACTGTTAAAGTTAAGAAAGGTGATAAAGTCTCAAGTAAAACTCTAACTTATGAAGGATACACATTTGATGGATGGTATTTATCAGATGGAACAAAATATGATTTCTCAAAAGAAGTCACATCTAATCTTACATTAATTGCAAAATGGACTAAAAATACTACTCCAACTACACCAACTACAGAGAAGGTAACTATAACATTTAATACTAATGGTGGTTCTTCAGTTGCAAGTCAAGAAATAGATAAAGGTACAAAAGCTACTATGCCTACTGCGCCTACTAAAGCAGAAACAGATAGTGTAACTTATACATTCGAAGGATGGTATACTGATGAAGCTTTAACTGCTGCATTTAGTTTTGATACGGCAGTTAGTGCAAATATTACGCTATATGCTAAATGGAGTGAAACACCAAAAGAGGTAAAACCTCAAGATACTACACAAACTGTTATAAAAGAAATAACATGGAATGATAGAACTTATGATAATACTACAACTAATACTTATGATAATGTAGTAGTTTATGCTGGTGGAGAGCTTGATAAAAGTTCTACAAAAAAAATTACTAAATATGATGAAACTACAGTTGTAGCACCTCGATTAAAATTGAAAGGTGTTTCCGAATACGATGGTGGAAAAACTGATTCTGCTACAGGATATGAGGTGGGTACTACAGTTATTAGCGATGTTTCTAAAATCAAATCAAAAGCAATAAAAGTAACACTTCAAGGAAAAGGACAATTAGACATTGCGGTTGCGCCTGCAGGTACTGGTGAAAGATCTATCACAATACTTGATTCAAACGGTAAATCAATTTATACAAAATCTACAACAACATCTGATGTGTTCAATATTAATTTAACAGGACTTGAAAAAGGAGATTATTATATAGTTGAATCTAACGGTTATAACTTCTACTATATTGGAACAAAAGTTGAAGCAGAAAAATCAGAAGCTACAGGAATTGAAATTTCAACTAAAGGTAAAACTTCATACTTTGCAGGTCAAACTCTTGATACATCAAGTATTAAAGTTAATTTAAAATATAAGAATGGTGCAACTGATGAATTATCTTCAAACGACTATGAAGTAACATCAACATTTGATAAAACTAAAGCTGGAACATATAGTGTAACAGTTAAATACAAGGAAAATACTAATTTTACTGCATCATATGATGTTAATGTATATGATCTTGCTAATATCGAATTAGGGTTTAATGCTATTGAAAAATCTAGTTCAAATACTAAAGCTGGAAATGGTCAATATATAAATAAGACTGTTCAACAAGTATATAAATTAAATGATACCCTTGATAAAGATGCATTAACAATTACTGCCTTATCAGAAAATAATTCGTATGAAGAACTTCTTGATACAGCTGCATCATATGTAACTATTTCGGGATTTGATTCAACAACATCAGGAGAAAAAACTGTTACAGTTAAAGTAACATTAAATGGTGTTGAAAAAACACAAACATTTAAGGTTTATGTAGTTGATACAGCAGTGTGTAAAGCAACAGTTAATAGTGCTACTATATGTAATGTATATGTAGATAAAAATTATACAGGAACTATTGGAGCTAAGACAACATTAAGCCAATATACTGATGATTCTAATGCTGCAATAGAAGCTAATACATTTACAACAATCCAACAAGCTCTAGATTTCTTGGGATTACAAGATGGTATTAGCGAGTATAGAAAGAATGTATATATTGCAGAGGGAACATATAATGAAAAATTAGAATTAACTCTTCCATATACTTCATTAATTGCAACATCAGCAAATGCAGAAAATACAATTATTGAATGGGATTCAGTATATGGAAAAGAAGATGAATCAGGATTTAGTCATGTAACTGATTCTACTCAAACAGTAGCCGTACGTGAATCTGCTAAGTGTTGTGAATTAATTGGAATTACTATTTCAAATTACTACAATTCAATTAGTGCTTATAATGGTACTTCATACGAAGGTAGTGGAGAAAGGGCTCTTGCATTATTAGTTCAAGGTGATAAGCTTCTTATTCAAAATTCAAGACTTCTTGGATGGCAAGATACTATAGAATTATTTACAGGACGTGCATATATTAAAGATTCATTTATTTGTGGTACTGTAGATTATATCTTCGGAACAAATGGAACTGCATATTTTGATGGATGTACTATTGAAACAAGAAAAGGTAAAGCATCAGGAACTGACGATAAAGTTAATGCATATATTACAGCATTTAAAGGACAAAACAAATCATCAAGTGATGCGCCAAAATATGGAGCAATCTTCAACAATTGTAATTTCACTACATCAAGCGACTTTGTAGGAACTTATGCAATCGCTCGTCCTTGGGCTTCAACTTCAAATGTTGTATACCTAAATTCAAAATTTGATTCAAAACTTGCGACTGATGAAAACAAGACAATTTCAACAGGACTTTTAAGTGATGTAAATATTGCAACACTTAATATCAAGTTCTATAACAACAAATATGCAGATGGAACCGCTATTACATTAACTGATAATTTGAGTAATGTAAATACAATACTTACAGCTGAAGAAGCAGCTAAATATACTGAATTTGCTACAATTTTTGGTAAAACAAACGGTGGTGTAACATATGATGATGTTTGGGACCCAGAATCAAAATCAATTGATGTAGATGATAAAACATATTATTATTTTAATGGTTTATCGTCTTCAACAGGTACTTCATATACTTATACAGAAAAAGCTAGTGGTAAAACAACTACTTTAGGTGGTTTAACTATTGACGCTACTTCAGGTAAACTTGAAGCAAGAACAGACGGTGACTCACAATGGAATGCAGGAACTACAATTTCATTAGATGTTGAAGCTAATACTTCAATAACAGTTAATACGTATTCTACAACTTATGGTTATAAAGTAGCGGGATCAGTAGATACTACAGTAAAATATGCTAATTCTGATACTGTAACATATTTCTTTGCAAGTGCTCAAACTGTAACATTTACAGCTACATCTCAAGTATATCTTTATTCTATCATTGTAAATCCTAATGAAGAAGCACCAGCCGCTGCTACATTAACTGATATTGTGCTTGATACAACTAATGTAACAAAGGCATTTGAAAAAGATGCTACATTTGATAGTACGGGACTAGTTGTTAAGGGCGTTTATAGTGATAATACTATTGTTGAATTACCATCAACATCATATGCAGTTGATAGTTCAGCAGTAATAATGACTACTGATGGAGTATATGATGTTACTGTAACAATAGGAACTATAAGTAAAACATATTCTGTTACTGTAGGTAGTGTGGATACAACTATAAAGTCAAATACATTTGTTACTTATAAAGGTGGTTCATATTCTGCAACTGCAACCACAACAACATCATTAAATCATAATGATAAAGATGGTACAATGGTTTCGTCTACAAGTGAATGTACATATGATAATATTACATATAATGGAGCTGTAACAAATGGTGGAGGAAACTGGTTAAAATTTAATACTGGCGCAACTATTTCATTTAAAGTAAGTGGCGCTTGTACTATAAAAATTTATTACTACCAAGGTACAGTAAATTCTACAGTAAATCTTGATGGTACTACTATAGCTACATCTACAACACCTTCTACAGCTTCTGATAGTACGGCATATGAATATAGTGTAACTGCCGGTGGTATAGTTACTATTACATCTACTACAAATGGTTATATTGGAGCTATTGAAATAGTTTTCTAATAAATATAAGCATAGTTTTTAAGTATAGTAAAAAGGTTAAGGTTTTCTTAACCTTTTTATCTTTTAATGTTATACTTAAAAAGTCATATAAGAATGTAAGGGAATAATGTTTGAATCATTAACTGTACCCGCAACTGTAATAAGGATTGTCTAGTATATGTCACTAGGAAACTGGGAAGGCTCTAGATATGTGAATTTAAGTCAGGAGACCTATTTTTATATGGTGAATATATAGGAAAGGATAAAAATAATGAAAAAGATTAAATTAATATTTTTAAATCTTTTAATCATTTTTGGTATTATTACACTTGCGGGATGTTCGAGTGATGATGATAAGGATGAATTAGAAGATAAAATTGAAGAACTTGAAAAAGATAAAGCAAGTTTGGAACAAGAAAAAGCAGATCTTGAAAAACAAAAATCTAATCTTGAAAAGGAAAAATCAGATTTAGAAAAAGAAATCCAAGATTTAAAGAAACAAATTGAATTTGAAATCAAAGTTTACGATATTGATTCTGAAAATTTAGGAACTAAAACTGTTAAATTATCAGATTACAAAACAGTATATGAAGCATTAGATGCTAATTTTGATGTAGTAAGTACAAATAGTTCATACGGACACTATATTACAAGTATTAATAATTCTATAGTTGATAGTAATTATTATGTAGCTATTTATGAAAATGGCACTTTAAGTAGTGTTGGAGTTGATTCTTTAGAAATAAATGCAGGAGATGTATTTGAATTTAAGGTTGAATGCTGGAACACAAAATCATCAGGATATGGAACATTTGATGAATATGATATTTTAGTAGATAAAGCATTCTACCATTATGCAAAAACATATATGAAAGACGTAGTAGAAGCGCAAACGAAATATACTGATTCTACCTATTGGAATCATATGATTAATAATTTAATGATTTCAAATGGATATGATACAAACTTATTTAAGGATGTATCTAACGATACATTAAAAAGTGATTTAGAATCAGTTGATATTACAACACTTAGTGGTGCTAATATTGGAAAATATTATTGGACTGCTAAATCATTAGGACTTAATCTTAGTGCATTTAAAACTTGGTATCAAACATACATAAACGATATTGATACAACATATAGCGATTATGTAACACCGTTTGTTGTGCCATTCGCAAAAACACTAGGAATCACATCTACAAATCTTGAAACATTAGTTTCGGCCGCAACTGAATCTAGCACCACATGGGGACCTGACGCACTTTGTTGGCAAGTAGGTTCATTAGCTCTTTTTGATAAATACACAGATAATAGTATTTTAGATAAACTGAACTATAGAACTACTACATATGGTTCAACTTCACTAGCATTACAATTAATAGCTTTTGCAGCTCTTAATGTATCGCCAAGACAAGAAGCATATGAAGTAGATTCAAAAGATATTATTGAAGTTTTATTAGATGGTTTCTATGATGAAACATTAGGACTTATTAAAGTTCAAACAACTGATACAACTACAAATTTCTCAACAAATCAAATATATGCATCATTAGCCGCATATAAGGTATCAAGAGATAAAAATATAAAGGCTTATATCTTTGCTTAAAAAAATAGGGAGGATAAGCTTTGCTATCCTCCTTGTATTGCTAATGGTACTTACTATTGTATTCAATTTTAAAAACACAACTACAACAGATAGTGATGGACACATAAATATAATTGTTAAAAATATTGATGGCGATATTACATCTAGTGAGCGTTTTGAATACAAAGAGGAAGATAGTTTATTTGATATCCTAAATAATAATTACAAACTTATATATGAAAATACTAAATATGGTCATTATCTTTTAGGAATAGATGATATCAAAACTGATACTTTTTCATCATGGCTATGGCTTGAACTTGCTTATTTAAAAGATGGAGTCGAATATAGTGATGATATTGATTTTGCTAATTATAATTGCCAGGATTCTAATTACGGAATTGATGGTATAGAAATAAAAGATAATATGATTCTTGGTATATGTGAGCGCGATAACACTCATCAAACTTCAATATTTAGTGATGGTGTTATAAATAATAAGAAGAGTGTTAATAATTATAAAATATTTAAAATAATAACATATACGGTCTTATCTTTAGTATTAATATTATCGATTTTATATGGATTAATGTTTAAAAATAAAAATAATAAATTAACGATTAGAAAAATGTGTATATTATCACTGATGGCTGTAATACTTTTTGTTCAAGAAGAAGTATTAACATTCCTTCCAAATATACAACTGACATTTCTTTTGATATCTCTTTATGCAGCTGTATTTGGTATTAGATATTCACTTATTGTAGTATTAATACATGTAATACTTGATAATATTGTAATGGGTTCATTTACACCTATTGTAATGATACCAATGCTTATAGGATATGTTATTTTAGTTGTTGTTATGTATCTAGTGAGGGATGAAAAAATATTTATTAAAGTAATATTTGCATCTATGTGCTCATGGATATATTGTATGGTGTTTTTAATCGCAAACGCAATATGGCTAGATATTGATGTAAAAGCCTATTTTATTGCGGATATTCCGTTTGAAATATTATTAATATTATCAACAATATTTACAATAACATATCTATATAATCCGCTATATAAAGTTCTTTATAGAGAATGGAATAAAGATAAAATTGAGGGAATTTAAAATTCCCTTTTTTATTAAATAAAAAAAGTGTAAAATAAAAGTACTGAGGTGGTTATATGGATTTTATATACAAAGATATAATATACAGTTTTTCACTATATGAACTTTTATGGTACTTTTTAATCTATGCATTTTTAGGTTGGTGTATGGAAGTTTGTTATGCAGCATTTAAAACGCATAAATTTATCAATAGAGGCTTTTTAATTGGCTCATATTGCCCACTCTATGGCGCAGGAGCTTGTGCTGTATTAGTACTTTTAGATCCTGTAAAAAATCATCCATTCTTAGTATTTTTACTATCGGCTGTTATTACAACTATGATAGAACTTATAACAGGTGTTGTGTTAGAGATTTTATATCATAAAAAATGGTGGGATTATTCGGGAAGAAGATTTAATTTTAAAGGATATATTTGTCTTGAATTTACTGTTATTTGGGGTATATGTTGTCTTTTCGTATATGATTTGATTCAACCACTTGTGCGATGGCCAATATCACATATTCCACATAGTGTAGGAATATGGTTGTTATTAATATGGGTAATTGATTTTGTTTGTGATTTAATAATATCAACAATTCAAGCTACTAAATTTGCTAAATATGTCACAAGAGCTAAAGAATATTACCAAAAAGGTAGTGACATAGTTGGTTCTAAACTTGCAGACGCAACTATAAAACTTGTAGATTCTGCACAAGAATCTAAGAAGAAGTTAGAGATGAAAAGGTCAACTAAAAGACTTATTAAAGCTTTCCCTACTATGAAAGATAAGAATGATGAAGGAATTATTGCAAAATTAAGACTTATGTCTTTAAGAAAAAAACAAGATAAATTTATTGATGATGTAAAAAAGAATAAAGAAAATTTATA
The DNA here is from genome assembly GCA_963623875.1 of Parabacteroides distasonis. GTDB lineage: Bacteria > Bacillota_I > Bacilli_A > Acholeplasmatales > Anaeroplasmataceae > UBA3206. Next base: position 92,911 of record CAVFNL010000045.1, on the reverse strand, counting down.
AAAAATATCCCCTATGCAAAAGCATAAGGGATGTTTTATTTTTTCTTTAACGCAAGAAGTATTCTTAACGCATTTTTATCACAATATTCATTAAAATCTCCTGAAATATTTAAAACATCAAATAAATTAGATTTAGTAAATAATTCGATTGGGTAATAATATTCGTAGTAATCTTCTGTAATATTATCATCATCTGAATGTATTTCAAAGTGATGATGTAATAAATTGTTTTCTGTCTGTATATCTATTTTCCATCTGTAGTCGCAAGATAGTGAATTTGATGTTTCATCTTTTTCTGAATTTAGATAAGCTTTTTCTGAAAATATATCTAAAAGAAGTAATCCACCATCGTTTAGATGGTCATAACAACATTTGATTGAATCTTTAACCATATCTTCTGTAGGCAAGTGATTAAATGAATCAAAATAACAAGTAATAACATCGAATTTTTCATTAATTTTAAAGTTTGTCATATCCATATGATATAAAGGAATTAATAAATGGTTCATTTTAGCTTTAGCTTTACCAACCTCAAGCATAGTATCAGATAAGTCAAGACCTGATATATCATAACCTTCACTTTTCATTAAAATCGCAAATGTTAATGAACCACACGCAAGATCTAATATCTTTTTATCTTTTGTAGCAAATCTTGCAGTATAATCTACCCAGTCCATATAATCTAATTCTTGCATTATATCATCATAATAGTAACCAAAATCTCTATAATCGTTCATAATAATACCTCAATTTGATTATATCAAATGAGGCATGTAAAATAAAGGCTTGTATAATTGATAAATTTAAGAAAATATAGTATTATGTTTATAAATGAATTTTATTTGAGGTGAATTAAAAATGAAAAGTGTCGCAAGATTTGAAAAAGTATCATTTGAACAATTTTTAAAAGATTTTAAGGATACATATCCATTATCGGATGATACGATTAAAAAGATATATGATAATATTAAACTTCCAAAAAGAGCTACAAAAGGTAGTGCAGGGTATGATTTTTATGCTCCAACAGAAATTATTTTAAATCCAGGAGAAACAGCTAAAATACCTACAGGTATAAGAGCGTATATTGAAGATGGTTATGTACTTGAAATATATCCACGTTCAGGACTTGGATTTAAATATAGACTTCAACTAAATAATACTGTAGGAATTATTGATAGTGATTATTATAATTCCAAAAATGAAGGGCATATATTTATTAAAATCACAAATGATTCAAACGAAGGAAAAAGTGTAAATGTTTTAGAAGGTGATGGATTTGCCCAAGGAATATTTAAAGAATTCTTTATAACATATGATGATGAAGCAGATGGAATTCGTGATGGTGGATTTGGATCTACTACAAAAAAAGGAGAATAGAAATGAATAAACTTGTTAATGCAATTTTTAAAGATTTAAAATATAGTAGAGAAGATATATTAAAAAAATATCCTAGAAGAGAAGAGGGAACTACAGTCACAAGACTTGCGCCATCACCTACTGGTTTCTTGCATATAGGTGGTGTTTATACTGCGATGATTAATGAACGTATTGCGCACCAAAATAATGGTATATTTATGCTTCGTATTGAAGATACTGATAAAAAAAGAGAACAAGAAGGCGCTATTGATATCATTTGCGAAGTATTTAAAAGACTAGGTCTTAACCCAGATGAAGGTGTTATTACAAAAGATAGTGAAAAAGGTGAATATGGACCTTATATTCAATCTCATAGAGCAGATATTTATCACACTTTTGCATCATACCTTTTAGAAAAAGGACTTGCGTATCCATGTTTTGCGACTGAAGAAGAACTAGAAGAAATTAGAACTTCTCAAGCAGAAGATAAAGTAACACCAGGATATTACGGAAAATATGCTAAGTATAGAAATTATTCAGAAGATGAGACTTTAAAAAGAATTTTAAATGGTGAAGAATTTGTTCTTCGTTTTAAAGTCCCTGAAGATGAACCTAAAAGAATTATGATTCATGATTTAATTAAAGGCGATATTGAAATGGATAATAACTTTAATGATTTCGTATTACTTAAAGCTGATGGTATTCCTACATATCATTTTGCACATGCAGTGGATGATTATTTAATGGGGACAAGTGTGGTAATAAGAGGAGATGAATGGATTTCATCCCTTCCAATTCATATGCAGTTATTTAAATATTTAGATTTTAAACAACCAGAATATGCTCATGTAGCGCCTGTTATGAAAATGGATGGAGAATCTAGAAGAAAGTTATCTAAGAGAAAAGATCCTGAAGCTAACGCAATGTATTATATTGAGCAAGGATATCCTGTTAAAGCTTTATATGCATATTTATATACCCTAATCAATTCTAATTTTGAAGAGTGGTATTTAGCAAATCCTAATGAATCACTAGAAAACTTCAAGTTTACATATGAAAATATGGGTGTAGATGGTCCTTTATTTGATCTTGCAAAACTTGATAATATATCAAAAGAAATCATATTTAACACAGAAGTAGATACTAATGTTAAAAATCTACTAGCTTGGTCTATGGAATTTGATAAGGATTTATATAATCGTCTTACAAAAGATTTAGCGTTTGTTTCAAAAATATTTGAAACTCAAGGAAAAGATTCAAATGAACATCGTAAAGACCTTGCAAATTATAGTCAATTTTTAAAAGAATTTGGATTCTTATATAATGATATTTTTGATGGTATGGAAATATCAAAAGAAGTATTCAATGAAAATGTTTCAAAAGAACATGTGATGTTATTAAAAGACGCATATCTAAATTATTTTAATGAAATAAAAAATGGTTCAACTAAGACAATGAAAGACCTTGCGAAAGAATTAGGATATACTGATAAGAAAAAATACACTAAGAATCCTGAGCAATACATTGGAATGTTCCCTGAATTCTATCATTTCTTACGTATAGTTGCGACAGGAAAAACTGAAGGTATTTCAATGGATGATGTAATTAAGGTTATAGGACTTGATGAAGTAATTAGAAGAGTTGAGGAATTCAAATATGAAGAATTATAAAAAGATTACTTTAGAACTTAGAGTAAATAGATATCTACATGGTGATAAGCCATGTGTTATAACTGTAATTCCTAATGATGGTAAGATATTTAGTCCTAAAAAGAATCAAATGTATGTTATGACAGTACTTAATGATAATAAATTATATTTTCATAGAATTTCTAATTTCTTCCATGATTATATCCCTACAGAAGATTTTAGATTATCATTAGATAAAGTAAAAGCTTATACAATAGAGAATAAAAAAAAGAATTTAAAAAGGTATACGTTATCAACAAATGAGGGTCTATTTTTTCAATTTGATGTTTTGTGTGGGCTTAAAGAAACATATGAAACAGATCATAATTTAGAAGCTATTAAATCAGTTATGCGTTCAATGGGTATTAAAGAAGAAAAACTTGGTGAATAATATGAAAGAATTAACACAAAAGGAAAAGGATTTAATAAAAAAATACGAAAATCCTAAACCTAAAAAAAATAATCCTACAAAAGAAGATTATTTAAAACAAACTGATAGAAATTATAAGGATGGTGACAGGAATTAATGTTTAAAATTGGTGAAATTAATGAATTTAAAGTCGCAAGAAAATCAGATTTAGGTTATATGCTTAAAGATTCTGATAGTGAAGTATTACTACACTTTAAAGAAGCAGATAAAGAATATCAAGTAGATGATGTTATAAAAGTATTTGTTTATTTTGATTCAAAAGGTAGACCAAGCGCAACTACGAATATACCAAACGCAACATTAACTACTCCTGGGTTCTGTAAAGTTGTAGAAGTTGTTTCAAACTTAGGTGTATTTGTAGATAATAATACATCAAAAGACGTGTTAATACCTCTTGATTATTTGCCATACGATAAAATGATGTGGCCAGATATAGATGATACTATCTTACTTAGATTAAAACAAAAAAAGAATTCGTTTATTGCAAAACCACTTAATAGGTTTGAAATAATAGACCTTGAGTCTAAGAAAACTTACGAAAAAGATGATATGGTCTCAGGTTATGTAATAAGACCAGGTATTGAAGGGGTTGGAATAGTAACTCTTGATTTAGCATATATATTTGTTCACAAGACTCATCTTAGAAGAGTTTATAGATTAGGAGAAATGGTAACTCCTAAAATCATAATGGTTAAAAAAGATGAATATAATGGCTCTTTAATTCAAAATAAAGAATTTATGATTGATACAGATGAAGAAATTATCCTAAATTACCTAAGATCACATGATGGAGTTATGAGCCTTAGCGCTAAATCTTCAAGTGATGATGTGCTAAACACATTAAAAATATCTCGAAAAGCATTTAAAAGAGCTTTAGGGGCATTATATAAATCACATAAGGTTATATGTGAAGAAGATAGAACTATATTAAATAAGGAGATCTAGTATATGCAAGACGAAGAAAATGAGAAAATTGCGAGTGAATTTGCTGGTAAAAGAAGAGAAGCTAATAAGAACTTTAAAAAAGCCAAAAGAGAAAAAGCTGATGCTGAACTAAAGAAGGTTCAAAAGATTAGCAAAAGTAATTTATATGATATGAGAACCATTGATGGTACTAAAAAATATGTAGCACATAGTGAAAAAGTAAATCGTGCTGAAAATGCTAAGATTGAGCGTGAAATATCACCTGATGAAACTGATAATAGTAAAATGATGCGTCATTTTGCAGAAAAGTACAATTTCAATATGTATAAAGTAATAGATGAATATAAATCATTCTTTTCTATGAATTCAAGAGGCTATGATGTTCAAAATCAAGAAAAGAAAAAAGTTGAAAAATACATTGTAAAAGAAAATAAATTAAATTCTTTTAATAATGATTTTAAAGTTAAATATAGAAGATGGATATCAGAGTTTTTAACTAAGCAAAATAAAAGGAAACAAAATGGTATACCATTTTTAAAAGACGAAAAAGATGTATCAAAGGCTATTGATGATTTTGATCATGTCTTTACAACATCCCTAAGAGAACTTACTAGTATGGCTCTTCCTTCATATGGAGGAAATACAAGAGATGAATTAGCACTAGAGGTTGCTAAAACATTAGATCTAAAAGCTTCAAAAATTGGTTCTGACTATAACTCAAAGAATAAATTACAAAATATTAGAAGTAAAGAAATGCGAGGATATAGTGAAGAAAAAATAAAAGAAGAATTTAATAGTACAAGAGAAAATATTACAAATATTCTTAATAAATGTGAGCGTATTGAAGATGATGGATTAAGAAAAAGCACAACTCTTCAATCGATTAGAGCAGATTATATGTATTTAAAAAAGATGCATGATGCCCATAGATTTTATTATAGATGGTTTCATAAAGAACAACATAGTTTTGAGGTTGGTATGTTAAATGAAATCAAAAATTATGTAATGGAAAACTTTGATGTAACATCAAAAGAATTTGACAAGAAAATGAAAGATTCAAAAGCTGAAAGAAGATTTGAAAATAATATATCAAAATATCAATTATTTGATAAAAATTTCACAGGAACTATAAATATTACAACTATTAAAGAACAAGATGAAGATGAAAAGACTAAAATAGCTGTAGATGAAATTAACGATAAACAAATAGTTGAAGTTAAAGAAGTAGATTTAGATGAATCAGTAGAATCAGAAAGAAGTTTAAAATAATTATTTAATTAATTTATTTAGAGTTTCTTTCTCAATACTTTCTTCAAGAGTTGGGAATTTATGCCTATATTCTTTTTTCTCTGGTGGAATGTCTAAAGACATTTTGTGAAAAGGATTGCATTTTAAAAATCTTTTTGAAACTAAAAAAGAGGCTTTAAAAAAGTTAAATCTTTCATAACATATTTTAGCATACTCGCTACACGTTGGAAGAAATCTACATTTTTTAGGGCCATATGGATTTTTGTTTTGTTGATACATGTTGATTTTGTTAATCATGAATTTGTTCATAATATCACCGAAACAATTATAGCATTGTTAGTAAAAAATATAAATAGACATAAGGATATCAATATGATATAATATAAGTAAAGAAAACCTTGCTCCCCATGAATTATAAATATTTATGGGGGGGGTAAGAATATTATTTACATCCAATTTGGATCTTGGTTTTTAATCAAGGTCCTTTTTTTATAAGGACCTATAATATAGGAGGATAATTATGAAAAATAAAAAAACATTAATAATCTCAGCAGCATCAGCATGTGCATTAATAATTTTAATTTTAATTATTGTGCTATCAGTAAAATCATGTAGTAAAGATGATAAGGATGATTCACCTAAAGAAACACATACTCATACATATGCAACCGAGTGGAGTAAGAACGCAACTAAACACTGGCACGCGTCAACTTGCGGTGATGATGTAAAAGGTGATGAAGCAGACCACACATATGGACAATGGAGTGTTGTAAAAGAAGCTACTAAAACAGAAAAAGGTCAAGAAAAAAGAAGTTGTACTATATGTGGATATGAAGATTATAAAGACATCGCTGTAATAGTTTCATATACAGTTAATTGGGTAAATTATGATGATAGTATTCTAGAAAAAGATACGCTAGTAGAACCTGGAACAATACCTACATATGATTCTCAAACACCAACAAAAGATGTATATGATGGATATGAATATACATTTAAAGGTTGGGATAAAGAAATAAGTGCAGTAAATGGTGATGTTACATATAAGGCGCAATATGATAGCACTCTTGTGTATGAATATACAACAAATACCGATGATACTTTGACAATAACTAAATATACTGGTTCAAAAACTGAAGTTGTAATACCATCAAAAATTGATGGAAAAACTGTCACAGCCCTAGGTGATGTAAAAAATTACATGTTCAAAAGCAATTCAGTTACAAGCGTAAAGATTCCTGATAGTGTAATAACATTAAAAAGTTATGTATTTGAGATGTGTACTAATATTAAAAAATTTATAGTTGGAAACGGTGTTAAGACAATCGAGAATAATGTATTCCATTATTTTAGTTCGGTTAATATTTATTATAATGGAACATTAGATGAGTGGAATAGCATAAGTATAGGAAATAATGTACCTGAAATTGACATTGTACTTTATTATTATAGTGAATCAAAACCTACAGATAATGCAAACAAATATTGGCATTATGTTGATGGTGAAGTTACAGTTTGGGAACAACAATAAATTTGTGTAAATAAACATTAGCGGGATTATCCCCGCTTTTGTTTTATAGCCTAAACTTATTAGTGAAAGTCTATTTGGCGGTGCTTATCACTACTATAGGAACCTAAAGCCTAAAAAAATTTTATTTGTGGATGAAGCCTCAAGAAAAGCTATTGAGTCAACATAATTTAACATGATTAGATTAAATGGTATGCGAGTATATACAAAGCAGTAAATCAAGAGGTTGTGGGATTAAGGCTTGGATTAGTACCATATATTTGGTGATGATGTTTTAAATTACATCTAAAGCCTTAAGTTTTGGCAAAAGATAATAAGAAATTATTTTCTTTTCTAAAGTCTATTAAAGAATGCGTGCATAAAACACTTGAATATTTTTTGCAAGATGCTATAATTTAGGTTGTAATGCAATGATAAAGAGTAGTAAATTATTGAAATTCTTAAGAGAATGAAGTGTATGGTGAAAGCTTCTAGAATGGATATGATTGAATTCACTTTGGAGCGATGCTAATAACATACGTATTCCTACGTTACAGGATAATGAGTGCGAGTATTACTCGAACTAAGGTGGCACCACGGTTTACTAATCGTCCTTTATTTGGACGATTTTTTTTAATTTTATAGGAGGATTTTTATGGTTAAAGATGATTTAAAAAAGATTGTTGAAGATGCAAAAAAAGCATTTAAAGATGTAAAAGATAAAGTAGAACTTAATGCTCAAAAGGCTAACTTTTTAGGAAAAAAAGGACCACTCGCTTCAATAATGAGTCAAATGAAGAATTTAAATGTTGAAGAAAAGAAGGAATTAGGTCAACTAACAAATGATGCTAAAACTGAAATGGAAAATGCATATTTAGAAAAATTAGATATGCTTACAGAAGAAGAAATAAATAAAAAACTTAGTGAAGAAACAATTGATGTTACCCTTCCTGGTTATGAATTTAATAAAGGTTCAATTCATCCACTAAACGAAATAATAATGGAACTTGAAGATTTATTTATAGGTATGGGATATGAAGTTGCGGAAGGTCCTGAAATTGAAACTGATGAATTCTGTTTTGAGAAATTAAATTTACCTAAAGGACATCCAGCACGTGATATGCAAGATACATTCTATATCAATCCTGAATTATTACTTCGTTCTCAAACATCTCCAGTTCAAGCAAGAACTATGCTTGAAAAACATGGAAAACCTATCAAGATTATTTGCCCAGGTAAGGTATATAGAAGAGATGCGGATGACGCAACTCACTCTCATCAATTCATGCAATGTGAAGGGCTTGTACTTGGTGAAGATATTACATTTGCAAATCTAAAAGGTGCACTTCTAGAAGTCGCAAGAAAAATGTTTGGTGAAAAGAATGAAATAAGACTTCGTCCTTCATTTTTCCCATTTACAGAACCATCAGTAGAGGTTGATGTTTCATGCTCTAAATGTGGTGGTAGTGGATGTTCAATGTGTAAAGGTACAGGATGGATTGAAGTACTTGGTGCAGGAATGGTTAACAATCAAGTTCTTGAAATGTCAGGATATGATCCTAAGAAGATTCAAGGATTTGCGTTTGGTATAGGAATTGAACGTGTCGCAATCTTAAAAAATGGAATTGATGATATCAGAAATTTCTACATCAATGATGTTAGATTCTTACGTGAGTTCAAGGAGGTTAAGTAATTATGAAGGTTTCTTTAAATTGGCTTAAAGATTATATAGACTTAAGTGATGTAAGTATTTTAGATTTGTCTAAGGCTATTTCTACTCATATTGTAGAAATAGAAGAAGAATATCCGCTAACTACCGCAACAAACCTTGAAGTTGGGTATGTAGTAGAGTGTGAAGATGTAGAAGGAACACATCTACATAAATGTCAAATTGAATTAAGTGATGGTATAACACAAATTGTTTGTGGTGCGCCAAATATGGCTCAAGGTAAAAAGGTTATTGTGGCTCGTGTTGGAGCAGTATTACCTGGTGATTTTAAAATAAAAGCCTCTAAAATTAGAGGAATTGAATCAAATGGAATGTGTTGTTCTCTTCAAGAATTAGGATTCGAAGATAAATATGTTCCAGATGAATTTAAAGATGGAATTTATTTATTACCTGAAGATGCTAAAGTTGGATCAAATCCACTTGATTATCTTCATTTAAATGATTACGTATATGATTTAGAACTTACTTCAAATAGATCAGATTTATTATCAATTGAAGGTGTTGCATATGATGTTTGTGCAGCGTTAGACAAGAAAATAAATTTGAAGAATTATAAACCTACATATAAAGATATTAAAAACCCTATTAGTGTTTCAGTTGAAACAACTGATTGTCCTAAATATTTAATTGGATATGCTAAGAATGTTAAGATTAAGCAATCCCCTGAATGGATGCGTGCAAGATTAATCGCATCAGGAATAAGACCTATTAATAATGTAGTAGATATTACTAACTATGTATTAATGGAATTAGGTCAACCTCTTCATTCTTTTGATGCGGATAAATTAAATGGTAACATTCTAGTAAGAAATGCAAAAGATAAAGAAGTGCTTGTAACTCTTGATGAAAAAGAAAGAATTCTAAATAGTGATGATATCGTGATTACTTCATCAAATACAGCTGTTTGTGTTGCTGGAGTTATGGGGGGAGCTTCTACTGAAGTTACAGAAAACACAGTAAATGTTGCGATAGAAGCTGCTTATTTTAATCCATTAAAAATAAGAAAAACATCACAAAGATTACAATTAAAGAGTGAATCATCAACACGTTTTGAACGTAAAATTGATTACCAAAGAGTTGAAAGAGCTCTAGATTACGCTCTTTACTTGCTAGAGACTTTATGTGATGCAGAAATATCTAAAGAAATCGCATCAAATGATGTAAAGCCATATAATGAAAAACATGTAGAAATCACTTTGGATAAAGTAAATTCTGTTCTTGGAACAACTATTTCAAAAGAAGAGGTTGAGCACATTTTTGATAGATTAAATTATGCATATAAATTAAATGGTGATGTGTATAACATAACAATTCCTTCACGTCGTATGGATTTAGAGGATTGGGACCAACATATTATTGAAGATGTTGCGCGTATTTACGGATATAATAATATTCCTACAGTTAATCCTAAAACAAATGATAAGGGTGTTTTAACATTTAAACAAAAATTTGAGCGTAACGTAAGATACTTATTATCTGGATTTGGATTAAATGAAACTATTACATATTCTTTAATCAATGAAAATGATTTGAATGATTATACAACATACGAAGCAGAACCTATTAAGTTATTAATGCCAATGACAGAAGATAGAGCTGTCATGAGACAATCATTATTAAATGGTGTATGTGATGCGATATCATATAATAAAGCTCGTAAATTCTCAGACCTTGCGTTCTTTGAACTAGGTAAGAGATATGATACTACAAGTGAAATAAATCTAATTTCAGGAGCTCTTACAGGACTTTATTCATCAAGCTTATGGCAAATGGAAAAAACACCTGTTGATTTCTTCCTTGTAAAAGGAATACTTGAGAATTTATTTGCTCGTATTGGACTTAAGAATGTTATGTACAAGAAAGAAACATCATTAAATAAAAATTTCCACCCAGGAAGATGTGCATCAATAAGAGCTAAGGATAAAACTGTAGGATTCATTACAGAACTTCATCCACGTTTCTTAAAAGAACATAACTTACCAAGAATGGTTGTATTTGAATTAAATGAAGATGTTATTCTAGAACTTTTAAATGAACCATTTAAATATGAAGCAATCACTAAGTTCCCTTCTATAGAACGTGATCTTGCGATCGTTTGCAAGAAAGAAATAGAAGCAGAACAAATATTATCATTAATCCGCCAAACTGCAAGAAAAACTTTAACTGATTTAAAGGTATTTGACCTTTATGAAGGTGAAGGTGTTGGAGAAGGAATGAAGAGTATTGCGGTTAAAATGATGTTCAACGATAAGACTAAAACACTAGAAGCTAGTGATGTTGATAAAACAATTAATTCAATCTTAAAACGCTTAGAAATGGAATTTGATGCTCATCTAAGAGCATAGTATTAAGACGCAATGGTTAAACATTGCGTTTTTAATATTAAATTATATGTGGATAAGTATATGTGAAAACAAATATAATTAGGTACTTTTTTATAAATATGGTATAATGGAAAAAAGTGGTGAAAATTATGGAAAAAGAATTAAACGATATCGGTGAAAACAACGAAAGAATTATCAATAAAGGTGAGATTTCAAGAGATGATTTAATAAAAGTCACAAGAAGTAATTCCGTAAGAGGTGGATTATCTTTTTCAATTATAGGAATTATTATTTTTATTGCAGGAGTTTTACTTTTAATTACAACCCTTAGCAATAATTATGATGCTTCATTTTTGCCATATATTTTAATGCCATGTGGATTTATAATAGCGGCGCTACCATATATATTAGGAATATTTGCTAGTAAGTTTGTAGATATACAAAATAAGGCTATTTCTTATGGATTTAAGTATAAATATCAATTTTCAGAAAATGAAATGGAGATAACATTAGATTCAACAATCGCAAAATTCCATCAGAAAATTAACTATTTATTAATATATAAAGTTGCATATTTTGGTGACATTGTATGCGTGTATCTTAATTCATCAGTCGTATATATGTTTAAACTTTCTAATTTCAATAATGATGATGAAAAAAATATGGTTATGAAAAAAATAGATAAAAATTATAAGGTGAAATAATGAAAAGTATTTACGGATTAAGTTTAGATGACTTAAAAGAATATTTTGTATCAATAGGGTTAAAACCTTTTAGAGCTACTCAAGTTTATGAATGGATTTATAGAAAAGGTATTAGATCTTTTGATGAAATAACTAATATTAAAAAAGATGTAATTGAAAGTCTAAAAAAAGACTTTTCACTAGATTTGCTAGAAATTGTAACACATCAAATTGCAAGTGATGGTACGCATAAATTTTTATTTAAACTTACAGATGGAAATTTAATAGAAACAGTATTAATGCATCATCCTTATGGATATAGTGCTTGTGTAACATCAGAACTTGGATGCAATATGAGCTGTGCTTTTTGTGCGTCAGGAATGAAAAAATGTATTAGAGGACTTGATGCATCTGAAGTCGTTTTACAACTTATGAGTGTTATGAATGCTGTAGGAATAAAGATAACTCATGTTGTAGTTATGGGGATTGGAGAACCATTTGATAATTATCTTAATATAATGAAGTTCCTTCATATTATCAATAATCCTTTTGGTCTTGAAATAGGTGCTCGTCATATTTCTGTTTCAACATCAGGTATTGTTCCTCGTATTCTAGATTATGCGCATGAAGATTTACAATCAAATCTTGCGATATCATTACATGCACCAAATAATGAAATACGCTCGAAGATTATGCCTATTAATAAAGCATATCCGCTTGAAAAATTAATTCCTGCGATAAAAGAATATATAAATATTACAAATAGAAGAGTGACTATTGAGTATATTTTGCTTGAAGGAATTAACAACAGTGAAAAGAATGCTCTAGAATTAGCTCATCTTTTAAAAGGGATGAATGTTTATGTTAATTTAATTCCTTATAATGAAGTAAAAGAAAAACCATACATAAAAAGCAGTAGAGAAAATACTACTAAATTTTATGATACATTAAAGAAGTGCAAAATAAACGTTACACAGCGTTTCGAATACGGGTCTGATATAGATGCGGCATGCGGACAGCTTAGAAGTAAACATATGGAATAATATTATGCCAAAGGGAAGAATTATTAATTTAAATGGTGGCAATTATCAAATACTTACAGATAGTAAAGAAGTGATATCAGCTAAAGCATCAGGAAGACTTAGATATCAAAAAGTATGTGAGGATTCATCATTTAATAAATCAACAAACAAATTATCTAAAAAAACATCAACCACAAGAATAAAATTAAGCCCTAAAGTAGGAGATTTTGTAAACTTTGAATTTAAGGATGGGAATAATTATATAGTTGAAGTTTTACCAAGAAAAAATTCACTTATAAGACCTGATATTGCCAACGTTGATCAAATTATATTAGTCTTTGCGGCTAAAGAACCTGCGTTTAGTTTTTATTTGTTAGATATGTTTTTAGTAAATATTATTAAAGCAAAAATAGCACCTGTTATAATAATATCTAAATCAGATTTATTAAGTGAAGAAGAATATACTGATTTAAGGCTTAAAATGGATTACTATGAAAAAATAGGATTCAAAGTATTATTTGTAAATTCGCTTAATTTAAAAGAAAGAGAACAACTTCTTTTAATATTAAAAGATAAGGTGTCTGTTTTGTCAGGACAAACAGGAGCTGGTAAATCGACATTAATAAATGCTATAATTCCTGGTTTTAGTTTAAACACTAACGCTATATCTAAAGCATTAGGAAGAGGAAAACATACGACAAGAGAAGTAACGATATATAACTATAATGATATACTTATTGGGGATACGCCAGGGTTTTCAAAGTTTGATTTATCATTCTTTGATTTAAAAGAAGAAGAGTTAAAAAATCTTTTTGTAGAATTTAATGAATATAGTTGTAAGTTCAATGATTGTATGCATCTAGAAAAAACTAAAGGGTGTGCTGTATACGAAGCGTATTTAGATAAAAGAATACTTAGTAGTAGATATGTAAATTATTTGAAAATGAGAGAAGAAATAATAAAGAATAGAGGTTAAATTATGGAAGTTAGTCCTTCAATACTTACATGTGATTTTTCAAATTTAAAAAATGATTTAGAAGAAATCAAATCATTAGTAAAATACATTCATATAGATGTTATGGATGGTATTTTTGTTCCAAATCTAACATTTGGATCTAAATTTGTTCAAGACTTTAGAAAATATTGTCCTGATAATATATTTGATGTCCATTTAATGATTCAAGATCCAATTAAATATATAAAAAATTTTGCGGATGCAGGATCTGATATTATAACTTTTCATAAAGAATCAAGTTCTAATGTGTTAGCTACAATAGAAGAAATTAAAAAGTATAATAAAAAAGTAGGAATATCAATTAAACCAAATACATCAGTAGATGAAATAAAAGAGTATTTACAAGAGGTAGATTTAGTCTTAGTGATGTCTGTTGAACCAGGATTTGGAGGACAAAAATTCATGCCAAGCGCATTATCTAAAATAGAAGTGCTTTATAACTTAAGAGAAAAGTTTGGTTATAAATATCTAATCGAAGTAGATGGTGGCGTTAATGCTGATACTGTAAAACTATGTCGTGAAAAAGGTGTTGATATAGTTGTCGCAGGATCATATGTAATGAATGCTTCAAATAGAAAAGAAAGAATCGATAATCTATTAAAATAAAAAAATCCCATTGGTTTTAAAAAAAACTGATGGGTTATTTTTTTACCCTATAAAACGCAAAAAATCGGTATTAAACCGATTTGCGTACATTAGGCTCTATTTAGATTTCCCTTCTTTAAAGCTTTAGCTGAAACCTTAACCTTCTTAACGTTTCCATTTTCGTCAACGATATGAACAGTTTGAAGGTTTGCCTTCCAAGTACGACGGCTAGCATTTAAAGCGTGGCTTCTCTTATTACCAAATGTAGTTGTTTTTCCAGTTACATAGCACTTTGCCATATTGAACTACCTCCTTAAAGCTATAATATTTTAATCAAGCCCTTTAATTTTACCACATCAAAGAAATAAATCAATATGTTTTTAAAAAAAAATAATTTTAAAGTAAATTTTGTTTACTTTTACTATATATTAATATGTATATGTAAAAAACATTTTACATTTTTAATTTATATGCTATAATATAGACTAAAGGGGATATATAGTCTTTAATTGACTTTTTTTATGGCATATGTTATATTTAACTAGTCATGATTTTCAAAATAGAATTGGAGGGCATTTTATGTCTACTAATGCGATAGATAGTCAATTACTAAAACTAATGGTAATTAACGGCGCAATTAATTTAAAAAATCATCACAAAGAAGTAGATGGTTTAAATGTATTCCCAGTACCTGATGGTGATACTGGAACAAATATGCAAATGACAATGATGTCAGGTGTTAATGAAATTTCTAAAACTGAAGTAACATCTGTTGTTGATTTGTCAAAGATTTTTTCTAGAGGATTATTGATGGGAGCTCGTGGAAATTCCGGAGTTATCTTATCTCAATATTTTAGAGGTTTATATTTAAAATTAAAAGAAATTGGTAAAGATAAAATAGATTTAAATGATTTCGTATCTTGCTTAACTTCAGGATATGAAGTTGCCTATAAGGCTGTTATGGAACCAGTTGAAGGTACTATTTTAACCGTTGTAAGAGAAGCAGCTCAATATTTAGAAAAAGAAACAAATATTTCTTCCCTTGAAGAATTACTTGAAATCTATATTGAACAAGCTAAAAAATCTTTAGATAATACACCTAATTTGTTACCTGTTTTAAAAGAGGCTGGAGTAGTAGATTCTGGTGGAGCAGGTTTTGTTAAGGTTATCGAAGGAATGTTAATGGCTGTAAAAGGTGAGATTTTAAGCGTTAATGAAGAAACACAATCAAAAGATGATCCTAAATATCAATATAGTGTTGAGGTTAAGGTTTATCTTAATAACGTAGATAAATTAAATGTTGAATCATTAAATAAATCTTTAAAAACTATGGGAAATAATATTAACCTTACTGCCTCAGGTAATGTGCTTTTAGTTCATATTGATGCACAGTTCCCAGGTAAGGTTCTTGATACACTTCAAAAACAAGGAGAATTTATTTCTGTAAGTGTCGTTAATAAAAATGCTCCTAAAGAATGTGAAACAAATAAAGAACACAAAGAATATGGACTTATTTCTGTATGTTTTGGTGATGGTATAAAAACGACATTCGAAGAACTTGGTTGTGATTATATAATTGATGGTGGTCAAACTATGAACCCATCAACTGAAGCATTTATAAATGCTGTTGATAGTGTTAATGCTACAAACATAATTATTATTCCAAATAACTCTAATGTTATTTTAGCTGCAGAACAAGCAGTAAAATTATGCAAAAATAAAAATGTTGCGGTTCTTAAAGCAAAAACTATTGCTCAAGGATATGCATCGTTAATGGTATTTGATAGTTCAGCAAAATTTGATGATAATGTTAAGGCTATGCAACAAGCTGTAGATTCTACTGCAAGTGGTGAAGTAACATATGCTGTACGTGATACTGAAATCAAAGGTGTAAAGATTTCTAATGGAGACTATATGGGTATTGCTAATGGTAATATTATAGTTTCTGTAAAAGAGAAAACAAATGCTGCAGAAAAACTTATTGATGAAATAGTTAATGCAAAGTCTTCTGTTGTAACAATTTTCTATGGAAAAGATGTTACTGAAGAAGAAGCTCTAAGTGTTTCAGACTACGCTTCAAATATTAATGAGGACTTAGAGGTTGAAGTTATAAATGGTGGACAAGATATTTATTCATATATAATTTCTGTTGAATAATTAATCTTACATAAACAAAAGAGGTTGATTTAGTCAACCTCTTATTTTTATAGAGGTATCTATGTTAACTGATAATATTGAAGAAATTAAAGGAATAGGACAAAAATATAAAAACGTATTAAATAATGCGGGAATTTATACAAAAAAAGATTTAATCTTATTAGCTCCCACGTCATATAATATTTACAAAAAAATAGATATTAATACTATATCTTTTGATATGAATATTACAATAGATATTTTAGTTGAAGGAGCGTTAACAACTATATCAAAAGTAAAATGTTTACTATTTTATGCTACGTCTAATGCTAAAAGAATTAAAGTAATGGCATTTGGTATGGATTATTTGCGTTATAAATTGAAAAAAGGTTTTAAATATACTATATTTGGCCTATATAAACCATTAGAAAATACATTTTATTTAAAACAGTTATTTAATGATGATTTTAAAGAATTTATTGAACCGGTATATTCTATTAAAATATCAAATAAAATCTTAGGGAAGGCTATAAAAGGGGTGTTTGATGAAAGTATTGACATAAAAACCGACATTCCAGAATCAATTCTTAAGAAGAATAACATAGAAGATTATAATAAATTTTTATACGATATGCATTTTCCAAATGATGAAAAAGATATAAGTAAAATAACATATGTAAATGATTATCTTAAATATTTAGAATATAATGTAAGACTTGTATGTCTTAAATATTATTATGATACTTTTATAAAGAAACCAAAAGATATTGATAGTAATAAAATTGAAGAATTTATTTCAAAGTTAGAATTTGAACTTACAAAAGATCAAAGAGAAGCTATTTTTGACACAATAAAAGATATGAAATCAAATCATCTTTTAAATAGGCTTATACAAGGAGATGTTGGAAGTGGAAAAACTATAGTTGCCTTCACAGCTCTTTATGCAAATTATCTTTCAGGTTATATGGGATGTTTAATGGTTCCATCTGAAGTTTTATCAGTTCAACATTATCAAAAAGCTTTAAAACTTTTTGAAAAATATAATATCAGAATAAGACTTTTAAATGGTGACATAAGAAGAAGTGAAAGGGCTATATTAAAAGAAGATATAAAGAATGGTAATGTTGATATTTTAATTGGTACTCATGCTCTTTTTAGTGATGATATTGTATATAATAATTTAGGACTTGTAGTAATAGATGAACAACATCGTTTTGGGGTTATGCAACGCCAAGCCTTAATAAATAAAGGAATTATGGCGGATAGTTTATTTCTAACCGCAACACCAATTCCAAGAACTCTTGGTATATCAAAATGTCTTGATTTAGATATATCAACAATTACTACGAGGCCTTTAGATAGAAAAAAGATTTTAACTAAAGTTGTAAAAACTAAGGATGAAGATTTTATAATAAACGCAATACAAAAGAACGTTTCAAAAGGACATCAAATATTTATTGTGACACCACTTATTTTAGAATCAGTGAATGAAGAACTATATACAATTGATAAGGTTGTAGAAATAATAAAAAACAGACTGCCTAATGTGAAAATAGGCACATTAAATGGCGCAATGAAAAATAAAGATTGTGTGATGGATAAATTTGCGAGACATGAATTTGATGTCTTGATATCAACAACAGTTATAGAAGTAGGTATTGATATATCAAATGCAACACTCATGATTATATATAATGCTGAACGTTTTGGACTTTCTACATTGCATCAACTTCGTGGAAGAGTAGGAAGAAATAATTTGATATGTGGATGTATTTTGGTATCTGATAAAGATTCAAATAGACTTTCTATAATGGAGAGTTGCGATGATTGTTTTACTCTTTCAGAAATGGATTTGAAAATAAGAGGATATGGTGAAATACTTGGGTTTAATCAATCAGGGTTTAAGAAGTTAAAAATAGATGATGAAAAAGCATTTATAGAATCTAGAGAAGATGCAAGAAGGTTATATCAAGAATATTTAGAAGGAAGTAATTCTAAATATGTATCTAGTATCATTGACTTGGAGAACAAGGTAAATAAATTAAACTAATTAAAGT
Source organism: Parabacteroides distasonis (assembly GCA_963623875.1). Taxonomy (GTDB): domain Bacteria; phylum Bacillota_I; class Bacilli_A; order Acholeplasmatales; family Anaeroplasmataceae; genus UBA3206. The sequence goes on along the minus strand of CAVFNL010000045.1, from coordinate 74,207 downwards.
CTATAAAAGATTAAGCAAAAGTGATAAAATAAATAATAATTGATTTTGGAGGTTTTAGATATGATAAAAATTGCAGTAGACGCAATGGGTGGAGATTATTCTTTTAATACAACAGTTCCAGCCGCTATGATGGCTGTAGAAAAATTTAAGGATATTGAAATAGTATTAGTTGGTGATGCCGATAAAATAAATCCCCTTCTTACAAACAAAGAACGTATTACGATAGTAGATACTAAAGAAGTATTAGATATGGGAGAACATGATCCAGTACGTGCCATAAGAAATCAAAGAGAATCTTCTATGGTTAAGGCTATGTATTTAGGTAAAAATAAAGAAGTTGATGCGGTTGTATCATCAGGGCCTACGCAATGTCTTGTAATGGGGGCACACCTTATTATTAAACGTATAAGATTAATGCAAAGAGTTGCGTTATGTCCTATTGTTCCATCCTTTGACGGACGTGGGAAATTATTGTTAGATGTAGGAGCTAATGTTGAATTAAAACCTGAACATTATCGTGAATTTGCGATTGCGGCATCTATAGTAGCAAGAGATGTTTTGCATTTTGATAATCCTAAAGTAGGATTAATTAATATCGGATCTGAAAAAGGTAAGGGAAGAGAAGTAGATAAGGAAGCTTATCAAATTCTTGAGGATGCCAAATCAATTAATTTTATAGGAAACGTTGAACCAAACGAAGTACTTACAACACAGGCTGATATTATAGTGTCTGATGGATTTAGTGGAAATCTTGTATTAAAAACAGTTGAAGGTACTGCTAAAGTAATGGGAAGAATGTTAACTGATGAAATAAAAGCCTCAATAGGTGGAAAAATAGGTTATTTATTCATGAGAAAAAATTTAAAGAAATTTAAAAAGAGACTAGATTCTAAAGAAGTTGGTGGCGCAATGGTTTTAGGAGTTGAAAGCCCTGTGATTAAAGCTCATGGAAGTAGTGATAGTATTGCGTTCTATAATGCGATAAGACAAGCACGAGAAATGGTATTAAATGATGTTATTTCAAAGTTAAAAGAAGAACTTTTAAAATTATCTGAGGTAAAAAATGAGACCAATTAGTGAACTTGAAAAAATTCTTGGAATAAAATTTAGTGATAAAAAAATAATAAAAGAAGCGTTAACTCATTCATCGTATGCAAATGAGCATGGGGGAGAATGCAATGAGCGTCTCGAATTTTTAGGCGATGCGGTTCTTGAACTTTGTATGTCAAAATATTTATTTAAAAATATGAGTTTAAATGAAGGAGACATGACTAAGAAAAGAGCACAATCTGTTCGTGAAGAAGCTTTAGATATATATGCAAATCATATAAATCTTATTGAATTTTTATATTTAGGAAATGGTGAGGAATTAAATCTATCAAGAGGTAAAAAAGCTATAGTTGCGGATGCGTTCGAAGCGGTTTTAGGAGCGTGCTTTTTGGAAATAGGATTTGACTATGTATATGAAATATTTAATAAGATAGTAGTTCCTTATTTTGATGAGGTTAATGCAATTGTTGACTATAAGTCAAAATTTCAAGAATTAGTTCAAGCAGATAAACGTTCACTAGAATATAAGATAGTAGGTAAAGAAGGACCATCGCATAATACAACATTTGAAGCTATAGTTTTAATGGATGAAATGATTATGGGAAGAGGATTTGGAAGTACTAAAAAAGATGCGGAACAAAACGCCGCAAAACAAGCACTTTTAAAAGTTGCCAAGTAGGAGGGATATTTTGTTAGAACAATTATTTTTAGATGGTTATTTAGATGTATATAAAATGATTTTAAATTATCAATATGCTCTAGAGTTAACTCCTAATGATGTTTTAGTTTTATTTAAAATCCTAGATTATATTAAAAATTCTAAAAAGATAAGAATTAATAAATTAGCAACTGATGTTAATTTATCAAAAACTGATGTAGAACAATCACTTGATAATTTAATAAATAAAAAAATATATGGAACAATAATAACAACTAATGAAGATGGATTTGCTGATGAAAGACCTACAATAAAACCTTTATTTATTAAAATGGAAGATTTATTAAAAACATCACAAATAGAAAAGGTTAAAGGTGAACTATCAAGCATTGTGTCTTTATATGAGAGCGGTACTAACAAACCAATTTCTGTTATGGAATATTCTAAAATAGAAAGTTTTGTCACAGAAGGTTTTTTAATTGAAGAAATTAAAGATGCTATAAAAGCCGCAATTAAAAAAGGAAATGTTAATATTAGCTTTGTTGAACGAACTATAGTTAAAAATCATATAAATGCATCAGATTCTAAACCAGGAGTAAAGAAAGAAAGCGAGCTTACAAAAGCTTTAGCAAAATTAAACTAATGAATAGAGTTTATAATATTATAAATATATTAAGAAGTTTTATAATTCCATCTCCAGAGTTAGAATATTCTTCTAATTACGAATTAATTATTGCGGTGGTATTATCAGCTCAAACAACTGATAAGCATGTAAATATTGTAACAAAAGATTTATTTAAAAAATATAGTGATGTAGAGTCATTAAGCAAAGCTTCTTATGAAGATGTATTATCTATTATAAAACCATTAGGTCTTTATGTGAATAAAGGGCATAATATAATAAATTTGTCTAAGACTATAGTAGAGAGGTATAATGGTATAGTACCATCATCATTTGAAAGTCTAACATCCCTTCCAGGCGTTGGAAGAAAAACTGCCCAAGTCGTACAAGCACTAGGATTTAATATACCAGCCCTTCCTGTTGATACGCACGTTGATAGAGTTTCAAAAAAATTAAAACTTGTCAAAGAGGATTCAAGCGTTTTAGATGTAGAATTGAAATTAAAGAAAATAATAAAAAAAGAAGATTGGATAGAATCACATCATCTTTTTTTGCTATTTGGTAGATATTATTGTAAATCAAAAAATCCGTTGTGTGAAAACTGCAAGCTTAAAATGTATTGTAGAAAGAAGTAGGTTGAGAAAATATGTTTAAAAGATTTATAAGTTATTATAAGCCATATAAAAAGATATTTTGCCTTGATATGTTCGCATCTCTTGTAATTGCATTAGTAGGCATGGGATATCCTATACTCACAAATAAAATTTTAAGAGATATAGTTCCAAGTATAGACTTAGTAAAAAATGAAAAAATAAAATTTATTTGCTTGTTAGGATTAGCCCTTTTAGGATGTTATATAATAAGAATGTTTTTAAGATATTTTGTACAATATTATGGTCATGTAATGGGCGTTAATATGCAAGCTGATATGAGAAGAGAAATGTTTAAAAAACTACAAAGTTTACCAATTTCATATTACGATGAAAATGAAACTGGTGAAATTATGAGTAGAATGACAAATGATTTGATAGAGGTTTCTGAACTTGCTCACCATGGGCCTGAAAATATAATAATATGTGGATTATCTATTATCTTATCATTTTCATATTTACTCTATATTGAATGGAGATTTGCATTAATATTACTTTGTTGTGTACCATTCCTTATTATAATAAATATTGTTATGAGTAAGAAAATGAATAGAGTATTCCACGAAACAAGAAAAGCCGTTGCACTCATTAATGCATCTCTTGAATCATCTATTACAGGAATAAGGGTCACAAAAGCCTTTACTAATAGTGAATATGAACAAGAAAAATTTGAAGTAAGCAACAAAAAATGTGTTATAGAGAAGAGTGTAGCATATAAATCTATGGGACAATTTTTTGCGTCTACTCAGTTTGTGACTGATCTATTTAACATAATTCTTCTTGTAGTAGGTGGAATTTTATGCATATGTGATAGCGCTAATTTTACTATCTCAGAATATGTAACATTTGCAGTTTCAATATCTATATTTATAACACCACTAACAACACTTATAGATTTTACAGAGCAGTGGCAAAATGGTGTTACTGGATTTAAAAGATTCACAGAAATTATAGATGAAAAAGAAGAATATGAGAACCCTAATGCTAAAGATGTTGATGAATTAAATGGTGATATTGAATTTAAGAATGTATCGTTTAATTATGAAACCACTAAAGGAGTACTTAAAAATATATCATTTAAAATAAATGAGGGCGAAAGTGTTGCTTTAGTGGGGCCTTCAGGTGGCGGTAAAAGTACAATATGCCATTTGATTCCATCATTTTATAATGCATCATCAGGAAGCATTGTAATAGGTGGATATGATACGTCTATGCTTACATTAAATTCCTTAAGAAAAAATATAGGAATTGTTGAACAAGATGTATTCTTGTTTGCAGGAAGTATTTTAGATAATATAAGGTATGCAAAATTAGATGCGACCATTGAAGAAGTTTATGATGCTTGTATAAAAGCAAACATTCATGATTTTATAACTTCTCTTGAAAATGGTTATGATACACTTATTGGAGAAAGAGGAGTTAAACTTTCAGGCGGACAAAAACAAAGATTATCTATCGCAAGAGTATTTTTAAAGAACCCTAAAATCTTAATCCTTGATGAAGCAACCTCTGCCCTAGATAATACAACAGAAGCTATGATTCAAGAATCACTTGAAAAACTACAAGAGGGTAGAACAACTCTTGTTGTTGCACATAGGCTATCGACAATAAGAAAAGCTTCAAAAATATATGTTATATCGAATGGTGAAATAAAAGAAAGCGGCACTCATAATGAATTATTAAATAAAAAAGATTCATTATATGCAAGTCTTTATAATCAATCTTTTAATTAATTGAATATTAGTGTAGTGAGAGGATATTTAAATATTCTCTCTTTTTTATGTGTAAAATATGCACATAGTGCATAAAAAACATAAGTTTAAAAAAAGTTTCTTATATACACCTATTATAAAAGAAAATCTTCTATATTAAAATTTTTTTCGAAGAGAGGTTTATTTATGAAAATTATTGATGAATTAATTTTAAGAGAAAGAAGCGAAGAGAAAAATTATGAAATAATAGGGACGGAGATAAAAACACAAAGGTTAAAGAACAACCTTACACAAAAACAAACATCAGATATGGTATGTAGTACATCATATTTATGCAAAATAGAAAGAAATGGTATTATCCCTAATAAAGAATTTGTTCAAAAGTTATGTGATAAAGTAAGCATAAGTGAGGATGAATTAAAAATATTATACAATCTAAGTAAATATATAGATATTATGGTTGATTCTACCTATTATAATTTAGATGAGGAGATTATAAATAACTATAATCTGATAAAAAATTTTGATAATTATAAAGCATCTATTATGAAACTTATTTATTATACATACTTTAATATGCTTGATGATGCGGTTGATATAAATAATAAATTAGATAAATTAATATCATCTATGAATGATAAGGATCTAGTGGTATATGCAATATTTTGTGGAATTTTATATTCAAAGATACATAATTTTAAAGAAGCTAATATAATATTAAATCGTATTATAAGAAATAAAGATATATCCGATATTTTAAAAGCTATATCGATGAGAGAATTATTAAAGATATATTATTTAACAAATTCTAGAAGATTTTTACCACTATCTAATAGACTAGCATCTCTTGATAACCAATTAATGAACCATAAGAAATATGATGAAGTAATATTTTATCAAGCTAAATATTATCTTATGAACAATATATATGATGAATTTTATTACATGATACCAAAGTTTAAAAATACAGCATATGAAGATGAAATAAGGCTTTTACATGATATATTCAACCAAAAAGTTAAAAAGGTATCTGAATATAAAAAAATATCTTTCTTCTATCGCTTAATAAATTTATATTATACAGATAAATCAAAATTTAAGGAAAGTATTTTAGTATTAAATGATTTAAAGGAGGAAGAAATATTATATATAAAATTTTTAGAACAAACTTTAAATGATGAAAATCAATTATTCATAGAGTGTGATATAAACCTATTCCCAAGTGCTATTAGTATGCACTCGTGGTATCTAATAGAACTTACTAAGGATATTATTATAAAAAGACTTTCGAAAATGAATAGGTATAAGATTGCGCTTGAGACCATAAATAAAATAGAAAGAATGCATAAAGAGTTTGATGCGATATGGTAGGATTAGTTTACACTTATAATAATCAAAGAAAAGTAATTGTTATAAATTGTAAAGTAAAAATAGGAATATATTTGTTTGATGAATGTCCGTATAAAAGACTTAGATATTATTCACTAGAGGCTTACCTTGATATTAAAACCAATGTTATGGAATCTCATCAAATAATATTTAAAACTAAAAAAGATGATATTGAAGAAATGCTTCAAGAAGGAATAATGGAAATATATTTTAGTAATTATCTACTATCTTTTGATATATAGATAGTGGAGGATGATTAATGTGAAAAAGAAATTCTTAATTATTGGTATATTTTTAATATTTATATTAGTTATAAAGATAAATGCAATGGCAAATGCTAGTACCTATTATTTCGTATGGGAAAATACAATGATTGAAATTCCTGTCAACGATTCACTAGATAAATATTTAAAACTGCCAAGAGCGGATTTATATTATCAAGGTGAAAAAGTTAGTGAAGAAGTAGGCATTTTGTATGGTGAGGATGAAACAGATCCGGATTATATTTATACAACAAAAGTTGGTACATATAAGCTTACATATAGAGCCGTCGCATCCATAGAAGAAACTACTACGGTATATTTTTATGTAGTAGATAAAATTAAGCCTACTATTAGTCTTAATTCGACTCTTCAAACTGAAATAAATGGATCAATAAATTACGCTAAATACATTAGTATTACTGATAATTATTATAGTTTAAATGAATTAGATATCTTATATGATGATTCAAAAGTTATTTATTCTAAGGCAGGGACTTATGAACTTTCTGTTGTCGCAAAAGATCCAAGTGGGAATCAGGCTATTTCTAAATTTAATGTATCAATAGTAGGAGTATATAAAGATCCTACATATGAAGCTTTAACGAAGGATTTTAGAATCGCATATGGCAAACTTTTTATTCCGTCAAGATTTTTTAAAGCTTACGATGGTACAGGTAAGAATATATCATCAAAAATCAATGCTTATCTTGACACAAATTTAATTGGTGATTGTAGAGTCTCTTTTGAAGTAGAAGATGATTATGGTAATAAGACACAATGGGATCAAGTTTTTGAAGTTTATGATGATATAGAACCTACTATTCAACTTGTAAAAGATAGAATTGAAATAAATATATCAGAAGTAGATAAACTTGATGAAGATTATTTTTTAGCACTAATTAAAGTATTATCTGATAATTCAGAAATAAAGTCGGTAGAAGTTTTGTACTCACAAGTGCGAAAAGTAATAGGGGAATATAATGTTGTATACAAAGCTACAGATATTGCCGGGAATGTAAAAGAAAAAACACTAGTAGTAAGTGTTGTTTGTGATAGTGTACCTAGTATTGTAGTACAAGAAGTTTATATTTCAGTTGGTGATAATATAAATTATTTTAATTATTTAAAAGCTACTGACACATATGACGGAGATATTACATTAAACGCTGTAATAGATTCGTCTAATGTAAATACAAACAGTGAAGGTGTATATTTTGCATACGTTACAGTTAAAAATTCATTTGGCAAAACATCGTACGCAACAATTACAGTTCATGTTAAAAAAAGTTTTTTAAAAAAATATTATTGGGTATTTTTAATACCTGTAGGGGTAGTGGCGGTTGTTTCTTATTTTATAGTTAAAAAGCGTAAAAGCGTGATATAATAAATAAAGTAGGAGGTTTTATATCATGATAGCTTTTTTATATGGTCAAAGTGAATACAATATGCTTAAAAACTCAATACATTTAAATGACTACGTCACAAAAGCTAAGGAATACGGATATAAGATGTTGTCTATTACAGATGATAACCTAAGAGGACATTACAAGTTTTATAATTTATGTATTCAAAATGATATTAAGCCTTTAATCGGATTAGAAATAAAAGAAAATGATTTTAATATATTGTGCTATGCATATAATAGCGAGGGGTATCGAAATTTATTAAGAATATCAAGTAAAAAAGAATTAGGTACTTTAAATATAAATAATATAGGTGATTTAACTAATGGAATATATGCGATACTTATTGGTAATCCAGAATTTTATTATGAATTAAATGGTGTGTTTAAAAACCTTGCACTAGGTGTTAGCGAGAGTGATGTTGATGTATATAATTTTTCACTAAAACATGATATTAAAATACTTCCTATCGCAAATACTTGTTATTTATATAAAGAAGAAAGAATAGTATATGAAGCACTATCGAAGATAGGTAACAATAATATTAAAAAAGGTGATTTACATCTTAAAACAAAGGAAGAATTAATGGAATCTTTCGCCATAATGCCTAAAGCATTTGACTATGTTGATACACTTTATAATATGGTAGAGTCTGATTTTTTTGAAACTAAAGCATCAATGCCTAAATATCCTAATAGTGTTGGAAAAAGCAGCAAAGAATATTTATATACCCTATCTTTTTTAGGACTTCAAAAAAGACTTAAAAATTATAGTGGTGATAAAGATATTTACCAAAAAAGATTAAAGTATGAATTAGATATTATTGATAGAATGGGTTATAACGATTATTTTTTAATCGTATGGGATTTTATCAAATATGCTAAAAATAATGATATTTTAATAGGCCCTGGAAGAGGTTCTGGAGCGGGTTCTTTAGTTGCGTATTCAATAGGAATTACAGCGGTTGATCCTATTAAATATAATTTATTATTTGAGCGTTTCTTAAACCCTGAACGTATTTCAATGCCTGATATTGATACAGACATACCAGATAATAAGCGTGAAGATGTAATAAGACATGTATATGAACTATATGGAGAGAATCATGTATGTTATATATCAGCTTTTGATACTTTTAAAATAAAGTCGGCGATAAGAGATTTAGGTAAAGTACTAGGAATTCAAGATACAAGAATACTCAATATTTCATATATGATATTTAAAAGATTAGATGAAAAATATGAAGGTATATATTCACAACAAAACATTATAAATATTTTATCTGAAATAGAGAGTGAAATAACAGATGATGATATTAAAACGCTTTGTTATATAGCTAAAAGAATAGAAGGACTTCCACGTAATGTATCAACACATGCGGCAGGTATTATCATATCAGATGCGGATTTATTTTGCTCAATCCCACTTCAAAAAGGTTTAAAAGGAGTTATGCAATCTCAACTCGAGGCAGTAGATCTTGAAAAAATGGGTCTATTAAAAATGGATTTTTTAGGATTAAAGAATCTAACTATTGTATCAAATATTATAAAAGAAATTGAAGGATATAATTCAATAAATATATATAGCAAAATACCTCTTGATGATAAGAAGACTTATGAACTTTTAACAAGAGGAGAAACGCTTGGAATATTTCAGTTAGAATCAGCTGGTATTACAAGAACAATTATGCGTCTTAAACCAAATAGAATTGAGGATATTGTGGCAGTTCTTGCGATATATAGACCAGGACCTATGGAATATATTTCAGAGTTTATTGATAGAAAACACGGGAAAAAATTTGCATATATTCACCCTGATCTAAAACCAATCCTTGAAGAGACATATGGTATTATTGTATACCAAGAACAAATTATGCTAATAGCTCAAAAGATTGCGGGATATTCGCTTGGTGAAGCAGATATTTTAAGAAGAGCAGTTTCTAAGAAAAAAGAAGAAGTTCTTCTAGAAGAAAGAAATAAATTTATAACTCATGCGATTAAAAAAGGTTATAAAGAAGATGTTTCAAATAAAATATATGATGATATTGTAAAATTTGCAAATTACGGATTTAATAAATCCCATTCTGTTGCGTATGCGATATTATCATATACTATGGCATATTTTAAAGCTAATTACCCTCAAATATTTGTTTCGAAAATTTTAAATAATACAATAGGTTCTGCAAAAGATGCTAAAGCATATATTGCGTATGCAAAAAAATGTAATTTAAGTGTTATACCACCACATATAAATAAATCTGGTTTAGAATATATGATGGAAGGATGTAAAATTTATATGCCATTTAGTGCAATAAAAGGCATAAATAATCAAACATCATTACTTATTGTTGAAGAAAGAAAAAATGGATTATTTAAGGATTTTAATGATTTTAAAACACGAGTAAAACTTTCTGAGTCAACCCTAGAAGCTTTAATATATTCTTCAGCTTTTGATGAATTTGGACAAACTAAAAAAAGTATGTTAGATGACGTTGGAGGAAATTCTATTCTAATCGATAATTTTTTAGAAGATAGAATTTTATCGCTAGATGAAATTGATGAATATACTCTTCGTACAAAAGAAAAAGAATATTTAGGATTTAATTTAAAGTATAATATTTATAATGATATTAATGCTAAAATTAAAAAGCGTAACGCATTATATATATCAAACTTAGAATATAATAAAACTTCAAAAATCATTGCGGCATTTACAGATATCAAAGAATTGATAACTAAGAATAATGAAATGATGGCAGTAGGGCATTTAAGCGATGGGCTTAGTGAAATATCATTTGTAATATTCCCTTCACAATTTGCGTCTCTTTCATCTTTTTTAAAAATAGATAAACTATATGAAATAAAAGGTTATATAAAAGAAGATACAAAAAGAGGTATCAATCAATATGTTATACAACAAATAAATGTATAAAACTCCTTTAATATAAGGGGTTTTATTTTTTATTTCATCTAAAATTTGCCTCATAATATAATAAATGATAAAATAATATAAAGAAGGGTATAAAGGTGGATTTATGCAAAATGATGAATTAGAATTTGAAAAAGATAAAGAAGTACTATATGACTTTTTTTCACATGTTGAAATGGTAGAACATGCAGGAAAAGTTAAATATGAACCAATTTTTAGGGTTGATACAAGCTTTGATAGACAACTTGCAATTGTTCAAGAAATGTATCCTGAAGAGTTTAATGTATATTTAAAATATATGTTAGATGATAGAATGAATATAGGTCTTAGTGTAAATAAAAATACAAATTTAATTGAATCTATTTCACCAGAATTAGATGAGATTCAAAGATTGAGAATGCGTCAAGCTGAAAATAAAGAAAAAATAATTGGTGATAAGACCGCATTATTTTCTCCATTTGAAATTAAAAATGACTATAATCAATTAGATGATATATTATTTGTCAAAAAGAGTGATTTTATAGACTCAGTTAATTTTCTTAGAAGTGCAAATAGAATTAATGATGAAAATTATAAGAAAATATATCTTAAAAATTTAAATGAATTTTTGTCCCTTATAAAAAAATCATCATCTTCATATTTTAAAGAGGATAAAGATAAAGTTAAGTCTATAGGATATACAATGGAAGATTTTGATAAATATATGCAAGAGATGTTAGCGTATCATTTTGAAATCAAAGATGGTGTTGTAGACCAATATAAACCAAAAGCATTCGCAGGATTAGATAAAGAAGAAATTAAAGATTTATTCATTAAAAATTTTAAACCTGAAATAGAAGTTAAAACAGATAGTGTTATACATGATAATAATCATAAGGCTATTATAGCAAGATTTAGTGATGATAGATGCAAACTTATTTCAAATTTATGTAATGAAAGCGCAAGCAGTGCATTAGATAATGCTAAAGAACTATTAAAAAATGCATCTTTAGAAGAAAGACTAAATATAAAAATCAATACATTATTGAATGTGAGGGAAGCATATCTTACTCAAAATAAAATATTTTATTCATATAATATTTTTAAAAGATTGTTTAATAAAGATGTTAAAGAATATAACAAGAGATGCGATAAGATATATAAGGTTTTAAAAGAAGAAATGGGCATTGATAAGAAAACTATTAAGAAATTCTTAAATAACAAGATTAAAGTTATAAACTATAATGGAACTACATACAATTATGAAAAGATCTATAATGAATCAACATATTTTAATAATCAGTTAAAAGAATTTGATAATAATTATATAGCTGTTACAAAAAATAATGTTGAAGCGAATTTAAATGATAGTTTAGATTTTAAGATAAAAGATAATACCATAAATAAGGATAAAGAAAAAGTTTTGAATAAGTAAAGAAAAAGGATTAGGTTTTGCCTAATCCTTTTATCTTAATCGTTTCTTTCAACAAGAACTTTTTTTAAATTTGCAAATCTAGGAAGACCATCTTCTAAAGGAGCCTTCATATCACCTTGAATTAATGGTAAGGCGTAATCAACGAATTTTTGATTTAATCCAGTCTTATCATCATTAATCCAATCAAGTGGAACTGTTTTTTCAGCATTAGCAGCTACATCAAGATCAACAAGCACATACTTGCAGCTATATTTACCATCAATATATTCTCTTTCGAAAGCAACCATTTTATCAGTTACTCCAGAAGTTGCAGCCTTTACAGCTTCACATCCTGCGTTATAAGCTTCCATTATATCTGTTTTAGATGCAAGGTGTTGTGCACAACGTTGTAGTAAACTGAATTCGATAGCTCTTACTTTGATTCCAAAGTATTCTTTTAATTTTTGAGCTAACACTTGAGCAGTACCACCAAGTTGAGCATGTCCGAATGAATCTTTTTCAAGGCTTGAGAATAATTCAGGAACATATTTTCCTTCTTTAGTTTTGATTCCTTCAGATACAGCAATTATAACTTTATTATTCTTTGCATATACCTTTTGAACATCATTTAAGAATTTATTGAAATCAAATTCAACTTCAGGAAGATAAATTAAATCTGGTCCGTGACCTTTATATCTTGCAAGTTCTGCGGCAGCAGTAAGCCATCCTGCATTTCTTCCCATCACTTCAACAACAGCCATCATAGGTGTGTCATAAACTACAGCATCTTGTCTTAACTCCATGAATGTAGTTGCGACATATTTTGCGGCAGAAGCATAACCAGGACAGTGATCAGTTCCAGCAAGGTCATTATCGATAGTTTTAGGAATACCTATACATTTGATATCCCATCCACTTTGTTTCATAAATTTAGATACTTTATTACAAGTGTCCATTGAATCGTTTCCACCATTATAGAAGAAGAAACGAATATTGTACTTCTTAAATACTTCTAAAAGTCTATTGTAATCTGTTGGATCATCAGAAGCGTTTTTTAATTTATATCTTACAGAACCAATAGAAGATGAAGGCGTTGTTTTAAGTAATTCTAATTCAGATAAATCTTCTTTAGAAATATCATAAAATCTTTCTTCTAAAATACCTTTGATTCCATTTTTTGCTCCATAAACATTAGTAATGCAATCATTTTTTAAAGCTTCAATAAATACTCCGGCAGCACTCGCATTAATTACGGATGTAGGACCACCAGATTGCCCAAGTATGCAGGCACCTTTAAGTTTTTCCATAAAAATCTCCTTTGCTTTAAAGCGTACATTGTATATTATAATATATGTAAAATAAATTGCAATTGATTTTTTACTCAATTAGATAATTAGTTGTTTTTTTTGGGTGAACTTTTTTACAACCAATTATATTAATGGGATATTAAAAAGGTTGTTTTATATGCTTAGAAAATTATGATATCAAGATAATTTGATTATAAATTATTGTTTATGATTTTAATTTACTTGCAAGTAAAAAATAGTTATGTTAAAATATTTAATGGATTAAATATCTAAAAATTTAAAGGAGAATATATAAAATGAAAAAGACTAAAGTTGTTTGTACAATTGGACCTGCTAGTGAACAAAAAGAAACTCTAGAAAAGTTAATTTCTACAGGTATGAATGTAATGCGTATGAATCTATCTCATGGTGATCATGTTGAACAAGGATTCCGTATTGATAATGTAAAGAAGATTAATGAAGAAAAGGGACTTAATATCGCATTAATGCTTGATACTAAGGGACCTGAAATTCGTACTGGATATTTAGAGAACGATGAACCAGTAGTTCTTCGTGAAGGTGAAGAAATCCGTATCACTATGGATTATTCATTCTTAGGAAATGCAAAGAAGATTGCAATCTCTTACCCAGGATTATATGATGATATTTCTGTAGGTGGAAGAATCCTTATCGAGGATGGAAATTTAACTCTTACAGTTAAAGAAAAAGATGAGACTTGCCGTGAGTTAGTATGTCGTATTGAAAACACTCGTAAGATTAAGAACAAGAGAAACTGTAATGTACCAGGTGTTAAATTAAACATGAAGTATATTGCACCAAAGGATTTAGATGATATTAATTTCGCATGCGAAAGAGACCTAGACTTTATCGCTGCATCATTCGTACGTCGTCCTCAAGATATTCAAGATATTCGTGATATCTTAGCTGCTAATAACAACAAGCATATCAAGATCATTTCTAAAATCGAAAACCAAGAAGGTGTTGAGAATATGGAAAAGATCATTGAATTATCTGATGGTGTAATGGTTGCTCGTGGAGATTTAGGAGTAGATGTTGACGCTTGGGATCTTCCTCAAATCCAAAAAGATATGATTTTCTTAGCACAATCTCAAGGAAAGATCGTAGTAACTGCAACTCAAATGTTAGACTCTATGATTCAAAATCCAAGACCTACACGTGCTGAAATTTCTGACGTTCATAATGCAGTATTAGATGGAACTTCAGCTACAATGCTTTCAGGAGAATCAGCACAAGGTGATTATCCATATGAAGCTGTATACTATATGTCTAAGACAGATGAAAGAGCAGAAGATGACATTGATCATAACCAAATGATTGAAAATGTTATGAACTATGATGATGAGAAGAATGAATTAGACGCAATCGGTTTAGCTGTTGCAGAAATTACAAAAGAATTCAGCGTTGCTGCAGTAGTAGCAGAAGGAACTGAAGAATTCGCATTCAAGATTTCTAAGTTCAGACCAGATGCTGATGTATTCTTTGCAGTAGACAACCATGCATCTGCACGTACTCTTCAATTAGCTTGGGGAGTTCAACCAGTTGTTGGTGTTTTAGCTGATGCAAAAGAAGCTTGCAAGAAAGCATTAAACCTTGAAGCAGGAGACGCTATCTTAGTAGTTACTGCTGATGGTGTTAAGTTCGAAACTTTAGCTTAATTAAATAAATTAAAACGAGAAATCCTAGAAATAGGATTTCTTTTTTTATAAATATTGTTTTTATTTATCTTATTTAGTAAAATTTAGATAGAAAGTAATTGGTGATTCATGTGAAATATTATGCTGTTAAAAAAGGGAAAAATGTTGGAATATATACTTCTTGGGATGAAACACTAGAACAAGTTTCAGGGTTTAGCGGGGCTATATATAAATCTTTTTCGAATAAAGAAGATGCAGAATTATATCTACTAGATAAAGAAGATAAAGTGGTAGATGATAACATTCCAGTGGTATATGTAGATGGATCATATAATAAAACGACAGAAGAATATTCATTTGGAGCGGTTTTTATAGTTTGTGGTAAGGAAACTAGATTTAAAAAGAAATATGAAAAAGACGCATATAGCGTGCATAGAAATGTTGCTGGAGAAATAAAAGGCGCAGGTTTTGTTATAAATTATGCTATAAATCATGGTTATAAAGAAATAAATCTTTATTATGATTATGAGGGGATAAGATCTTGGTATTTGGGTTTATGGCAAGCTAAAACACCTATTGCCGTAAAATACAGGGAGTTTGCGATAGCATCTTCAAATAAAATAAAGGTTAATTTTATTAAAGTTAAAAGTCATACAAATGTATATTACAATGATTTAGTAGATAGTCTTGCAAAAGAAGCACTAGGCATTGAGGCTTAATATATTTTTATAATTTATGTGTGTTATATAATTTTACAACTTTGTTGCAAAACTTTTACAATTAATATAAAATATAATTGCAAATTTTTTATAAAATATATGGAGAATTAAATATGAACTTATATAATATATTAGGAATTGGATTTAGTGGCATGCATACATGGCAGGCTATTCTTTACATTTTATGTGGACTAGGAATTTTCCTATATGGTATTGGCCTTATGGGAAATAGCTTAAAAGTTCTAGCTGGAGCTAGAATTAAAAATGTAATAGAGAAATTCACAGATAATCCATTTAAAGGGCTTATTGTAGGTTTAATTGTTACAATGATTACTCAAAGCTCATCTGGTACATCTGCTCTTGCGGTATCGCTAGTTGCGGCAGGATTAATGACATTTAAGCAATCTTTAGGTGTTTTATTAGGAGCAAATATCGGTGGTACTATTTTACCACTTATACTAGCCCTTTCATCTAAACTAAAAATAATGCCTATAATTGCAGTTGTATTAGTTTTTGTAGGAGCTACTATCGTTTTCTTTAGCAAGAAAAAGAAGATTCAACAAATAGGTCTTATTGTATTAGGATTTGGATTTATTTTCTTTGGAAATACAATAATTGATATGGCATTTAAAACTATTGTTGAAGGTACTTATAAAGAACGTATTGAAAGTATGTTTGAATCAATTTCAGGAGTGCCTATCCTAGGTGTTTTAGTAGGTCTTGTGTTCACATTAATAGTACAATCATCATCATGTACAATATCTATTGTGCAAGGTATATATTCATCAGGTACCATAGCACTAAAAGGTGGACTTGCGATTATGTTAGGAGCTAACATAGGTACAACAATTACAGCTTTAATCGCATCTCTTGGCTCAAATAAGACAGCTAAGAAGGTTGCGGTCGCAAACATTTTGTTTAAATTTTTAGGAGTACTTGTGTTTGGTGTCATATTATGGATACCATTTAAGATGATTGTTACATGGTTTAATGATAGCGTACTTGGATGGGAAGGTAAAAATAATGAATTAATTATATCTTTTGCCCACCTAGGATTTAATATAGTAAACAGTTTTGTATTCTTATTCTTATTAACACCTATTACACACTTAACTAATCTTATTGTAAGAGGAGACGATGAGTCTGATTTAGAAAAACAACTCCAAGATTATGCTCTTGTTAAGCGTTCTCCAGGACTTGCAATAGAGTTTGTTAAAAAAGCGATTGATTATATGGGAGATATTACAAAAGAATATTTTAAACTAACATACGATTATTCATTTGAAAATATTTCAGGCGCAGCAGACAAGGCTGCTAAATATGAATATCAAATCAATGGACTTGATACTAAAATTCATGAATATTTAATTAAACTTACCCAAGCTGACCTATCATCAACTCAAACTGATACTGTATCAAAATACTTAGATACAATAAAAGACTTAGAGCGTGTTGGGGATCATTGTACAAATATTGTAGAATTTTTTACTCAAAGGTATGAAGCACATCTATATTTGTCAGAAGAGGGTACTATTGACTTAAAGAAAATGTTTGATAAACTAGAAGAGATGGTAGTATATTCGATCGATGCAATATCTTCTTGGGATAAAGAAAAAGCTAAAATTGTATTATCTGATGAAGAAGTTGTAGACGATATGGAAGAATATTGTAGAAAGCGTCATATCCTAAGATTAAATAAAGGAATATGCAGTGTATCTAACTTAGATTATTATGTTGATATAGTATCTAATTTAGAGCGTATAGGAGACCATACTAATAATATTGCGGAAAATGTTATAAATGATAAATATTGTGAAGGTGAAGAATATTATCATTAATAAAGAAAAAGAGAGGTATTTAAAATGTTAGAAAAAGATGAATACAGCGAAGATGAATCAGAAAACAGTTTTGTGCAACAAAATAATTTTAATCAAAATACTAATGAAATTATAATTGGTAATAATACTAAAGAACAAATGTATAAATTTAGTTTCATAGATTTTGATTTGCCAAAAGAAGAAACTAAAGAAATCAAAACTGAAACAATTAAAGAAGAAAATATTGAAGAAGAAATTTATACAAATATAAAACCTGAAAATATTATTAACACAAATGCTAATGATAATATTATCATAGATGTAAATGAAAATATTATTAATACAACTTCAAAAAATGAAAAAGTTAATAATAAAAAATCATTTAAAAGAGATTTAGAACTTGTATCAGAAGCGCTAGATGAAGACTATGTTCATGAAAATGTAAATAACCTATATACAGGTTTAATAGTTGAGCCAACCTTTGAACAAAGAAAAGCATTTACAGATGTTATTTTAAGTTATGATTCAAATGAAATGGACTTAATATTTTCAAAAACAAATAAAGATGTTAATATTTATGCAGAGACTAAGGAAGAAGCTTTAAAGAAAAAAGAACTTATTGAGGCTAAATCAAGAATTATTAAAGTTGCTGGTACTATCGCAAGATATAATGCCTCATTATATAATCTTGAGGAAATTGGTGATAGAGGATTTGGAAATTCTTCGATATTTAAGAATAAAGATAATGTAGTTAAAGCACTAAAGAGATATTCTTTATCGCGTCAATTTTTATCATCACTTACAACACTTGTAACAAATCCATTAAATAGAAACCTATATATTTCACGTGATGCTCAAATGGCACCACTTTTACTTGCGGAAAATCCAAATGATTTAAATGAATTATTAAAGAATTATATGGAATATTGTAATGTGATATATGCAAGAGATTTAAAACAAGAACGTGATATTGAAAAAGCATTTAAATATGTAGATAGAATGCTTGATAAATATCTTGCAGGACCTAAAATATATGATTTTGAATCTGAAAACGGAATTTATGAATTCATAAAATATACTGAATGTAGATTTATGTTCGAACAAATGATTACTTTCACTAAAGGAAATGATGGTAAAACTAGTTACGAACAATATTTAAAACAAAAAGATCCAATTAAGTATTACAAATTAATGGATAAAATGGGTGTAGATTCTCAATATCAATATAGTGCACCTGCAGAAATAATGGCCGCTACAGGATTATGTTCTCCAATAGGCGCAGCTGGATTAAAAGGATTAAAGGATAAAGTAGAAGGTGTAGCTGAACGAGAAATATTACCTATAGCTGAAGGTTATAATAAAATCAAATTAAAGAATAGTACAGGAGCAATTTCTGCGAGAAATAGATTAGCTATTTCTTCATGTATATCTGATACGATGTATCAAAACTTTGGAGTATCTAATTTCAACATGGATTATTCATTATATGGTGTTTGTGGTGACGGATCTAGAAAATATTCTGACTTATCTAAATTAAGTATTGAACAATTGTGTGAAAAGAATAAATTAGAAAATTCTGAAAAATATTCAAATGCTTCAAATGCTAAAGTTGCGATGACACAAGCTAAAGAAATCTTAACATATGATTTTATGATTATGCAATTGTCTAACCCAGTATATAAAAATACAATTGGTGATGGAAAAATCACTGATAACTTAGGAGCTCATCTATTCTATGTTAATGGAAAATCTATTGATACACTTGCAGATGAATATATCAAAGAACATGGAAAGAAGTATTCTAAGGATGATGTAATATCCGCAATTTTTGTTAACGCAATTAACGATCCTAACAAAGTTATGTCTTTAGTATCAATTGTCACAACTAAAAATGGTTTCGAACCTAAGGTTGTAACGCTTAATAAAAATTATAGCGATTTATCTAAAAATGTATCACATTCATTCTTTGAGCATGTTGCCCATTTCTTTGGTGGTAAGTATAAAGAAGATGTTAAAGCTGATAAGCAAATTGATGCAATTAGAAATTTTAATAATAAGGTAAACAACCAAATGATTAAGGATTCATTCCTTAAAGAATTTGGAGAAGATCTTTTAAATGCTAACAAAGTTGAACTTGGTATTGATAAAAGTGCTAATAGAATCAATAATTTAGAAAATATTATTAAAAACGATCTTGAAAAGAGTAATATAGATAAGCAAATTGATACTTCTCTTTCAGGCGATGAACCACTTATAAATACTGATAGCAAAAATATTAAATCTAAATAAATTATTAAGGATTAAGTACTTGCTTAATCCTTTTTAATGTAATATTATGGAAAAGGTGATATTATGAGTAAACGAGTACTTCTTGAGTATCAAGAAATAGAACGTTCTATTATAACTAAATATAGAGGAAAATTATGGGCTCCTTTCATAAAGGCCATCAAAGAATATGAACTTGTTAAACCTAATGATTCAATTTGTGTTTGTATATCAGGTGGAAAAGATTCTAATTTAATGGCTAAACTTTTTGAAGAACTTCAAAAACATTCTGATTTTAAATTTGATGTAAAATATCTTGTGATGAATCCAGGGTATTCAGATTTTACTTTAGAGACTGTTACAAATAATCTAAAGAAATTAAATATAAAAGCTAATATAGTTGAAACTGATATTTATGAAATAGCTCATAATCAAGTAAGTGGCGGATGTTATTTATGCGCTAAAATGCGTAGAGGAGCACTATATAGAATAGCTAAGGAAATGGGATGTAATAAAATAGCGTTAGGTCATCACTATGATGATGTTATTCAAACAGTTCTTATGAATATGCTTAATGCTGGATCATTTCAAACTATGATGCCAAAACTTCATAGCGATAACTATAGCGGTATGGAGCTTATAAGACCAATGTATCTTATAAGAGAAAAAGATATAATTGCATGGCAAAAATATAATGGCCTTGAATTTATAAGATGTGCATGTAGATTTGAAGAAGAATCTTGTTCGACTCTTGAATCATCTACATCACAAAGAAGAGCTACTAAGAATTTAATAGAAGATTTAAGAAAAAACTACAACGAAAATGTAGAAAAGAATATATTTGCGGCCGCATCTAATGTTAACCTAGGTAAGGTTATAATGTATAAAGAAGGTAAAAATATTCATAATTTCTTAGATACATACGATAAAGAGGAAGAATAGTCCTCTTTTTTGTTGACAAGAATAGTTTTAAGTACTATAATCCTAGTATATTACTAGGAAAGGTAGGAATAACTATGGTGGTTGAATTAAAAGAAGAGCTAATTAATGTGGTAAATCAAAGAAAAACAATATTAGTTTATGGAGATTCTAATACATGGGGATATAATCCTAATACTAAAGAAAGATATGGAGAAGATATTAGATATACTAAAATACTTAGCAAACTTTTAGGATCTAATTATAATGTTGTTGAAGAAGGTTTATGTGGAAGAACTACTATATATAATGACTATAGATATGGACGAGCCGCAATAGATTTTATTCAAATCATCTTAGAATCTCATACACCATCTATTTTAGTTTTGATGCTTGGGACAAATGACTATAAGATATCAAATGCTAGAAGTTTAGATGATTTAAGGTTTTCAATGGAAACATTAATTGAACAAATAAGAAAAATCTATAATGGAAAAATAATTTTAGTATCACCTATCTTACTTAGTAAAAATATTAAAGAATTAGATAGTGAATTTGATGAATTGTCGTACGAACTTTCAAAAAATGCTTCAGATGTGTATAAAAGACTTGCGGAAGAATATAACTTGCAATTCCTTGATGCTAAAATGTATGCAAAGCCTGGCGTTGATGGTGAACATATGACTGAATATGGACATCAAATGCTTGCGTATGCATTAAAGGATTTAATTTAGAGAAATTGATTATGGTAAAGGGCTTTATGCCCTTTATTATTTTTATAAAATTTAATATAATAATGAATATTGAGGGATATAGTATGGAAATTGATGTTCATGGACTTTTAAGAATGCAAGCACAAAAATATATAATAGAAAGTATTGAGGAATGTTATAAAAGAGGGGACAGCATACTTAATGTAATTCATGGTTCAAATAATGGTACTATCATTAGAACGTGGCTTAGAAATTCTAAAACATTACCAAATAAAGTTGTAAGTGTTTCGCCGCATATTATAAATAGTTCTGATGTCACAACTATAACTATTAAAAGAAAAAAGAGGTGATTTAGGTGGCACAATTCAAATTAGAAAGTGATTTTAAACCCACAGGTGACCAACCAAAGGCTATTAGTGAACTTTCAAATGATATTAACGCAGGACTTCGTGAAATGGTTTTAAAAGGGGTTACTGGTTCAGGTAAAACTTTTACGATTGCGAATATTATTAAACAAACAGGTAAAAAAGCATTAATTTTAGAACCTAATAAAACTCTTGCGGGGCAAATATATCAAGAATTAAAAGCAATGTTTCCTAATAACCATGTATGTTATTTCATTTCTTATTATGACTACTATCAACCTGAAGCGTATGTTGTAACATCTGATACATATATTGAAAAAGACGCAAGAATTAATGAAGAAATTGATGAGATGAGACATAATGCAACCTCATCTCTTATTGATTATGATGATGTAATAGTTGTCGCATCTGTATCTTGCATATATTCAATAGGTTCAATGGAAGACTATGTAGGATCAATGATGACACTTAGAAAAGGTGAATCATACGATAGAAAAGAATTGATAGAACGTCTTGTAAGCATGCAGTATTCAAGAAATGAAATAGATTTTTCAAGAGGGTCATTTAGAATACATGGAGATGTGCTAGAAATAATCCCTGCATCAGAACATAAAAATGGAATTCGTGTTGAATTTTTTGATGAAGAAATAGAGCGTATTAGAATCTTTGATGTCCTAACAGGTAAAGCAATAGATAGTGTAGGATACGTTAATATTTTTAGTGCAACACATTTCGTAACACCAAAAGACAAATTAAAAGAAGCTATAGTAAGAAT
This sequence comes from Parabacteroides distasonis, assembly GCA_963623875.1. Classification (GTDB taxonomy): domain Bacteria; phylum Bacillota_I; class Bacilli_A; order Acholeplasmatales; family Anaeroplasmataceae; genus UBA3206. Next base: position 51,605 of record CAVFNL010000045.1, on the reverse strand, counting down.
AAAAAAAGAATTAGAAGAAAGAATTGAATATTATAATTCACTTCATAAACCACTAGAAGCTGAACGTATTGAACAACGCACAAGATATGATATTGAAATGCTTGAACAAATGGGAACTTGTAATGGGGTTGAAAATTATTCACGTCATATGGCATTAAGAGCGGAAGGAGAAACTCCTTCTACACTACTTGATTTCTTTAAAAAAGATTTTATTTTATTTGTAGATGAATCACATGTAACAGTCCCACAAATAAGAGGAATGTATAATGGAGATAGAGCACGTAAACAAACTCTTGTAGATTATGGATTTCGTCTACCTAGTGCACTAGATAATAGACCACTTAAATTTGAAGAATTTGAAGATAAACTAGATCAAATCATCTATGTATCCGCCACACCAGGTGATTTTGAGGTTCGTGATTGTAATCCTGTTGTAGAACAAATTATACGTCCTACAGGATTGTTAGATCCTGAAATTGAAGTAAGAAAAACAATGGGACAAATAGATGATTTGTATGCTGAAATTGTAAAACGTAGTGAAAAAGGTGAAAGAGTACTTGTAACAACACTTACTATAAAAATGAGTGAAGAATTGACACAGTACTTTAAACAAATGGGACTTAGAGTTGCCTATTTACACTCGGAAATTAAAGCATTACAACGTCTTGAAATACTAAGAGATTTAAGACTTGGTAAATATGATTGTCTTGTTGGTATTAATCTTCTACGTGAAGGATTAGATATACCAGAAGTATCTTTAGTAGCAATCCTTGATGCGGATAAGATGGGATTTTTAAGAAGCACACGCTCCTTAATCCAAATTATAGGACGTGCCGCAAGAAATGCAAATGGTAAGGTTATAATGTATGCAGATAATATATCATTATCTATGGATGAAGCAATCAAAGAAACTAAGAGAAGAAGAGATATTCAACAAGCATACAATAAAAAGCATAACATCGTGCCTAAGACAGTTATTAAGCAAATAAGAGATAGCGTAACAGTAGTTTGTAAAGATAGTGAAGAAGAGGTTAAGTTTGATAAAGAAAAACTTTCAAAGAAGGATAAGGAAATGCTTATATTAAAACTCGAAAACGAGATGATGCAATATGCAAAAGAACTTAACTTTGAAATGGCTGCGCAAGTAAGAGATGTACTTATTGAATTAAAAGGTGAAAGTAAATGAATGTAGATGATATATTAGAACTTGAAATTGATGATTTCGATCTTGAAGGTTTAGGAATTGCTCATTGTGATGAAAAACCTGTATTTATTGATAATGCAATACCAGGTGAAATTTGTAGATGTAAGGTTTTAAGAATAACTAAAAATTTATGCTTTGCAAAAAACATAAATATAATAAAAGAATCTGAATATAGAGAAAAAAATATATGTCCATATTACTCTTCGTGTGGTGGCTGTAATATAATGCATATGAAATATATGTATCAATTAAAGTTCAAACAAGAACTTACAAGAAGAACTTTAAGAAAAATAATAGGACAAGATATCGTAGTAAATGAATGTGTATTAAATCCTAATCCATATGGATATAGAAATAAAATAATAGTTCCGTTTAAAAAAATAAATGGTGAAATTATAAGCGGATTTTATGAAGAAAAATCACATAAAATAGTACCATCTAATGGTTGCATGATAGAACCATCATGTGCTACAAATATTATTAACGAAATCAAAGAACTTCTTAATAAATATGGTGTAGATATTTATGATGAAGAAACAGGCAAAGGTATTTTTAGAAATGTTATGCTAAGAGTATCTTATGATATGAAGATTATGGTTGTACTAGTTGCGACTAAAATGATTAATGCATTTAATTATATACGAGAAGAACTTACAAAAAAATATCAAGATATTGTATCAGTATATTTAAACATAAATGATAAGAAGACAAACGTTGTATTACAAAATGAATATATTCTTCTTGCAAAAGAAAAATATTTAACTGAAAACATTAATGGACTTATGTTTAAAGTACATCCTAATAGTTTTCTTCAAATAAACCATGTGCAATGTGAAAGATTATATGCAAAAGCAATTTCTTTAGCATCTATTACAAAAGATGATGTAGTAATCGATGCGTACTGTGGAATAGGTAGTATATCATTAAACGTCGCAAAGTATGCAAAGTTTGTGTATGGTATTGAAGTTGTAAAAGAAGCTGTAGATAATGCACTTGAGAATATGAAATTAAATAATATATCAAATGCAGATTTTATATGTGGTAAATGTGAAGATGTAATCATGAAATTAGTTAAGAATAAAAAGATAGATGTAATGATATTTGATCCACCAAGAAAAGGATGCGATTATAAATTCTTAGATACAGTAATAAAATCTAAAATAAAAAGAATTGTATATATTTCATGTAAAACTTCAACGTTTGCACGTGATTTGAAAATACTTAGTGAAAATGGATATGAAATAGGTGAAGTTACACCATTTGACCTGTTCTCACATTCAATACATGTTGAAAATGTATGTTTACTAAAGTTAAAAAAATAAATTTTAATATTAAACATTGTGAATTTTTAAAGACAAAAGATAAAATACTTTAAAGTTTAAATTAAATTTGATACAATATAACTATACGAAGGGAGTGTATATTATGAACACTAATACATTAACAAAAAACAAAAAACGTGGATTTACACTTGTTGAACTTTTAGTTGTAATCGCTATTCTTGCAATACTTGCATCCGTTACTGTTGTAGGTTATCTAAGCTTTACAAAGAAAGCAAAGGATTCAAACGCTGTAACAGAACTTACACAAGCAAGAGAAATTATTAGAACAGACTATTTAAACGAAGGAACACATCACTATAATATTGCAGGTACTACAGATAGTATTACTGCTACAGAGAATGCTTCAGCTTATAATTTAACATTAACTTATAATCAATCAACTAAAGAATATACATTTGATACAACAGTAGTAGGTGAAACATCCGAAAATACGATAACACTTACATGGGATAAGGTAATTAAGGCAATATTTGCAGAAGATTTACAAACATTAAAAGGAACATTCTACTTTAATGTAAGTGGTAATGCAATTACTTCAATAGGTTATGCATCTTCATCTGAAGGTTATGCAAAATGGGATATTGCAGAAGATGAAATAACTACAGCTGAGTCTAGTGAAGTAGTAAATGATTATACTATTACAATCACAACACTTGCTTAATAATTTAAATTTTAAAAGAATTCCTCTAGAATTATATCTTGAGGATTTTTTTTAAAATATAAAAATATTTGTCTATAATCTTTTAATAAATTGAATAATGTAATATATTATAATTAAAGGATATTAAAAATATGAAAAAGAAAACTAAAAAAGGCTTTACTCTCGTAGAATTACTCGTCGCAATATTTTGTGCATCAATATTTCTTACAACACTTATAACAGCTTTAATATTTGTTCAAAAAGTTAATAAAAATCTTGTTTCAAAATCATCTGATTTGTATAAAATAAGGAATGTTAAAGATTACATCTTAGATAATTATAGTGATGGAGACACTATTTTAATAGAAGGCGATGATGTAATATATTATATATATGAATCACAAGAAAGTAAGACTATTGCGTCTAATACTAAGATTAAAAACATATCTATTGAATTAGATGAAAACAATTATAAAGTCTGTAAGATAGAATATAGCAATAATAAAAATAAAGAATTTAAGTTTATCATAAAGAAGGGGGAATAGATATGGAATTATTTATGAAGAAGAATAAAAATATAAGTACAATTAATTTTTTCAAAAAAAAATCCCCCAATTATTTTGAAGTGTTTTATTTTGATGTATATGAGCCATTTATTCTTGTTAAATTGTATAAAAATAAAGAATTAATAGATATTAAAAGACTTGAATTAAAAGACATTCAAATTGATGGTGGTGTTATATTAAATAAAGAAAATATAATATCTACTATTAGTGAACAACTTAAAGAATTTGGTACAAATAATAAAGGAACTGAAAAATATTTCCTTGATTTAAAAATATGCAGTACGAGCATTTTTAAATCTACTATATCATTACCAAAGATATCTTTTTTTAAAGCATTTCAATTGAAACAAAAAGAATTAAAAAATAGTTTTGATAAGTATGGTAAATATTATAAATTGATTGAAGATAAATATAACTATAATTTAGGTATAGTATATAATGAATATTTTATAGATAATAACATAATAAAGAATTGGCTAGAAATATCTAAAGCATTAGATATTAAATTATCATCTATTCAATTATTCTCAGGGTATTTGTTTGAAAAAGTTAAAGAAAACAATTTTAAAATTAAAGATGATAGTTTACAAGATCAAGTTAAAAAGGTGTTAAAGAATGGCGATTTTGCGTTAATACATATTTATAATGGCATCGCAAACTTTATTTTATCAAGAGAAAAAGAGATAACTAACACATATGCGTTTTCTTATAGCAATCTAGCTGATATTATCAATAAATTTATTTTGATTATTGGAAAACATGAATTTGAATTTGAAAAGAAAATGATTAAAAATATAATTGTTGATAGTGATATTACAATAGATTTAAAATCATATATTAAAAATGCGGATATATATTATGTAGATATTGATATATCTGACACGATAAAGGATGATTCTTGTGAATAAAAGAAGTGGGTTTACTCTTGTTGAGGTGTTAGTATCAATTTCAATATTTTTGATTATTTTTATGGGAATAATATCAGGATATTATTTAGCCCTAAGAAGAACTTTTAAATTAGAAGAATATCAATATATTGAAAATATTTGCTTAGATATTGATAAAGTATATGATAGTGAAGGATATGCAGGGCTTATAAATATTTACGGATTTAATAGCATAAATAATAATAAAGCTAATGGTGAAATATATTATGATTCGAATTATAAACTTGTAAGTGAAGATTATAAATATATTTTAAGTTATACATATGATAAAGATAGTGACGCAATACTTAGAATATCTATAAAAAATATAACTAGCAATTATTATGTTATAAAGAATTTAGAATATGGTCATAGTAAATATGATGACGCAAGTGGGGTAAGTGTATGAAAAAGAGTTTTATTAACAATAAAAAAGATGCGTACGTATTAGCTATAACAATCATTATTACGTTTGTTATAACACTTACTGTTGTAACACTTTTTAGTTTGGTGTATAGATATTCAAATACTATTTCTAGAGATATAGAGAATTTAAGAGAAATTGTAAAAAACTATAAGTAAGGGGTATTATATGAATTATATTATAGGTGTGTTTATATTTATCTTAGGTAGCGTTATTGCGTCTTTCTTAGGAGTCGTAATATATAGAGTACCAAATGATATGAGTATTGTTAAACCTAATTCTTTTTGCCCTAATTGTAAAAAGAGTATTAAATGGTATGATAATATACCTATTATAAGTTATTTGGTATTAAGAGGTAGATGTAGATATTGTGATGCAAAAATAGGAATAAATTCATTTTTACTTGAACTTCTTGGAGGTACCTTATTTCTTTTAGTTTATGTTTTTTATGGATTCACGTATGACATTTTGTTTTTGTTTCCTATAGTCTCCATTTTAATTGTTATTGCAGGTATTGATTACTACAACCAAATTATATATGATTGGTCATGGATTTTACTTTTATTATTAACTGCATCATATGTCTTATATGTAGGGTTATATAATAAAGAAGTACCATTAGAAAATTTTGTAGGAGCTTCTTTGGGGTTTATATCATTTTTACTTATAAAAGGTATAGGAAGGCTTATATATAAACAAGATGTATTGGGTATGGGAGACGTTATACTTATGGGTATAGCAGGTTTGTTGTTAGGCTATAAAGTATGGCTTTTTGCATTGCTTGTAGGAAGTTTTGTAGGTTCTTTAATTGAAATAAGTTTGATTGCTTTAAAGAAAAGGGATAGAAAAGATGTGATAGCGTTTGGACCTTATCTTGTCTTAGGTATTCTTTGTGGTATTGTTTTTGGTAATATAGTTGTAGATTATTTTTTAGGGTTGGTGATGTAGGATGCCAAATTATAAATGTCAAATTTTAGATAGTGTTGGACAAAAGAAGATTATATATGTAGATGCATCTGATGACGCGACTTTAAAAGGGAAAATTAAAAATGATAATTCTATATTACTTAAATATAACGTTGTGCGTGAGAAGAAGGTTAATACGTTCTTTGCAGTTAGATCAAAAGTAGGCAAAATAGAACTTATTACATTCTTCCGTCAATTTGCTGTAATGATTAAAGCAGCTATTCCAATTTCAACCGCCCTAAATAGTCTTAAAAATCAAAGATATTCTAAAGCATTTAAGAATGTTTTAAGTAAAGTTTATGATGATGTACAAGCTGGTGTGTTATTATCAGAAGCTTTTAATAAGCATCCTAAAGTGTTTCCATCATTTTTTACTAAGATGGTTGCGATAGGAGAAGTTTCAGGTTCACTTGATATTGTGCTTGAAAATATGGCGAATTATTATGAAAATGACCTTAAAGTACGAAATAAAGTTAAAAGTGCATTAACATACCCTATAATTTTACTTGTACTGATTGTTGCGGTTTTAGTATTTATTACTATGTTTATCTTGCCCCAATTTGAAAGTATGATAAATGAGCTTGGAGGAGATGTTCCTACAATTACTAAAGTTGTAATGAATATATCACTTTTTGTAAAACATAATTATCTATACTTATTTGCAGGAATATTAATAACATGCTTGATGTTGTTCTTGTTTTTTAAGAAAACAAAAAGAGGTAAGTATATATGTGATTATATAAAAATTCACCTACCATTAATAGGTCCTGCTAATAAATATTTAATAACATCACGTTTTTCAAAAGCGTTTATAATATTATTAAGAAGTGGTATGAATATGTCTGACTGTCTTGATAACTTAGAGAAGATGCTTGATAATGAAGTTTTTAAATATAAATTCAAATATAGCGTTGAAGAAGTAAAAAGAGGACGTAGGATTGCACAATCATTAGAAAACATAAAACTATTTCCATCTATGCTAATAGAGATGATAGATGTAGGTGAAAAGAGTGGAAATATTGAAGAAGTATTAATGTCTACAAGTTCATATTTTGATGAATGTGTTTCAAATTCAATATCTAAAGCAACCGCTGCCTTAGAGCCTATTATGATAATATTATTAGGAAGTGTTGTAGCTGTTGTAATTCTTTCGGTATTATTACCAATGATTTCTTTAATGCAAAGTATTTAAGAGGAGGGTTAAAATGATTTTTAATGATTTATTTTATAAATATTTAAATGATAATAATATATTAAATGAAACCAGTTTAAAAGATATATATGAAGAAGCTAATCTTAATAATCAACCTCTTCACATCGAGATTGTAAAAAAGAAGATTACAAATGAAGAAAATATATATCAGGCTCTTGCAAAATTTTGTAATATTGAATATAGATTTATGCAAATATCAGAACTTGACCTTAAAATTATAAAAAAATTTTCTATAGAGAAAATTGTTGAATTAAAAGCTATTCCTATTGAAGAGACAAATAAAACTATTACAGTCTTGTTTACTAATCCTTTTAATGAGGATGATATTTTACAACTTAAATATTTAAATAATAAGAAAATAAAATTTATTCTTACAATTCCATCTCAAATGGAAAAGTTATTAGAATATACTACAACAAAGATTCAACAAGATGATGTTATTAATGATTATGCATCAAAAGAAAGTGATATAACAGAAAAAGATAAAGCGTCTGATGTTTCAATAGATGCGCCTGTTATTAAACTTTGTGATTCGATTTTAAAAGAAGCTATCACAAGAGGGGCTAGTGACATTCATATAGAACCATATGAAGATAAAGTGTTAATAAGATATAGATTTGATGGTAATTTAAAAATAATTAATGAATTACAACCTCATTTCTTTCAAGCAATCCTTGCACGTTATAAAATTATGGCCAATATGAATATTGCAGAACGTAGAATTCCTCAAGATGGAAAAATCAATTTAACTTTTAATGATTCTAACTATGATTTCCGTGTATCAACACTACCTACAATTCATGGTGAGAAAATAGTTATTCGTATTTATAATAGTGATTTTGTAACAAGTGATATAAGATCTTTAGGCTTTACTTTAGAACAAGAGAAAATAGTGTACGATATGATAAAACGTCCGCATGGTATTATTTTACTTACAGGACCTACAGGTAGTGGAAAATCTACTACTCTATACACTTTTTTAAGATATTTAAATAAAGAAAACACAAATATCATAACCGTAGAAGATCCGGTTGAAAATGAAATTAAGGGTATTGCTCAAGTTCAAGTAAACCCTAAAGCTGATTTAACGTTTGCAAGTGCCTTAAGATCAATTCTTCGTCAAGACCCTAATATTATAATGATAGGAGAAATTCGTGATGAAGAAACAGCTCAAATTGCGACGCGTGCCGCAATTACAGGACATTTAGTATTATCCTCAATTCACACGAATGATGTAGCTAGTGTTGTAACCCGTTTAATAAACATGGGAATACCTAAATATTTAGTTGCGGATTCACTTCTAGGAGCTATTTCTCAACGTCTAGTGAGAAAAGTATGTCCTAAATGCAAGGAAATAAGATATATTACAACAACTGAAAAGAAAATACTTAATGTTAAAAAAACATATGAGATTGCAGTGGCTAAAGGTTGTCCTTATTGTAATAATAGTGGATATTTAGGCCGTGTTGGTGTATTTGAGATGATGGTTCTAGATGATAATATCAGAAATTTCATTATGAGTAATGAATATACAAGTGAAGGATTAAATGAAATATTAAAGACAAACAATATGACTATACTTGAACATGTTAAAACGAGAGTTTTAAATAAAGAAACTACTATAGAAGAATATGAAAAATTAAATGATATTGTAAGTGTTGTAAAAACAAAATAAATAAAGAGTTTTAAATATCTATCATCATATAATTTGTTCTTTATTTGATATCTCATGTTGAGTAGATGGTTGTTATAAATTGAACCATAATGCAAAAAGTGATATAATTAGAATTGGTTAGGTACTTAATAGAAATCATTTATGCTGATTAATTTATAAAGGTGAACGTTATGAATACAACTATATCTAATAAAATAAATGAAAAAATTATATTAGAACTATCTGAAGGTGAAGATGTTGGTATTATTGGCGGATATTGTGAGGAAGGCTTTCCTATCTATTATGCCAATGATAAAATTGCTCATATGTTAGGTTACGATGATGTTTTTGACCTTATAGATGGTATTCATGGTATGGTATCAAATACAATACATAATGATGATATGGACCGTGTAGTAAAAGAACTAAATAATGGAAAATTCTATGAGGGAATGGTATATAAGACTACATATCGTATGCCTAAAAAAGATGGAACATTCATGTGGACTGTAGATAAAGGTAAGGTTATACGAACTGATGATGGTAGACTTGCGATTATTAGTATGTGTAATGATATGTCTGACGTTGTAGATCGTTATAGAGAACTTGAACGTAATAATAGATTTTCTAAATTAACTTTAGAAAATATGCCAGGTGGATATCATAGATGTGCAGCAGAGGATGGGTATCCTTTCCTTTATATTAGCAATCGTTTTTGTGAAATGTTTGGATGGACAAGAGAAGAGATTAGAACAAAATTTGATAATAAGTTTATTAATATGTTACATCCAGATGATACAATTAGTACAAATCATTATGTTGAGTTATTAAGTAAAAGCGATAATGATAATGTTGTTGATGCTATATATAGAATGAAAAGTAAAAATGGTTATATTTGGGTCTCAGATGCGACATCTTTGGTAAAAGATGGTGATGAAATATTTTACCAAGGTACACTTACAAATATAACTAACTTTGTTGTTAATAGTCAAATTCAAACTGAGTCGATCAAAGAACAATTAATGATTTTTGATACACTTGCTCGCCACTTCAAAAATGTTTATTGGGTAAATCTCGAGAAAAAAACCGCAAGAATTCTTAAACTTGATGCGAACTATGTTGATGTACCTGGCAAAAAGGATCATCGAGAGTTCCCGTTTGAAGTTGTTCTTAAGAAGTGGATTAATACAATTGTATATATAGAAGATAGAGAGAAAGTAAGTAATGCAATTACGATAGAAAATATAAAAAATAGTTTTAAAACAAAAGATGAAGTTGTAGGAAATTATCGTAATCTTGTGAATGGAGAAATTCATTATTATCAATATAACATCACTAAGTCTAGTAAAGATAGCAAGATTGCAATAGTTGGATTTCAAAATATTGATGATATTATTGAAGAACATCAAAAAATTGAAAAAGATAAAAGAGAAAAAGAGGTTGCTCATCAAAAAGAAGTTGATGAACAGCTATCAATTATAAATGCGCTGTCATACAGTTTTAGAAATGTATTTGTGGCAAATATGGAAGAGGGAACTGCACGTGCTATAAGACTTGCGGATAGTTATAATGTAAAAGCTATTAGAGAAGTCAACTCTAATAAATTCAAGTTTGACGATGTGGTTGATAGATGGGTACGTGAGACTGTACATCCAGATGATAAAAAGCGTATAAAAGAGACGCTTAATGTAGAAAATATAAGACAAGTATTTGCTAAACAAGATAAATATACAGGAACATATCGTAATATAGAAGATGGCGTAGTTCACTATTATAGATATGAATTTAGAAGAATTGGTAATACAGAAAATGTTGTTGCAGGATTCCAACTTATCGATAAGATTGTAGAAGAACAAAAAGAAAATCAAAAAAGAGAAATGGCACTAGAGGAAGCAAGGCTTAAGGAAGTAAAAGAGCGTGCTGAGGTTATTAATTCTTTGTCAACAATTTATTCAACAATTTTCCAGGCAAATATTAATACGAATCAATATGAAGTATTAATTGGTGTGCCTTTAATAAAAGCAATTGCTGGAAGTAAAGGTAATTTTTTGGATGTTAAGAAAACATTAATAGAAACATTCGTAGAAAAAGAATATAAAGAATCTATGAATGATTTCCTAGATTTAAATACATTAAATACTAGATTTGAAAATGTAAACACAATCGCCATTGATTACAAAGCACCTCAAGGTCAATGGATGCAGGCACGTTTCATTGTAAAACGTAGGGATTGTAATGGTAATGTAGTAGAAGTTTTATATGTTGCGCGTGATATTACAGAAGAAAAACTTGTAAAAGAACAAGCTAATCACGATTCAATGACAGGTATATTAAACCGTGGAGCATTTGATCAAATTTTAAAGACAATGGAAAGTGATAACAAAAACTTTGCATTGATTCTTATGGATGTAGACAATTTTAAGAATGTTAATGATACGTATGGTCATGCGGTTGGAGATGCTATTTTAACACGTGTAGCCAAACAATTAGCTGAAACTTTTCGTTCAATAGATTATGTTTGTAGAATTGGTGGAGATGAGTTTGCAGTTATAATGATGGATGTTACAAAGAAACATGGATACATGATTGAAGGTAAAATAAGTGAGATCAATAAACAACTTGCCGCTAATGAAGAAAATATGCCAACAGTATCTTTAAGCGTAGGAGTGGCGTTTATGGATAAAGATAATCCTAGTGATAGTTTATTTAAGGATGCTGATAGGGCATTGTATTATGTAAAAAAACATGGTCGTAATGGATGTCATATATATAATGATGATGAATTAACTTGTGAGAAACAATAATTACATGATTTATAGAGTTTTTTTAAATATATAATGTTTAATATTTGAAAATTATAATAAATACAATACTATTTAAAAGAATGCATTATAAATCGTAGATTTTAATATACTCTATTAAGCTTGGCGAGTCCAAGCTTTTCTTTTTGGAACGTTTGGTATATGTTGAATTATTAACATATGAATAATAAGTCTTTGTTCCATATATTATCTAACAAAACTATAATTTGACTTAAAGAATAATTTCTTCTAATAATTTTAATAGTATAAGCAAAGAAAAATATAAATGATAAAATAAATTATGTTTAATTTTAGTTTATAATCATATATACTATAAGTGGTATTTATAGGGAGGACTTAATGATGAAATTATTTAATGATGCATTGACAATGAGATTTAATACTCTTGAAAGAAATATTAAATCTAAAAGTAATTCATTTTATGATTCTTATCTTGATTTGTTAGAAGCTACGATTAAATATATACTTGATGAAAATGGAATAGAATATGATGATTCAAGAACGTGCGGTTATATTGTAAAAGATGAAAGTATCAAGCTGTTTTTATTAAACAAATTATGCTTAGACGATTTTACTTATAATAAGCTTTTAGATTATATTAAAAAATGTAATGATCATAAACATAAAAAAGAAAAGTGGTTAGGAATTGATTCTGTAATAAATTATTTGAAAATATATTTTGATTTTATTAATTCTTATATTTCATCTAGTAAAGGGACAATGCAAGAATTTAATGCAGAATATTATGTTAGTATATTTGGTGAAAATGAAAGATTAAATAGTGAATACAAGAATGAAGTTCTAAAATTAAAAGATGAGTTAAAAGACTCACTAGAAAATAATAAATTGTCACAACAAAATGTAATTTTATTTAAATCTTTATTATCAGAAAAAGAATTAGATGAAATGCCTATGCCATCTTTTGATTATTTGCTTGGCGATAATCCAATAATTAGAAAAAAGGCAAATGGTAAAGAACAAAAGAAAACAAATAGTTCATTAGGTGATTTATATCAAAAATTATTTAAGGAATTAAAATTAAAAGGATGAATTAAATTACATCAAAAACACTTGTCATAAATATGTGGTATCTCTAAAAAAGGGATACCACTTTTTGGATAATATAAATTTAATGATTTCAGTTAATATAACGTTAAATCTTTATTATGTATTTAATAAAATAGTTTAAAACTATACACATTGTAAAATATATGCTAAAATCTATATTAAAGAGGTGTATATAATGACATTACAACAATTAAAATATGTGGTATGTGTTGCAGAAGTTGGTAATATTACAATTGCGGCTGAAAAATTATTTATTGCTCAGCCAAGTCTTACAAATGCGATAAAGAATTTAGAAGAGGAATTAAGTATAACTATTTTTAATAGAAATAATAGAGGAGTGGTTATTACAAAACAAGGGAATGTATTTCTCTCATATGCAAGGCAAATGCTTGATCAATTAGAACTTATTGAATCTAAATTTTTAAATAAGAAAGAAGTAAAACCATATTTTAGTGTTTCTTGTCAACATTACTCATTTGCAGTAAATGCATTTATTGATGTTATTAATATGTTTAATGCTGCGCAATATAATTTCACATTAAGAGAAACACAAACATATGAAATTATAACTGATGTAAAAGATATGGTAAGTGAAGTAGGCGTGCTTTACTTATCTAGAAAAAATGAAGAAGTTATAACTAAATTATTAAAAGAAAATGATCTTGAATTTATGGAATTATTTACAACGTCTCCATATGTTTTTATATCTAATGTTCATCCACTTGCAAATAGGAGCAAATTGAAACTAGAAGAATTGGAAGATTATCCATATTTGTCATTTGAACAAGGGAAAAATAATTCATTCTATTTTTCTGAAGAAGTACTAAGCACATTAGATAGTAAGAAGAATATCAAAGTAAGAGATAGAGCAACCCTATTTAATTTATTAATTGGATTAAATGGTTATACTGTGTCATCAGGCGTTATTAGTCATGAGTTAAACGGAGAAAATATTATATCTAAACCTCTTGAAATTGATGAATATATGAAAATAGGGGTTATTAAATTAAAAAATATAATATTAAGCCAATACGCAAATACTTTTATTGAATCAATTAAAAAACATATTAATCAATAATAAGTGGACTAATTAACTAAAAAGGTTTATAATAACTTTATATGAGAGAAAGGAATAATCTTGTATGAATGTTAATAAATATTTTTTTAGAATACTTTCATTAATTGGTTTTTTATTAATACTATCATGCTTGTTTTTTAAATTTTGGAATTTAAATGTAACAATGGGTGATTTAAAACCAACACTAGAAACTAGAGTTTTTGAAAAATTTGATACTAATGCTTTTTCAGGTAATTTTTCTAAATTCAATGATTTATTCGCGAGAATTACATCATATTGTTACTATGCTATACTAGTAGCTTCTGCATTAAATGCTATTATTTTTATGGGTAGTGCTTCAATAAGCATAAATAAGAGAAAATCGTTCCATGTATTGACTCTTATTTTGTCAGTGGGTATATTGTTGCTTGCGATAGCTATATTTGTATTTAGTGTTATTTTTGTTAAAACTAATACTATAACACAAGAAAATGGATTCAAATTAAAACCTGAATTATTAAATGGTGTATATATAACTGTAATGGGTGGGTTTTGTGCCGGACTTTTTGGTACATATTCTGTTGTATACGATACTAAGTAATGTAAAATCTTTCTAATGGTTTGTTGGAAAGATTTTTTTGTATAATTAAAATTATGCAGAATATTTTTAAAATTTGAATGTTTATTAAATAAATAAAATATAATATATATTAAAAAACTTTAAGTTTACTGCACTATAGAAAGAAGTTTGCTGATTTCTTCAGTATATTTTAATAGTTTCGTAGACTTCCATTCCGTATCTGATACTTTGAATTTCTTAATCTTAGAAAGATATAACATAATCTGTTTATAAGAATATTTCTCATTAAGTTTTAATTCATTAAATTTATTTCTCACTTTACAAGATATTAGTGTAGAAATGAAATTAATAAATTCTGTTGCATATATTCTATAATCAGTTTGAACTCTTACATTATTTAAATTAATGATGTTTTTATAGAATTGAAACATTAATTCTATCTCCCATCTTTTTTCATAAGCTAAATAAATTTCAAGAGGACTCTTATCTGCATTAGATTCAAATACTATAAGACCAAACTTACATTTTTCTTTATCCAATTTAGATTCACTATAAGTTGCTTTCTTAGTGTTCTTTTTTATGTATGCAAGCTGCTCAACTGTCGCAATTGAATCATCTTTAAAGGAATATAAATATTTACATTCATCTATTTTTGTTTTCTTAAAATGGATGATTTTTTCTTTATAATCTAGTATTCCTTCATAGTCTTTATCAGCATTGTTATCCATTATTATTTTAGAAGTCTTCTTAAGAGGTAAAATGTATTTTATGCTTCCTGTTTTATTAATTCTATTCAATGTTTCTTTATTATAAAATCCTTTATCTAACACTATAAGGCCATCTTTTATACTAAATTTACTTGTAAAATCATCAAAAGATGTAAGATCTAGCATATTTCCTTGATATACATGTGAACAAACAGGTTCACATGTATTAAGATCATACAAGTATAATAATGATAAATCTTTATTTCCTTTAGTACGTCCTTTTCTAGAGAATTTACTAAAAGAATTAGTTTCACTGTTATTGTCTTTAAGTGTTCCATCTAATACACAGCTTGAATTATAGTCGAGCTTAGAAACTCTATTTTTCATAAAATCAATTATTCTTGTATAAGCCATACCAATAGTTTCTAAGAAGCTACAAACTGAAGCTTCAGATAAAGCAATACCTGGATATAATTCTGATAAAAAAGAAGTATCATATTGAAATTTTAGATCTCTGTCTGTAATGTTTCCATAAGCCGAATGAAGTAAAGCTATAGTAAGTAATGTTTTAGATGTTTTATCATCATAAACATCATTTAGCTCCTTTAGTATTTCATTACTAAATAAATAACATAAAGCAATTTCGCCATAGTCTTTAATTGTGATTTCGTCAGGCTTTATTTTCTTTGAATCTTCATTTCTAACAAGTGGAACATAAACGCCATCAATGATCTTACCAATGGTGCTTAAATCTTTAGGTACACTCTTACCATTTTTATAAACAGATGTTCTCTTTATAACATAATAAACATTTCCTGTTTTTCTTACAACAGTACTTTTAGGTCTTTCTATAGATAATATTTCTTTAGGAATAGCCATATATTTTTCGCCTCTTATGATAGTGTATTACTACACTATATATTGTATAATAATAATGTATTTTTCAAGAAAATATAAAGAAAAAAGATACTATTTCAACAATATTATTTGTTTTAAATAGTATCTGTGTCAAAATTATTAATTTTTTTGTTTAAAACCGGCATTTTCTATAGTGTAGAAGGCTAAAGTCTTTTTATTATAATATCAATTGATATTTTATTTGTGTTATGTTAAAATGTTTTTAGAAAATTTGATGTGGATTTTTCATTAATAAACTTTTCGCCACAACGCTAAAAAAACGTTTAAGGAGAATTATTATGGAAAAAACATATATGAAAGAACAAAATATTTTAAGTTTAATATGCAAAATGTCATTACCTATTATAATATCTATGGTTATTAATGGACTTTATAATATTGTTGATAGTTTCTTTGTCGCAAAAGTATCAGAAAATGCAATGACAGCAATTTCACTTGTATACCCAATTCAATATTTACCTAGTGCATTTGGTATTGGTTTTGGAGTTGCGATTGCGTCTCTTTCAGGATTTTATCTTGGTGCATCCGATAAAGATCGTGCAGAATATAGTGCTACAAAAGGGGTTATAATCGCTATAATACATGGCGTTATAATTGCTATACTTTCAATAATTTTTGCAAAACCATTTATAAAACTTTTTACATCGGATGAAGATATAATAAAAGATGGACTAGATTATTTTTATATAGTAGCTTCCTTTGCGCCTTGTGTAACAGTTTCGATGGCTTTAGAGAAAATATTGCAATCTCAAGGAAAAATGATGATAACTATGCTTGCGATGGCAGTAGGAGCAGTTTGTAATATAGTACTTGATCCGGTATTTATTTTTGTGTTTAATATGGGAGTTCGTGGTGCGGCTATTGCGACAGGCATTTCGCTTTTTATAGGACTTTTAACTTATATAATTATTTTCTTAAAATCAAATCTTGATTTGAAACTTAATTTTAAGGCAAAAGGTGAGAAACAAATAATTAAAAAACTATATTCTGTAGGTATTTCGTCTTCTCTAAATTTAGCATTACCATCTTTTATGATCATTGCGTTAAACGCAATTCTATCAAGTTTTGATTCATCATATGTGCTAGTACTTGGTGTTTATTATAAATTACAAACATTCCTATATTTTATTTTAAGTGGACTTGTTCAAGGTATTAGACCTCTTATAAGTTATAATGAAGGTGCACATGAATATGAAAGAGTAAATAAAATTGTTTTATATTCATTAATAATTAGTGTTATAGTTATGTCTTTAGGTATGCTTCTATTTTTATCAATTCCTGATAAATTTATATCTCTTTTCACTACGAATAGCACTACTATAAAACGTGGTGAGACAGCATTAAGAATTATATCTTTAGGATTTATTGTATCAAGTTTTTCTTATATTATAAGTGGTGTTTTTGAGGCCTTATCAAAAGGATTACCATCACTTGTGATTTCTTTAATAAGATATTTGTTTATAATTATTCCAGCTATAGCGTTATCTATGCTATATGATGCTAAAGGAGTGTGGATGTCATTCCCTATTACTGAGGCTATAGCTTGTGCTATATCTATTGTTTTATATTTCTTTGTTTTTGTTAAAAGGAAAAAAGAAGTAGAATAAAATTTCATATATTAAAGTTGAAATGCATTTGTTTCAACTTTTTTATATTTAATAAAAAACATATTGACCCATAGAATTAAAAATATATAATATTTTTGGTGAATTTAGGAGGCTTTAATATGAGTATTTTTAAAGAAACTAATTTAACAAAAGGTAATATTTTTAAATCATTAATGTTATTTTCATTCCCTATACTTTTAAGTTATGTCCTACAACAAGTATATACTATTGCAGATTCTGCAATTTGTGGACAATTTTTAAATGCAAATGAGGTCGCAGGTGTTAATAATACTGCAAATCTTGTTTTTATAGTGTTACAATTTGCGCTAGGGTCAACCGCAGGATTTTCTGTTATTACATCTAATATGTTTGGGCAGAAGAGTACAAATGGTGTTAAGAAGAGTTTTGCGACACAAATAAGATTAGGTTTTTATATTTCAGTTATATTAACAATTGTTGCGGTTTTAATGATAAACCCATTGCTTAAGGTATTAGGACTTGAAGCATCTGGCGAGGCAGTGCAAAATGAGATATATGAATCAGCATATACTTATGTTTTTATTATATATTTAGGTATTTGTACACAAATATTTTATAACTTAATATGTTCATTTTTACGTTCTATAGGAGATTCTATTACACCACTTATATTTTTACTTATATCTACAATATTAAATATAATACTTGATATTTTGTTTATACTACCACTAAATATGGGAGTCGCAGGAGCGGCTATTGCGACAGTAATTGCACAAGGAGTATCTGCAGTAGGATGCTTTTTATATACATATTTTAGGTATAAGGAATATAGATTAAGTCTTGGTGATTTTAAAATTGATTTAAAGTTTTCTTTAAACCATTTAAAATTAGGATTACCACTTGCGTTCCAATTCTCAATTCTTGCGATTGGACTTATTGTAATGCAAAGTGTAATTGTTAAATTTGATTCTAATGAATTAGGCGTTGTAATTTCATCAAATGCTCAAAATGGATTTGGTGCCGCAACAAAATTAAACAATCTTTTAATGTGCCCTTTTAATGCATTAGGAACAGCTCTTTTAACATATTGTAGTCAAAATTTAGGTTCAAATAATTTTTTAAGAGTTAAAAAAGGTGTTAAGTGTGCAATTGTTATTGCGTTCTTTGAATACATAATATTTGCAGGTATTGGTCTTTTAATGACAATAAATGGATTTTATCTTCATATATTCTATTCTAGCGATAAAATTAATGAAGAAGCTATTAAATTTGGGAATTCATATATGTATTGTGATATGACATTATATTTTATTTTAGGAATTTTGTTTATCTTTAGAAATAGTGTACAAGGGCTTGGAAAACCACTCTTCCCATTCCTTGCGGGCATTGGTGAATTAAGCGCAAGAAGTATGGTGTGCCTAATATTCCCAAGACTTTTAAATGGAGGAGTTATCACAACTAGTGCTAATAAAATATCTATTTATGCACTTTCAATGGCTGATCCATGCGCATGGATATTCGCATGCGTGTTCTTATTAACTGGAGGATATTTATACATATATTCTAAAAATGCGCCTAAAAGGCTTGGAATAGAAAAGTAAATGTAAGCCACATATTGTGGCTTTATTATTTATTGATAAAAAAAGATTTATTATTAAAATGAATATTAGAGGTGTTATGATGAAAATTACGACTTTTAATGTAAATGGTCTAAGGGCTATTTCAAACAAGAATTTTAATGAAGATTTCAAAAATATTAATTCTGATATTTTTTGCATTCAAGAAACAAAATTACAAGATGCACAATTTACTTTTGAAAAGTATGGATATGATTCTTATTTATCATCTGCAGAAAGAAAAGGGTATAGTGGGACTTGCGTTTATTCTAAATTAAAACCTTTAAATGTATCATATGGAATTAATGGTAAATATAGTGATGAAGGAAGAATTATTACACTAGAATTTGATAATTTTTATTTGATAAATGCATATGTCCCAAATTCAGGTGAGGGACTTAAAAGACTTGGCTATAGAATGCAGTTTGAAGATGATATGAAAAAATATTTGATATCATTAGATAAAAATAAACCTATAGTCTATTGCGGAGATTTAAATGTAGCCCATGAAGAAATAGATATTAAAAATCCAACTGCAAATAGACATAACGCTGGTTTTACTGATGAAGAAAGAGATAAACTTACTAAACTTTTAGAATCTGGTTTTATTGATGCGTTTAGATATAAATATAGTGATGTAATAAAATACACATGGTGGAGTTATAGATTTAATGCAAGAGAAAATAATGCTGGGTGGAGAATTGACTATTTTGTAATCTCGGATAGGATTAAGGAAAAAATAGTTGATGTAGAAATAATGAATAATGTATATGGTTCAGATCATTGTCCTGTATTATTAGATATTAATTTATAAAATCAGTTAGCATATGCTAATAATTATTGACATTGAATGGTTAGTTATGTATAATTATGTAGTAGTTAGAGCAGACTAATTATTTTAGTAATATTTTTGGTTAGGAGGGATTCTTATGCCACTTGTTATTGCGCCATTAAATACTATGCTTAAAGTTATTAAAATACTTGCGGATGAAAGAAGTAAAAAACATCTTGCAAATCTTGGAATAACTATTAATTCAGAAATAATGGTAATTGCTTCTCAAGGAGGAAACTTAATATTAAAAGTTAAGGAAGGAAGACTTGCGGTTGACCGTGAACTTGCTACTAAAATTGTAGTTACTGCCTAGGAAAGGATAAAACATGGAAACAGAAAAGAAAACTAACACTTTACTTAGCGATCTAAAGCCTGGTGATTCATGCGTTATTACTAAAGTGAATGGAGAGGGACATATTAGAAGAAGACTTTTTGATATGGGTGTTACTCCAGGTGCAGAAGTAGTAATAGTAAAGAAGGCTCCACTAGGAGATCCTATTCAAGTAACAATTCGTAATTATGAATTAACACTTAGAAAGAATGAATCTGCTTTAGTAGAAGTAAAAGAAACTAAAAAGGAGGACTTGAAATAATGAAACGTTTTGCATTAGCAGGAAATCCTAACTGTGGTAAAACCACATTATTTAACGCATTGACAGGTTCAACAGCACACGTTGGTAACTGGCCAGGTGTCACAGTAGATAAAAAGGAAGGAACCTATAAGAAAGGTGAAGAGCCTATTTCAATTCTAGACCTTCCAGGAATTTATTCATTATCTCCATATACTCCTGAAGAAGTTATATCTAGAAATGAAATAATTGATAATAAACCAGATTGTGTAATAAACATAATTGATGGTACTAACCTTGAAAGAAACTTATATTTAACAACTCAAATTCTTGAAATTGATGTGCCTGTTGTAATCGCATTAAATATGGCAGATGTTATTGAAAAGAATGGTTTAAAAGTTAATGTGGCAAAACTTGAGGAAGAAATTGGAGTACCTGTTGTTTTGATTTCAGCACTTAAGGAAACAAACCTTGATAAGTTAATGAAGGTTGCATATGCTGAATCATTAAAAGAAAGAAAAGGAACTACAGTACTTGCCAATGGAACATTAGGACATGTAATCGGTGATGTTAAGACTGCGTTTACAGGCCTTGAGGTTCAAAATCCATTATTCCACGCAGTTAAACTTGTAGAAAATGATGAAATTGAAGTTTCAAATCATAAGGATTTAGTGAAAATTGTAGATGAATTTAAGAAAACTTATGAAAATCCAACATTTGGAGATGACTTAGAAGCAGTAGTTGCGGATGAAAGATATAAATATATCGCAGCTCATTTCTCAGCAAATGTTGAAAAGCCTGAAAGAACAAAGGTTGAAACTAAATCAGATAAGGCTGATAAAATCTTAACTAATAGATGGCTAGCTATTCCTATTTTCTTAGTTATTATGTTCTTTGTATTCCACTTAACATTCGGAGCTGACTTGTTCTATATCGGTAAGATGTGTGGTGGATTTAGTAAAGAATCATTCTCATCAAGTGATTTCTTTGCAGGATGTATATGGACAACAGATGGAATTAACTCTCCTGGAGTAATTCTTCAAAATATAATGATAGGAATTACTGATTGGATAGCTCATGGTATCTCAGTTGGAATTGATAAAATGAATGCACCTGAATGGTTCGCAGGATTTATTAATGACGGAGTTGTTGCCGGAGTATTCTCAGTATTATCATTCGTTCCACAAATTCTATTATTATTTGCATTCTTCTCAATTCTTGAAGATTCAGGATACATGTCACGTGTTGCGTTCATCCTTGACCGTATCTTCCGTCGTTTTGGATTAACTGGACGTGCATTCATGCCAATGATTATGGGGTTCGGATGTTCAGTACCAGCTATGATTAACACTCGTACTCTTGCTGATGAAAGAGAAAGAATTGCTACAATTCGTGTAATCCCATTCTTCTCATGTGGAGCTAAGCTTCCTATTCTTACTGCTTGTGCAGGAGCTATAGTTGAGTCATTTGGTATTGGTAATGCTGATTTAATCACTTATGCAATGTATTTAGTTGGTATTTGTGCAGCTATTATCTGTGTAATTGTAATGCGTTTTACAACATTACGTGGAGAAACAGCACCATTTATTATGGAATTACCTGCATATCATGCACCAGGATTTAAAGCATTAACACTTCATGTTTGGGATAAATTAAAACATTTCGTTAAAAAAGCATTTACAATTATTTTAGCATCAACAATCATTATTTGGTTCCTACAAACATTTGGATGGAACTGGCATATGGTTGCAGAAGATGGAATTGATCAATCAATCCTAGGATCTTTAGGACAATTACTTCAACCATTCTTCACTCCACTTGGATTTGGTTCTCAATTGAATTCAAATGGATGGGTATTTGCAGTAGCTGCAGTTACAGGACTTATTGCAAAAGAGAATGTTATCGCAACATTCTATGCACTAGCTGCTGGAGTATCTGCCGCAATTGATCCTGCATTAATGGAAGAATTAATCGCAGCAGGAGAAGCTTCTGAAGATGGTATTCTTGAAGTTAACGCTATGATCCAAGCTACAGGTATCACATGGCCTGCATTAATTGCATTTATTGTATTTAATATGACAACAATCCCATGCTTTGCTGCAGTAGCTACAGCTAAAGCAGAATTACCTGGAAATAAGATTTGGCAAACAATTCTATTCTGGATGATAGCCTCATATCTATGCGCAACTGTTGTATACTTAACTCTTGAATTTGTATGGCCTATAGCTATTATATTAGTTCTTGCGGTTTTATGCGGAGTTGGAATCTATTTCTTTAATAAATATAAAGATCAAAAGGCTTTATCAAAACAAAATATAGCGTAAATATAAAGGAGGCCTAATATGATATTTGCTGTAAAAAATATAGTATTTATTTTAATTGTAATAATTGCTTTAATATTATTCTTTGGATATCTTATAGGCTCTTATATTTATAAAATAAAACATAAAATTCCTGTTGGTGAATGTGCAGGTTGTGCTAATAAAATGAAAAAAGCTATAAATAAAGCAAAAAAAGATTTATCAAAAAATCACACATGCACATGTAAGGATAAAGATAATAAGTAAAATAAGAACTTAGTTGTAAGTGTATGCTTACGATTAAGTTCTTTTTATATATCATTTTTAAAAGTAAAAAACATTTATGTACTTTGTAAAATAACAACTAATAATTAAAAAAATTATAAGATTTCAAATGGGGTATTTCAAATATTAAGGTTATAAAATTCTTAATAATGGTAAGTGATACAATATCATTATATTTAAATATCGATGATTCAAAATTGAAAAAACATATGAAATCGGAAATATTTATTCATAAATGAGTGATTATTAAAAATGTAATAAACTTTTAGATTCTGAAAATGCATATATGTTACACGTCCACGCCGCTTCGGAAAAACAATGGCCCTATCTATGCTTAATGCATATTATTCTAAAGGATGCGATAGAACAAATAAAGAATATTTTAATTCTTTAGAGGATTATCGCGGCAAGGTATTATTGCTTGGAACATCATATGATAAAAATAGTTTAAAGCATAATTTTTTAGTTGAAGTGGTTGAAATATAATTAGAAAGATGAACACAAATATCAAATTTTCTTATATTTTGTTGACAATAAGATTTAAATAATATACTATAATATTAGTTAGTAATTACTAACTTATTATTTAATAAGCGTGTTAGGTAAAACTAACCAAGGAGGCTTCTATGAGTGATAAT
The DNA here is from genome assembly GCA_963623875.1 of Parabacteroides distasonis. Lineage (GTDB taxonomy): Bacteria > Bacillota_I > Bacilli_A > Acholeplasmatales > Anaeroplasmataceae > UBA3206. Next base: position 27,691 of record CAVFNL010000045.1, on the reverse strand, counting down.
TTAGCACGAATGCTTTGCATGCATTCATCTCCAGCAATATGCGGAATTAAAGCTTCAAATCTTGTAAGCTTTGATACAAATGAAATGAATCATGTAGAAGAAGAAATAGAAGAACTAAATAATCTTTATTCAAAAAAAATATGTTTTAAAATTCTTCAACATAAAGATAATAGAATTCTTGTTTTGATTTATAAAAATCAAGTGATGGATAAAACACTTAATAATTTTAAAAATAAAGAATTTTTAAAATCATTAAATTATGATATTAATTCAACTGATTCTATGATTGAAACTTTAAGAAATAGAATTAATGTTAGCAAAGAATTTCCTCATGAAATAGGAGTTTTTCTAGGATATGATTTAGAAGATACTATTGAATTTCTTAAGGGGAATAAAAAGTGTATTTATGTAGGATATTGGAAAGTATATTCAAACGTTGAAGAGAAAAAGGCTATCTTTGATAAATATAACATGTGTAAAGATCGCTTATTGAAGTTAATTGATAAAGGTTATCCTTTAGAGAATTTTTTAAAATAGTATACAAGGAGGATTTAATATGAGTACTATTGTAGTTTATTGGAGTGGAACAGGGAATACAGAGGATATGGCAAATAATATTGCGGATGCACTAGGTGTTAGTGCTGTTAATGTATCTGATGTATCAGCTTCAGATGTATTAAAAAATGACACTATTGTTTTAGGTTGTCCTGCGATGGGTGCAGAAGAATTAGAAGAAGGAGAATTTGCACCATTATATGAAACATTAAAAGAAAATGGAAAAGATAAAAGATATGCATTTTTCGGTTCCTACGGATGGGGCGGAGGAGAATGGATGCAAAACTGGCAAAATGACGCAAAAGATGCAGGGCTTAATGTAGTTACTGAAGGCTTAATTTCAAATGGTGGTTTTGATTCTGTTGAAGGTGACTTCGATACATTTATTAACGCAATAAAGGGATAATATCCCTTTTTTGCGTGAAGGGAGGAGTACTAATGGAAAAAGATAATGAAATTATTAAACTTTCAAATATAACAAAAACATATAACGTAGGAGAAACATCTTTTAATGCACTTAATGATGTATCATTTTCAATCAAAGAAGGAAAGTTTGTAGTTATATTAGGACCATCTGGTGCAGGGAAATCTACTATTTTAAATTTATTAGGTGGACTTGATAGTCCAACAAGTGGAAATATTATTGTAGATTCTTTAGATATATCAAAATATAATGAAAATAGTTTAGCAGAATATAGAGCTTCAAAGGTGGGCTTTGTTTTTCAATTTTATAACCTAATTCCAACACTTACAGTATATGAAAATGTGTCATTAGTAAAAGAGATATCAAAAGATGCCCTAGACCCTAAAGAAATGCTTCAGGCTGTAGGGCTTAAAGAGCATATGAAGAAATTTCCTTTAAAATTATCAGGTGGTGAACAACAAAGAGTAAGTATCGCAAGAGCTATATGTAAAAACCCTAAAATTTTACTTGCGGATGAGCCTACAGGAGCGCTTGATAGTGAAAGTGGTAAAATGGTTTTAAAACTATTTTTACGTCTTGCAAGAGAATATAATAAAACAGTTATTATTGTAACGCATAATCAAAATATTGCTAAAATGGCTGATACTATAATATATGTAAAAAGTGGGAAAATAGAAAAAATTATAGATCAAGAAGCACCACTTACAGTAGATGAAGTGGAGTGGTAATATGTTTAAGAAATTTTTAAGTTTACTTAAAGTATATAGGGCACAAATAATATCAATGATTATAATGTCAGTGCTTGCAATAGGTGTTTATGTGGGATTTTGCGGTGAATGGTATACAATAAAAAGTATTACTAATAATCAATATAAAGTAAATAATTTTCCAGAGTACCAAATATCAATTAATGAAGGATTTTTGGCTGAAGAAACTAAATTTTTAGATAATATTTCTGATATAGAATATAATTTAGAATTTGATTTTATTACTGAAACTCTAGACGGTAGTGCAAATAATGTAGCTGTAACTGTTTTAAGCGAATATAGCCTAAATACATTTTCTAAAGTAAAAGGTAATGATTTTACATCCTCATCATATGGAATATATTTAAACGATAAATTCATGAAAAACAATAATCTTACAATAGGTGATAATATTAAACTTAAATATGCAAATATTAATATAGATTTAAAGATATTGTCATCCATTAAAGCTGCAAATTATTATATTCCAATAAAACCATCAAGCAAGCAAATAATGCCTAATTTTAAAACATATGGATATTCATATATATCATATGAAACATATAAGGCAATACTTGATACATATAATCTTGATGTTAGTTATAATAAAATAAATATAAATACTAAAATGTCTTCAAGCAAATTAGAAGCGTTATTTGAAAATAATTTATCTAAAACCGCAACTATCACATCAAAAGAGAATAATACTATGTATAAAGCTGCAATGGGAGAAGTAGAAGAAGGAAAGCTTTGTGCAAACATAATATCTATAATATTTGTAGTTATAGTCTTATTATCTCTTACAACACTATTCCAAAGAATATCTAAAAAGGAAAGAACAGAAATCGCAACGTTTAAAGCCTTAGGATTTAAAAACAAAAAAATCTGCCTAATATATACCCTAATAGGTGTGTTTATAGGGGTTATATCTTCTATATTTGGTACGGGTTTAGGATTATTCGTAACATATTTTATAATGAATAAAAATGGCGCAATGTCCACTTATATTGACCCAATTAGTTGGAAATTAAGCTATCCATTTTATACATTTATAGCAGTTTTTATATATATCATATTATTAGGCGTTATTTCATATTTATTTATAAGAATTCCATTAAAAGAGAAGGCTTGTAATCTGTTTAAAAGGGAAACACCTAAAAATTACAAACCGATATTCGTTGAAAAATTCTCATTTTTTCAAAAATTAAAATTTAGCACAAGATGGAATATAAGAGATGTGTTTAGACATAAGAGTAGAACATTACTACAAATATTTGGTATATTTGCTTCAGTTGTACTTTTGTTTTATACATTTGGCATGAAGGATACTATAAACAATCTTGTAGATAGTTATAATGATGCATATAACTATAATACAAAAGTGCATATATCTTCAAATGCAAATGATAATGAAATAGAAAAACTAATACAAGACCTAGAGGCCGACGCAAGTTCTACAATGTATGTAAGCCTTGATAATACATATTATCAGTTGACAGTATATGATTCTAAATTTAATCATATTAAATTATTAAACAAAAAGCAAAAACCATTTACGTTAAAAGATGAAGGTGCTTATGTATGTTATAGATTATATGATAAAGGTTATAAAGTTGGGGATTTAATCACTATAAGCACAAATGGCAAAACTTATAGTATGCCTATTGTTGGAGTTTATAGAACATTTGGTTCAGAAGGAATAAGCATAAGTGATGAATATGCTAAAAAAATAAATTTAGATTACAAATATGATTCACTTTATACCCCATTTGAAGCAAAAGATATTAATACAAGTATTGTTTTAGAGACGGAGACTAAACAAGGCGTTATTGATTCTCTATTACAAATGTTAAATGTATTAGATCAAATGATAATACTTGTAGTAATAGCTGCAGTAATTGTTGGCGTTGTAGTACTATACACTATCTCATCAATGAGCTTTTTAGAACGACAAAGAGATCTTGCGACCCTTAAAGTATTAGGATTTAAAGATAAAACATTAAAAAGAATAACTAATAAATTAAATCTATATCTTACAATAATAGGTATTATAATATCATTACCAATATCATATGCAACACTCGTGATAATTATGAAAAAAATAGGTGATGATTTTGAAATGATCGCAACTCCTAAAGTTCTTACTTATTTAACATCAATTTTAATAACATTTATAACATCAATTTTTGTTGAATATATATCTCTTAGAAAGAACAAAAATATATCAATGGTTGAAGCTTTGAAGAATGGTGAATAAATAAGTTGAAAAGCATACATTTTTGTGTTAGCATAAAAGTATAAATTACAAATCCTTATTAGTTGTCTAATAAGGTTTTGTTTTTCAAAAGGGGGAATTTTCTTGGATTTAAAAAGCATTGAAAATAGTTTGTTAGACATTTCAAGAATGAATAATTTAATAAATTTTAAAGAACGTGTCCACACAACTGTTGAAATAAAAAATCAAAATATAAAAACTCTATACGACACGCTTTTTTTAGGTAACGAAATAGAAGTATTTAATATTGATAAATATGTATCTAAATTCAGTGGTGAAAAAGATTTATCTAAATCTGATATTTTATATGAAGACGTATTAAGACAAATAGAAGATTTAATAAAAGATAATCAAATGATTTTATATAAACAAAAAGGGTCTGTAAATTTAGTATTAAAAAACCTTATTAAAAAAAATAATGAATCGAAGATAGAAAGAGGACTTCATATTTTATATATTTCTTTTGGAATGTTTAATTATACAGAAGATAATACAAATTATAAAGCTCCTTTTATATTAGTCCCTGTAAATATTGTTGAAAACGCTAGGGCGTTTAAAATATCTCTTAATGAAGAAGAAGCTATTTTAAACCCTAACTTTAAACATAAATTACTTCAAGAATATAAACTTAAAATAGAGGATATTAATCTATCAACTGATTTAAATAGTTATATTGATAATGTTAATTCAAAATTAGAAAATTTAAACTTCTATGTATCGAATGAATCATATATTTCACTTTTCAGTTTCAATAAAATTAATATGTATTATGATATTTTAGAAAATGAAAAAGAAATAAAAAAACATAATCTTATAAAAGCTTTGTTTAATGAAGATAGTTTAACAAATGTTGATATGGCAGATGTATCAACGGCTCCTAAAATTATTCTTGATGCCGATCACAGTCAAATAAATGCGATTAATGCAGTAAGAAGAGGAGAAAGTATTGTTCTTGTAGGACCTCCTGGTACAGGTAAATCACAAACAATCACGAATATAATTTCATCCGCAATTTATGATGGGAAAAAAGTGCTTTTTGTATCAGAAAAACTAGCTGCCTTAAATGTTGTATACGATAAACTTAAAAACAGTAGTTTTGCTGAATTCTTATTGCCGCTTCATTCTATAAATATTAATAAAAAAGAAGTAATAAAAGATTTATATGAAACATTATATAAAGAAAAAACTAAAACCAAAAAAGAAGCCCTACAATCTCTTGATGAAATAATGGGAATAGAAAATTTGCTAGATGATTATGCAAATTCACTACATAAAAAAATAGACGTGTATGACCTGTCAGCATATGAAGTATTTTCCTTACTTGAAAGTGTTAGAAAATATCAAAATGATATATCGATAGATGATAAAAAACTATCGTTAGAATATAGGGATGAGGTAGTAAAGACATTAGATAATTATAAAACTTATGAAGATATTATTTCATATGATTACAAAAAAACTCCATTTTATTTAATTAAAGATTTAAAGAATTTTAAAAAATATAAGAATACTTTGGAAAATGTTAAAAATGAACTAGCTATTATTGTAAAAAATGTAACAAACATTAAAAAAGAATATGATATAGATATTAAATCATTAAATGAATATTATAAGTTTATTACATCATATAATGTTGTTTATGATTCAAAGTATTATAAAAAAGAATTCTTTAGTAAGAAAAACATTTTAAATTACATTGAGTTAGCAAATAAACTTTCTTGTAATAAAGCTAAGATGGAAAATGCGCAAAAAACATATCAAAAAATATTTAATGATAACATTTTAAAAATAGATACGAAAGAATTTATGAATAAGGCCTTAAAATATAAAAACAAAAACTTTAAATTTTTAAGACCTAGTTTTAGAAAGTTCAAAAAAGAAATTAGATTATATTTAAAGTATAAACACATAAATTTAAAAGAAATCATTAAAGCACTAAGTTCGTCAGATGAATATAAATCACTTTCGCTTGAATACATAACAGATATTGATGCGTTCAATAAAATATTAAAGTTTAAGGATATAGATGAGATAAGTCCAAAAGATTTATTTAAAACATTAAATGCTATTAAAAATATTATAGATGTTAAATATTTTAAAATAAATAAGAATGTTTTGTTAAATGATTACAAACAAAAACTCATAGATGATTTTGTTTCTAAAGATATTTTTAATATTGATATCAATAATTATTCTATATATGAATTATATAAAATTATTGTAAGCGCAACATCTAAAAGCGATATGTCAGAGTGGTACTTAGATTTTAAGAATAAGGTTTTAGATAAACTAGAAGCGAATGATGCAAAAAAATTCTTAGATTATGCTTTAGATAATAATTATATGTTCTCTGAATTTAAAAATGTATTTTTATATTCATATTATAATAAACTAAAAGACAATCTTATAAAAGATATTCCATCTCTTAGAGAATTTAATATATTTGAGATGTTAAAGCTACAACAAGATTTTAAGAGTTTAGATTATAAAAGGCTAGATATAAATAAATCATTAATAAAAGAAATGATATTAAGTAAGAAACCAAGCCCAAATGAAATTGCGTCAGGTTCAATACCATCAATAATCAAAAGAGAATATTTAAAGAAAAGAAGACAGTTATCAATAAGAGAAATTATTAATTTAAATCCTGAATTTATTCAAACATTAAAACCTGTATTCTTAATGTCACCTCTTAGCGTATCTACGTATTTAACAAAAAATGTTAAATTTGATTTAGTAATATTTGATGAAGCTTCTCAAATATATCCTGAAGATTCCATAGGCGCAATCTTAAGAGGAAGACAGCTAGTTATATGTGGGGATCCTAAGCAAATGCCACCAACAAATTTCTTTAAGATGCAGACACTTGAAGATTGTGATGCGATAACTTCGGATTTTGAGTCAGTCTTAGATATGGCCATGCAAAATTATAAAATATACAATCTAAGTTGGCATTATAGGTCTCAAAAAGAAGAGTTGATAGCATTCTCTAATAAATATATTTATAATAATTCTCTTACATCTTTCCCTGATGCTAAACATAAAGGTCTAGATGAAGGATTAGAGTATTATAAGGTTAATGGTATATATGACAAAGAACAAAGATGTAATGAAGAAGAAGCGATAAAAGTAAGAAATCTTGTGCTTGAACATTATCAAAAATATAAAAATACTCGTTCAATAGGTGTAGTAGCACTATCTATTTCACAACAAAAATTAATTGAAAGAAAATTAAAGGATGCTTTAAAAGACAATCTAGATAATGAAATTGAACCACTATTCATTAAAAACCTTGAAACAGTACAAGGTGATGAAAGAGATACTATTATTATATCTGTGGGATATGGATATACAAAAGATAAGAAATTTATTCAAAACTTTGGTCCTCTTAATAGAGAAGGTGGGGAAAGAAGACTTAATGTTTTAATATCGAGAGCTAAATTAAATATAAAACTTGTAACCTCAATAGAGCCAACTGATATTTCGGATTCTAAGGCTTTAGGTGTTTCGCTTTTAAAAAAATATTTAAGTTTTGCAAAAGAACCTGTTATGTCTACTTTAGAAACAAATAATACACCTATAGATTTTTCACATGCTATTTATGACTATTTACTAGAAGAAGGATATGAAGGAGTATATAAACTAGGGTATAGCCAAGATAAAATTGATATTGCGTTAAAAAAACCTAATTCTAGGGATTTTATGTATGCAATAGAGTGTGATGGCGAAACATATTATAAATCTTTAATGTCTTCAGATAGATATCGTTTAAGGGAGAGTGTATTAGAAAGACGTGGATTTAAATATATAAGAGTATATTCTACTTTATGGTATAGGGATCAAAACTTATGTAAAAAGTTAATTATAGAAAAACTAAGAAATGATGTTTGGCAAGAAGATGATGAAATTAAAATTGAGGTTGAAGAAAATAGCAATGATAAAATATTTAAAGAATATGTATATTCACCAGATGAAAAAATAATAAACCTATATAAAAATCATGAAATTGATTTTGAATCTCTTGTAAAAAGAGTTTTAGATAATGAATCGCCGTTAAATGAAGAATGGTTTATAGAACGTTATAAAGAAATATTTGAAGGTGATCCATATGTTGAATTTGAACTTTTAAAAGCAATGCATTTAAATCAAAATGAAATAGTTTCAAAAGATGGATATTTAATAAATAATAAGGATACTATTTCACTAAGAGTTCCGGCAAACGGATCTGCTGTGAGAAATATTTGTTATGTTTCAGTTGTTGAAATATGTTATGGTATGAGAGATGTTTTAATAAAAAATGAAGCATTAACTAAAGAAGATTTATATAAAATGGTATTAAAACTATTAGGATATAAAAAACTTACAAAACAAATAGAGTCTAAATTTGATATGGCTTTAGAGGAATTAGAAAAACGTTTTGTTGTAATAAAAAAAGATTTAAAAATAAAGGTTGTAAATATTTAGTTGAATAAATTAAAAAAATATTTATAATAAGTGGTGGGACTATAGCCAAGCGGTAAGGCAGTGGACTCTGACTCCATCATTTCGTTGGTTCGAATCCAACTAGTCCTGCCATATTTATTACCCTTGTTAAGGGTATTTTTTATAAAATTTAAAAATATTATTTGTTAATATTTAGCTTTTGAAAATATAATATTCAAAAAAACAACTTTTATAAAAAATTTATAATTAAAGAATAAAATTTATGTTAGAATATTGTGTAGTAGAGGTAAGTAAATTTGGAGAAAATATTTAATTACTTAAAACAAACTAGCATAGCAGCTAGTGTTTTAAGATTTGGGCTTGGAATTTTATTTTTCTTGTTAGGATTGTTATTAGCGTATTTAATGGATCCAATATTTTTCATTATTGGCGTTCTTTTATGCATGATTGAAAGTGTTGTAATAATTGCGCTTATAATAAGAAAAAGCAAAAGAAGAACGAAACTATTAAATAATACACTAAATACTTATCTTGAAGGTTATAGTAAAATAGAAAATGCTAAAATACTTTCAAAGGCATATAAAATGTTTAATTATGAGTCTTATGTGTTATCTAAGGAGTTATTTTATAATCTATATAAAAAATATGATGATGTAGAAGTGTTTACATCAAACTTTAAATTATATATAAAAGGTAATGTGCTCAATCCTTTTTATATGAGACTTTATGTTTTTCGGTTTGACTCTTTTGTTAATGTAGACTTATCTAAAATAAAATCATCAAATTTTAGAAATTATAGATATGAAATAATAGATAAGACCCTATATATTACAACTATCGCAAAGGGTGCATATGGTAAAGTGCTATCTTTAGAGCCTACAAATTATAGGACATATAATGAATGGATAACAAGAATTGAAGTAGAGAATAATTTTATTTTGAGTGTTATAAAAGTGAATGGAGGATTAATATGAAAAATTTAATTGTAAAGGATGATTATAAATCAAAACTAGATTTAATGGAAACTGAGCGTGCTATAGAATTTTGTAAGGATACTTTCCAAACAAAATTAAGTAAAGCCCTAAATCTTACAAGAGTTTCTGCGCCATTATTCGTTTTCCCTGAAACAGGATTAAATGATAATTTAAATGGTTATGAAAGAGCTGTATCATTTGATGTATTAGAATTAAAAAGAAATGTTGAAATTGTTCAATCTCTTGCGAAATGGAAGAGAAATGCTTTAAAGCGTTATGGTTTTAGCGAGGGTGAAGGATTATATACTGACATGAATGCTATAAGACGTGATGAAGAATTAGATAATCTTCACTCAATTTATGTAGACCAATGGGATTGGGAAAAAGTTATTGCACGTAAGAATAGAACATTATCATTTTTAAAACAGACAGTTAAGAAGATATATAAAGTTCTTTTAAGTACTGAAAAATGCATTAATAAAAAATATAACGTATTTCAAGATAAATTACCAAACGAAATAACTTTTATTTCAACAAAAGAACTTGAGGAAATGTATCCTACTTTGACACGTAAAGAAAGAGAAAATAAAGTATGTAAAGAACATAAAGCTGTTTTCTTATATCAAATCGGTTGGCCATTAAAAGATGGAGAGCCACATGATGGAAGAGCCGCAGATTATGATGACTGGAAACTTAATGGAGATATTTTGTTATATAATCCAGTACTTGATAGTGCATATGAAGTATCATCAATGGGTATAAGAGTTGATGAAAAAAGCGTTGTTAAGCAATTAAATTCAAAGAAGGAATTTAATAAACTTGAAAATCCTTATGTAAAGGGTATAATAAATAATGAGCTACCTCTTACAATTGGTGGAGGAATAGGACAATCTAGATTATGTATGTTTTTCCTTGAAAAAATGCATATTGGAGAAGTTCAATCATCAGTATGGAGTGATAGTGATTTAGAGCTTTTAGATAAGCACAACATAAATATCTTATAGGGGTTGATACTATATGATAAAAGATCAAGTTCTAGAACTTGAGAATTTATTTCATGTAAGAGAAAATGCGGACAAAATGTATGAATTATCAGATAAGTTGTTCAAAGATGCATCCATGGCTATGGATAAAGAAGGAATGATGGTTTCTGATTATCATAGAGCTTATTATTATTTCTTTTTTAAAAATAATGTATCTAAAGCATTTAGTTTTGCGACTTCTGCGCTTGATTTAGCTAAGGATTTGAAAAATAATTTATATATTACAAAAAGTGCCGACATAGTCGGCTATTTGTACTTATACAAATTTGAAATAAATAATGCTCTAGATGCACTTCTCTTGGCATATAATATATCAGTTAAATCTCAAAATAAAAGAGGAATAGTCACATCAAAACTTCATTTAGGAGATATATTTTATACATTAAGAGATTATAAAGCAGCTTATGATTATTATAATGAATCAAGAGATGTTGTGATGCGAAATAATTTTCCACGAGATATTTTGATGCAAGAAATTTTATTTAAGCATATCGTAAGTTCTATAATGCTCAATAAAATTGAAGTTTTAGATTCAACTATCAATATTGCGATAATGAATTTCGATGATGCGATGCGTGGACCTTTTAAAGCCTTAAAAGCAATCATTGCATTACTTAATAGATTAAAATATATTCAACATTCTATTGTAGAAGACATATATGCTATTTTTATTTTAATAGATGATATTATTGATCCTTTTAAGCGTTGTACTGTGGCTTTATTAATATCTAAACTTGTAGAACAAACAGATGATACAGATCTAATTATTGATTATGTTGAACTTTTAGATACATATAAACATGAACTTAAATATTCGTTTTTAAAAGAAGAAATTGAATCAGTAAAAGCCTCCCTTTTAGGTTTTGATACTGACTCTGCTCAAACACTATCATATGCTTACCTTTTAGCAGATGAAAATCATTTGATGTTAAATGCTATTGATTCTTTAGTTAAAAAAGTTCTAAAAATTCATGCGGCAGAGTTAGAACGCGATGATGAAATGCTTAAGAATGAAGAATTGAAACAATTAAGCGCAACTGACGAACTTACAGGATTATATAATAGACGTACAGGTGTTGAGAAGATTGAGTCTATTATAAATGATGCTTCAAAACAAGCATATTCATTTATTATGATTGATTTTGATAACTTTAAGCAAATCAATGATAATTATGGCCATGGAATAGGGGATAAAACACTTGTATTTGTTTCAAATACATTAAAACAAATTTTTGAATCTGACTCTATTATAGTTCGTCTTGGTGGAGATGAATTTGTTGTAATGTTATACAATCTTCCAACAGATTATTTAATCCGTAAATCTGTTACTATTTATAAAATTAATATTTTATTAACATTCCTACAAAATTCACCATTAGAATTCTTAGATAACAATAAAGTATCCGTTTCTTGCGGTGTTTGTGTATCAGAAGGAACATTCGATGAGTTATATAAGAAATCTGATATAGCCCTATATTCATCTAAAGCAGCTGGAAAAGGACAAGTCACTGTATTTGAAAATGATGATGCAAAGATTAATGAAGAAGATAGTACAAATGTTAAGGCTGTTTCAAACAAAGATCTTCAAGATGTAATGAGGGCTGAAGAAGAAAGAAAGATTGAACTTGCTAAAAAGATAGTTAAAGATAGAGAAGAAAGTGCTCAAATTAAAAAAGAAGTAGCACTTGATGATAGTGAAGACGATGAAGATGAGATGGCGGCTGATGTTGAGGTTATAGGAGAAAAGACTCTTGATACTTCAAATGGCGGTGAGTCCGAACTTGATGAACTATTAGAAAATTTCACAAGCGACGTTCATATAGATAAAGAAGATATTAAAGAAGATGAAACATCTGAAATCACCCTAAAATTTGATCCTCGTGAAATCTTAAGACGTCGTAGAGAAAGTTTAGTAATTGAAGATGACGATGAAGATGATGAAGAAGATGACGATGAAACGGATGATAATATAAACCCTAAACTATTATTACAACAACGTCGTGAAGCTCTTCGTGCTAAGGCTAAAGCATTATCAGGTGTAGATACACAAGATGATGAAGATATAAATAACGAAGATGATGAAGAGGATGACTAATATATGAAAATAGGTATATTTGGATGCGGTGCTGTAGGATTTGCAATGGCATCATTTATATATGAAAATGATTCTGATAAAGTATTTATATGTGCTAAAGATAAATATTTAGATAGAATTAAAAATGGTATTGTTGTAAATGATAAAAAATATTTAATTAAACATACATCATCTGATGTTATGGATTATTTATTTATTGCGGTTAAAAATTATGATTTAGAGAAATCATTCGAAGATATCAAAAACTTTATTAATAAAAAAACAGTAATCATTCCAATCCTTAATGGAATATGTGCTCATGATGTATTACATAAGGAGTTTGTTTTAAATAAAGTACTATATGGTATGATAAAAATAGAAGCTAATATGAGAGAGGATTATAGTGTAATTACATCTAATGTTTATACATTAGCACTTGGTGAAAAATATAATGTAGATACACCAGAATACTTAAAACCTCTTATTGATGTACTTTCTAGAGCAAACATTAATTATAAAGTATTTGATGATATGCAGCGTGAGGTATGGATGAAGTGGATGCTTAATATTGGAATAAATCAAATATCAGCACTCACAAATTCTAATTATAATGAACTTCGTCACCCATATTTAAAAGAAATAATGTTAAATTTATTCCTTGAAATAACATCCCTTGCTAAAGTATGTGGGGTAAATATAGTTCAAAAAGATGCGTATGATTTAATAGACTATATTGAATCAAAAGCATCAAATAGATATACATCTATGGCAATGGATTTTAAAAATAGGAAGAAAAACGAGCTTGAATATTTTTCAGGATATGCACTAAAACTCGCAAAAGAACATAAAATATCACTTCCTACAAATGAAATGATATATAAACTTTTAAAAGCAATTTCAGATAATTTTGGTAAATAGAGAGGTATATTATGCAAGAAGAATTTACAATAGGAAAAGAACCTTTTACTAAAACTGTAAAATCAAAGTATTATGGTAAAATTTTAAGAACTGTCACAAATAATAGAGAGAGTGTTGATAAAGTAAGAGCATACTATTGGGATAACTATAATTATGCCCATGATTATATTAATGAATATAATGCTAAAACAAATAATAAATTTCAATCATATGCTAATCAAAAAATTGATGCTAGAGAATTACCATCGATTGCGGTTATGATTCTTACAACAAGTGATGATGCGATTGAAAATGGTAAAATTGATAAAAATAAATTTAATGAATTCTTAGATCAAATGATTAAGGATTTTGAATATAATCCACTTGAAGATCCTGAATTCTTAGGCAAGAATCTTAATGAAAACACCAAAGATGAATTAGGACTTAAACCATCAGAACGTGCACGATATGAAAGAACAAAACCATATTTTGATAAAATTTATAAAAATTTAGATGATACCGTAACAATTCAAAGGAATGTTTATAAGAAAGAAGATAATCATAACGAAAGTCCTCTAAATATCTTTAAATTATATTTCAGTATGCGTTTTGCACAAGGATATTTTCATAATATCAGCCCTGAAAAAAATTATGAATATGTAAAAGATCATTATAAGACTCTAAACGGAAGAACTGAGTTTAATAAAAAAATGGATATCAATAATACTTTTACAAATTCAATGTCAATAATATTTGATGACAACGGACTTGATAAAGCTACAAATCCAGATGTTAATATTCAAGCAGATGAAATGAAACTTGACCTACTTTTAAATGAGGGTAGTGTTGAAATAAATTATAATCATAAATATGATAGGCTTGCAAAAATTAGTAAAAAGACGTTGTTAGATAGCAACGAAGAATATGATGATATGCTAGATTTCGGAAGAGAATTAGATGGACTTTGCATAAAGAGTAATGGACTTTTTGGATATTTTGATGTCCTAGACCAAATATATGTTAATGGCAAAAAATTAATATCATTGTCTAATGAAGAAAATCATCGTGACAAAAGAGTTCATTCTTTACAAAAACTAATTAAAGAGATTCATAAAGGAACTAGCGTTATTGAATTTATTTCACCAAAGCAATTAGGAAAGTTCGCAAGTTTTGATATTATTCCTTTAAAGTTTAAAGTAGATAATGAAATCAATAATAGAGATAACCTTCCTTGGTATAAAAAGATTTTATATAAAATTGGAATATTAAAATCTGTGGATTTTAATAAAGTTAGAGATGAAACTTACGAAAAGGCTAAATTAACTGAGAATGAAAGACACGCACGTATTGCAGAAGAAACTAAGAAGTATATAGCAGATATGAAGTATACATATGTTGAGCCAGACTATGATAAAAAAATTCAAGTTAGCGAACGTCATAGCATTGAAGTTAATGAAATTAGAAATCAAATTAATCTTAATAAAGAATTACTTGAATCTAATTCAAAATTAATAGAAAATTTATCAAAAGGAATTGAAGAAAAAAAAGATGCCCAAGCTAAATAGCTTAGGCTTTTTTTCTCTAATATCTACGTCGTATTGAACTTTATATTAAGCGTAGTATGAATTTTTAAAAGTGAAAATTCTACTTTTTTGGGCCTTTTTGTCTTACTAGTGTTTTTTAGAACATTATCACTTAATGTAGCACATAGGGAACAAATATTTCCTCTCGTTTTAAAAGATGAATAAATATGGTATGATTAGGTTTTTATGAATTATAGATTTCAAATGATGTTTCCTTATCAATGTCTATAGTATCGAGTCCTAATCTTTTAATGGATTCGTAATCCATAAATAAAAACTCCTTTCGTATATAATTTGCCTTACTGTGGATATAAGGTAGTAACAAAGGTAATTAAATATACTTTATCTAACTATGGTAATTCTTACATTGTAGCTAGAGTAGAAGATAATGAACTATTAGTGGAAATGTGGTAATCAATAACAATTATAAAGGCAAACATGTAGCAAGTATATCTTAAAATGCATTCTCTTGGTGTGATAGCTTAACAAAAGTTTATTATAATGACCCTTCTACAGAATGGTAATGAGCTAACATTAATTTAATAAAGTAAAAAAATATAGACTAGAATTTAAGTATATTTCTAAAGTTCTTATGCATTTTTAGTAATAAACATCTAATTTTGCAATATTTAAATTAGGTGATGAAAAAATGGATAAATATGAGGTATTAAAAAAATATTTTAATTATGATTGTTTTAGAGGGGCTCAAGAGAGGGTTATTGACTCACTTATTTCAGGCTATGATACAATCGCAATCTTAAAAACAGGAGGTGGGAAAAGCATATGTTTTCAAATACCTGCAATATTAAGCGACGGTATAACAATTGTAATAACCCCTCTTATATCTTTAATGTATGATCAAGTGAGAGAACTTAAAGAAAGAAATATTAATGCAGAATATATCAATTCTTCCCTTAAAGGTGATGATTTAAAGAAAATATATAATAATTTATCTAGCCTTAAAATATTATATATAGCCCCTGAAAGATTAGTATCAGAAGAATTTATATCTAAAATTAAAAAAGTACATATTTCATATATCATAGTTGATGAAGCACATACGATTATGTGGCATATGGATTTTAGAGAATCATTTTTGAATATTTTAAAATTCAAGCATATTTTTGATTATAAAATAGTAATGGGATTATTTAGCGCAACAGCAAATCTATACACTATAAATGAGATTAAAAGAGTGTGTGGTATATATAGGGCAAACATAATTAAGTCATCTTTTGATAGAGAAGATTTATTTTATAGGGTTGTGAGAAATACTAATAAAGATTCATTTATTAAAGAATATATGAAGACTAATAAAAATTCGGGTATAATATATTGTAATACTAGAAAAGAAGTTATGCATGTCTATGAATTACTAAAAGATAAATACAATGTTTATTATTATCATGCAGGACTTTTAAATGATGTTAAAGAAGAAAATCAAAATAAATTTATTTCATCAAGTGATTCAGTTATGATTGCGACCAACGCATTTGGCATGGGAATAAATAAACCTAATATAAGATTTGTTATAAACTATAACATGCCAGATTCTCTTGAATCATTATCACAAATGGTAGGTAGAGCATCTCGTGATGGAAAAGGTGGAGAAGCTATCGTGTTGTATAATGATATTGATCTTAGAACAATTTATTTTTTTATTCAAAATATTGATTCAACAAACAAATCAATAAAAGAAATAAGAAATGTTAAAAAATACAAATATTTTTGTATGAAAAGTATTAAAGATGTATTGACAAATAATGCGTGTATACATAAGAGTATTGCAAAATATTTTGGCGATGATATTAAAAAATGTAAAAATAAATGCTCTAATTGCCTTAAATCTTGACTTTATTAGAAAAATATTATAATATTTATATATACACGATGACTAAGAAGTAGTAGCATATTTGAAGTTCTTAGAGAAAAAGCGGTTGGTGAAAGCTTAAATGGATGTATGTGAACTAGTCTTAAAAGTGGGATACTGAACTAATAGTAGGATATCACGTAACCTTACGTTACAAGGCAATGAGGTAGATAATATATCTACGAACTAAGGTGGTACCACGTTTATAACGTCCTCTAGATTTTCTAGAGGATTTTTTATTTTCAATGAGGAGGATTATAATGGAGAATTTTACAAAATATAAAAGGTTTGAAACAATAAAACTTAAGGATCGTACTTGGCCTGACAACGAAATTAAAAAAGCACCAATTTGGTGTTCTGTTGACTTAAGAGATGGTAATCAAGCTTTAATTACACCAATGAATATTGAACAAAAAGTTAGATTCTTTAAAAAGCTTGTAGAAATAGGATTTAAAGAAATTGAAGTAGGTTTTCCTTCAGCATCTCAAATCGAATTTGATTTTTTAAGAAAACTAATTGATGATAATCTAGTACCAGAAGATGTAACATTACAAGTTCTAACACAAGCTCGTGAACATTTAATTCGTCGTACCTTTGAAGCTGTAAAAGGGCTTCCTAGAGTTATTCTTCATATCTATAATTCAACATCTGTTCTTCAACGTAGGGTTGTTTTTGGAAAAAGTAAGGAAGAAATTAAACAAATTGCGATTGATGGAGTTAAATTAGTACGTGAACTTGAAAGTGAATTTGATGGTGAAGTACGCCTTGAATATTCACCTGAATCATTTACAGGAACTGAAATGGATTATGCATCAGAAATTTGTAATGCGGTTCTTGATACATGGGGGGCTTCAAAAGATAGAAAGGTTATTATAAATCTTCCATCTACAGTTGAAATGGATACTCCTAATGTATATGCAGACCAAATAGAGTATATGTGTCGTAATTTTAAAGATAGAGAAGCTGTTATTGTATCTCTTCATCCACATAATGATAGAGGATGTGGGGTAGCGGCATGTGAACTAGGATTACTTGCAGGTGCGGATAGAGTAGAAGGTACTTTATTTGGAAATGGTGAAAGAACAGGAAATCTTGATATTGTTGTAGTAGGACTTAACTTATATACTCATGGGGTTGATCCTATGCTTGATTTTTCTAACATTAATGATTTAAAAGATGTATATGAAAGTGTTACTAATATGACAATTCCTGATAGACAACCATATGTAGGAAAACTTGTGTTTACAGCTTTCTCAGGTTCACATCAAGATGCGATAAATAAAGGAATGAGAGCATATAATGATTCTAAAGAACAACTATGGGAAGTTCCATACCTTCCAATAGACCCAGATGATTTAGGAAGAAAGTATGAACCACTTGTTCGTATTAATTCACAATCAGGAAGAGGTGGAATCGCTTATGTTTTAGAACAAACATATGGATATAGACTACCTAAAAATATTCAAGCTGATTTTATGGTTATTGTAAAACATGCAACAGAGGTTAAAGGTGAATTATCCCCTGAAGAATTAAAAGAATTATTCTTAAAAACATATAATGATAAATCAGGAGATCTTCAATATGTTTCACAAAAGGTTTTAGATACTCAAGAACAATTTAAGCGCACATTAACATTTACTTTTAAGGGAGTTGAAGAAACTACTGTAGGTGATGGGGATGGACCTATTTCTGCAATAGTTAATGCCATAAATAATTCAGGGCATTATAGTATTGATATTATAGATTATTCACAACACTCAATAGAAAATTCTTCTGATGCGGAAGCTATTACATATGTAGAACTTAAGAATTTAAAAGATTCTAAATCGTATTTTGGTGTAGGAATTTCGAAATCTATCGTACGTTCTACAATATATGCGATATTTAACGCAATAAATAGATTCTAAATTGTTGATTTTTCGTAAAATAAACGATATAATGATTTTAGAAATAGAAACGAAGCAATTGTTAACATATTATTTACCTTAATACCTTAAAAATTCTTAGTTTTTGTTTTAAAGAAATGGAGGGGTTAGCTATGTATAAAGGTGTAGTTAAGTTCTTTGATTCTAAGAAAGGTTATGGATTCATTGTTGTTGAAGGAAAAGAAAAAGATGTATTTGTTCATTATTCAGCAATAAACCAAGAAGGTCATAAGTCTCTAGAACAAGGACAAAAAGTTACTTTAGACATTGAAGAAGGTAAAAAAGGCGAGCAAGCTTCGAACGTTACTGTAGTTAATGATTAATTGTAGCATTAAAAGGATACTATTATGGTATCCTTTTTTCTTTAAATGGCAATTTTGTATTGAAAAAATATTATGATTTGATATAATGAAAAGGAAGTATTTATAAAGGAGGGCACTAAATTATGGGTGTTCTAGATATTTTCATTTTAATATTTGCTATATTACTTATAATAATAGTTATGATGCAAGAGTCTAAAGATAACATCAATGATGCCTTCTCAGGACAAAAGACAGAATTGTTTAAAAATCAAAAAACACGTGGAATTGAATTGTTCTTCCAACGTACTACTGCAGTTCTTGCAATTGTATTCATTGTGTTGATTATTGTATCTGCCGTATTATAATCAAAAATATTAAAAATGACAAAAGCCTTTATACGAAGGGCTTTTTTATTTTGTAAATTCTTAAATTAAACTTAACGTGATATAATATAAGGGGTGGTTTTATGAGTAATAAAGATTTAGTGATTGAAGCATTACAAAGACCATATTCACATATGCTCATTGATATTAATAAAATTACTAATATTTCAAAGACTGAAATAAAAAAAATATTAGATGATTTAATTAAAGAAGATAAGGTGATGTTAGTAAATAAGCTTTATTATCTAAAAAACAGTGGAATTATTGAAATTAAAGATAAAGGCTTTGGATTTGTTAAAACAGAAGATGATGTTGAGTACTATGTAGAGCGTGATGGAAATAATGGCGCTTATACAGGGGACAGTGTTGAATTTTATATTCTTCCAAAAGTGGGAAGACAAAAAAAAGATACAGCTGTAGTAACAAAAATACTTAAGCATTCGAATGAATTTATTTATGGTGAATTAATTGAAAAGAAATCTAAAAAAGGAATTAAATATCAAATAATTTCTGCAAATAAAGATTTTGATGTAAAAGCATATGTCGCACCATCTGATTTAAATGGGGCAGTAGTAGGAAATATTGTAGTTGCAAAATTAAGTAAAGAAGGTACTTTATTTAAAGGCGTAATTACAAAAATTGTAGGACATAAAGATGATCCGGGTGTTGATATTTCTTTAGTAGCTTTAAAATATGGATTTGAGTCGGCTTATCCAAGCGAAGTTATGGATGAAGCAATCTCTCTTCCTAAGAGTGTAGATGTTGCCAAATATAAAAAAAGAGAAGATTTTAGAGAAGATAAAGTAATTACTATTGATGGAGATGATTCAAAAGATTTTGATGATGCAATTTGCGTAAAAAAACTTTCAAATGGTAATTATAAGTTATATGTTCATATAGCTGATGTATCAGAATATGTTATAGAAGATTCTAATCTTGATATTGAAGCTTTAAATAGGGGAACATCAGTATATCTTGCGGACCGTGTAATTGCAATGTTACCGCATACACTATCTAATGGTATATGTTCACTTAATGAAGGTGTTGATAGACTTGTTTTATCATGCATAATGGAATTTTCAAATGATGCTAAATTACTTAAGTATGAAATAAAAGAAGGTATTATTAAATCTTGTCATAGGATGACTTATAATAAAGTTAATAAAATGCTAAATGGTGATAAAGAATTGATAGATGAATACATAGATATTTATCCTATGATTTTAGATGCGCATGAACTTGCACAAAAAATAAGAGCGATTAGAGTAAAGGGTGGAGCCTTAGATTTTGATGTTCCTGAATATAAAGTTTTATTAGATGATAAAGGTAAAGCTATCTCATTTGATTTAAGAGAAAGAGATGAAGCTGAACTTCTAATTGAAGATTTCATGCTTAAAGCAAATGAAGTAGTAGCTTACCATATGAATATATCTAATCTTCCTTGTGTATATAGAATTCATGAAAATCCTGATCAAGAAAAATTACGTAACACATTAAGTTTTATTGAAAAATTAGGATATAATATACCTAAAACTAAAGATGATATTAAACCATCTCAATTACAAAAACTTATGAATGATGTAAAAAATGAAAACACTGATTATTTTGTTGTAAATCAAATGATGTTAAGAAGTATGATGAAAGCAAAATACAGTGAAGAGTGTATAGGACATTATGGACTTGCACTAAGATATTATTGTCATTTCACATCTCCAATTAGACGTTATCCTGATTTAATGACACATAGATTAATAAAAAAATTATTACTTCATCCTAAGAAAACATTTGATGATGATTACATGAAATATATGTTATCACTTCATGAAATATGTGTTAAATCATCAGAACAAGAGCGAAAAGCTATTGAATGTGAAAGAGAAGTTAATGATATGTTGATGGCTGAATATATGACATCTCATATCGGAGAAAGTTATTCTGGAGTAATAAATTCAATAACTCAATTCGGAATGTTTGTATCTCTTGATAGTGGAATAGAAGGACTTGTTCATATATCTAATATGAATGGATTCTTTGTCTATGATAATAAAAATATGACATTATCTTCATATAAAAGAAAATATACGGTAGGAGATAGAGTTAAGATTGTTGTAATAGGCGCATCTAAAAAAGACAGATCCGTAGATTTTATATTAAAAGAAGATATGCGTAAGGAGGTATTTTATGAAAATAGTTTGTGAAAATAGAAAAGCTTTGCATGAATATTTTGTCATAGATAGGTATGAAGCTGGAATTAAGCTTACAGGGACTGAAATAAAAAGTGTTCGTGCTCATAAAGTAAATATTAATGATTCATATGTTGTAATAAAGAATATGAAGGTTTATGCAATAAACACTAATATTGCAAAATATGAAAATGGAAATATTTTCAATCACGAAGAAACAAGGGCTAGAGAATTATTACTTCACAAGAATGAAATATTAAAATTATTTAATAAAGTTAAACTAGAAGGTTGTACAATAATACCTTTAAAACTTTATTTTAAAGATGCACTATTAAAAATGGAAATAGGGCTTTGTAAAGGTAAAAATCTTCACGATAAGAGAGAAGATTTAAAGAAAAAAGACTCTGATATGCGAGTTAAGAAAGCAATGAAAAATATATATTAATTTGACAAACTGAAGAATATTATATATAATCTTCAGTGCAAATGGGGATGTTTATGGATTCGCTGTGTCATTTGCAGTTGTATAAGCATGTGGTGGGATTATCGGCCACCTAAAAAACGTCGAGGTTTCTGTAATAAACGCAGAAGAAAACAATAATGAATATGCATTCTTAGCAGCTCGTTCAAACGCAGCAGCTAACTTTGCATATGCTTGCTAATTAGATATATTAGCACATCACCAAAGAGTATACCTATGGCTCTTTGCTTGATGCTCATTTAATAGGTTATATTTTAGTTTTGCTATTCTAAAAATTAAAATGAATTTAATAGAATGTAGTTAAGAATTGGTTTGCTTATTCGCTTTATTCTTAATGAAATCTTAGGATAAGATAAACATGTAGAAAGTACGATGAATAATGCCATATACCGGAGTTCGAGTCTCCGCATCTCCACCATATTGAAAGTAATGCTTTGATACAATTGTATCAGGGCTTTTTTTATGCAAAAATAGTAAAATTATTGTGTTTTAAGCGTATATTACATCAAATTTTATAGGATTAGCCACATCAGCTGTCTATAATAATGAATAAATTTAAGCCTATGAAAGAAAACACTATTAACTGTTTCGCGTTTGCTATACTATTTCGCGAAAGATACTACAAATGCGCGTTAGGTCAATAAATGCGCGAAAGCATATACAATTACGCGAAAGGTAATAAAACTTTGAGAAAATCGTTGTTGCTATATAGAATAAAAGCAATAAAAATGTTATAATTTTAAAAATTAAGAAATATGGAGAGGGATAATAATATGAAGTACCCAGAAGCTATAAAGACATTGAGACATAAAATGATATTATCTCAAATGGAGTTTGCAGAAAAACTAGGTGTTTCTTTTGCTACCATCAATAGATGGGAAACTGGCAAGCATGATCCGACAATAAGGCAAAGAGATTGCTTAAGCCATATTTTGAGAAATATGAAATAGAGGTGGGTTAATAATTATGAGTGAACAACAAAATATTGAAATTCAATTTAATTTACTTCCAGAACAACTATCTAGACTTAAGATAGATGCTCAATTAAGAGAGTCTGGATGGGATGTAGTTTCACGCACTGACTATATTCCTAATCATTCATTGGCAGTAAAAGAAGCTTTGATGCATGGTTCTACTGAAAGTGATTATCTTTTATTTATTGACAACAAAGCAATAGCCGTTATTGAAGCAAAAAGAAAAGAAGATAATTTAGGAGACAAAGTAATTGCGCAAGCTGAGGACTATGCGAATAATCCACGATCATTTTATGGCCTTTGGTTTTCTAATTTCATTCCACTTATATATTTAGCTAATGGAGAAAAAATTCTTTTTAAAAATTTGTTAGATCCTGATAGTGAATATGTAGAAATCGAAAATTTCCATACACCAAAACAAATGCTTGAATTGATTGGGAAAAAATCGACTTATGGTGCACTACCTCGAATTGGAAAGGAAGGCTTAAGAGACTGTCAATATAAGGCTGAAACTGGATTTGAAAACTCATTAATCAATGGAAAAAAGAAGGCACTAGCAGTTTTAGCTACAGGATCAGGAAAAACTTATCTTGCCTGTTTGGCTTCATATCGTCTATTAAATTATACTCCTGTCGATAGGATTCTCTTTTTAGTTGATAGAAATAATTTAGCAAAACAAACGGAAAGCGAGTTTAATCTTTTTGATAGAACTGAAAAAAGACGTCCACTAAGTGCATTATATTCTATAAAAAGATTAAGGCATAACGATGATATAAACGGAACTGTTGTTATTTCGACGATTCAAAAACTTTTTGCTGTTTTAACGGGTCAAAAATTAATTGATGATGATAGTGATGAAAAAGATGATTATTTTAAGGATAATATACATGAAAAATCGGTAGACTTGGGAGATACTCTAACTTTACCGCCAGATTATTTTAAATTTATTGTGATAGATGAATGTCATAGGTCCATCTATGGAAAGTGGCAAGCTGTTTTAAACTATTTTAAAGATGCTACGGTATTAGGTTTAACTGCAACGCCAACTCCTGAAGCTTATTCTTTCTTTGATAATAATATTATTGAAAAATATACATACGAGGACTCTATAATTGATGGCGTTAATGTTCCTTTTAGAATATATGACATCGAGACAAAAAGAACGGCACAAGGCGGAGAAATAGATGAACAAACCTCATTAACAGAGATAATCAAAAAAACTAAGGAGCAACAAACTTTTATTACTAATCAAAATGTTGTTTATTCAAATAAAGAATTAGATAAAACAGTTATTGATAGAAATCAAATTAAAGAAGTTTTAAAGGCCTATCGTGATTCTATATACACCGATTTATATCCCGAGAGAGAGGAAAAATGGGAATACATACCTAAAACATTAATTTTTGCAAAAAATGACAAGCATGCTGACGAAATTCTTACTGCTGTTGAAGAAGTATTTGGAGAAAAATTTCATAACAATTGTGTACCTTCTGGATTTGTTCAAAAAATCACTTATTCTGCTGGTGATTCAAATCAATTAATAAGAAATTTTAGAGTTGAAAAGAATTTTCGTATTGCTATAACTGTGACATTAGTTGCAACCGGAACTGATGTTAAGCCTTTAGAAGTTGTTATGTTTATGGCTGATGTAAAATCCGATGTTTTATATACACAGATGAAAGGTAGAGGCTGCCGTACAATCAACAGCGATAAACTTAAAGAAATTACGCCTAATGCCCAGTTTAAGGAATGTTTCTATATCGTAGATGCTGTAGGCGTTACCAGCGCTGAAAAAATAATTCCTAGAATTGGAACAGGAAAACAAAAGAAGTTATCTTTAAAAGATCTTCTTGAACATTTGTGTCACGGGGTTGTTTCTGATGAAAATTTATCGCTGCTTAAAGACTATTGTTCAACAATAACAAATCGATATAAAAATAATCCTTTATTTGAACGACACCTTGATGAATTTATTTCATCATTTGGATATTCACCAATATTTATTGCCGAGAAAATAAAAGATGCCTTGGAATCAGGCAATTTGCCTGAATATAACTGTCCATCTGATGCCAATCAAGAAAGAAACGATTTAATAATTGATTTGATATATAATAATGAAGCAAAAGATAAACTACTAGAACTTCAAAAAGGTTATTCTGTATTTGCACCAGATAAGCCTGATGAGTTAATTTTTAAAGGATTTTCTATAGAAACAGCAAGAAAATTCATAGATAATTTTGAAAAATACATAGATGATCATAAGGATACTATTGAAGCTTTAAGGATTATCTACAACTCTGAAAAAAAGTCTATAACATATTCTATGTTGTGTGATTTAAGAGATAAATTAAGGTCTTATGATAAACAATTTACCCCTTATATAATTTGGAAAAATTATAAGAGATTAGATGACCAAGGCAATGTTGATGAACTTGATCAAAAAAACAATTTAAATGCTTTAACAAATTTAATTCAACTAGTTAGATACGCATATAAGAAAAATGATCGATTATTTAGTTTGTTTGGTGTTAGTGCTCAAAGATTTGAATTATATGCAGGAAGTACTAATCATACATTAACTGAAGAACAAAAAAATATAATGGCTAAGATTGCAGAATATATAGTTGAAGATGGAGCAATAGAAGCACGTGAATTAAACGAAATTGACACTGATCTTTGGCGACAAGGGGTTACATTATTTGGACCTATGGTCTTTGCATCTGAAATGCAGATGTTATCAAAATATATAATAGGAGCAAAATAAAATGGCAAATGAACAAACGCTAATAAAAAAAGTAGATGGTATTGCTAATGTTTTAGCATCAGCTGGGATTGGATATACAGATTATCTTACTCAACTTACTTACATCCTATTCTTAAAAATGGATGATGAGAAAGAAGCTTTAGGATTAGGAAGCAAAATACCTACGGATTATAAATGGAAAGATTTCTGCAATTTAAAAGGTGAAGACTTAGTTAATAAGTACGAAAAAGTCTTGGAAAAACTTTCTAAGGAACCAGGTACTATTGGTACAATTTTCACCAAAGCTCAAAATAAGATTGACAGACCTGTTCATCTTGAAAAAGTAATTGAAATGGTTTCTAAAGAAAACTGGTACATGATGGAAGGCGATTTAAAGGGTGCTTTATATGAATCCATCCTTGAAAAAAATGGATTAGATAAAAAGAGTGGCGCTGGTCAATATTTCACTCCAAGACCTTTAATTAAAGCTATTGTTGATTGCGTCGATCCAAAGATAACAGAAACTGTCGCTGACCCAGCGTGTGGTACAGGCGGCTTCCTTTTAGCTGCTTATGAGCATATGAAGGTTCAAAGCAGAGATATAAGCAAACAAGACTTCTTGAAAAAGCATGCTTTCTTTGGTGCTGATAACACATCTCTTGTTGTTACTATGGCTTCTATGAATCTTTATCTCCATGATATCGGTGTCAACGAAAGCCCAATCGTATGTCAAGATTCTTTACTCGATAAATCAGATAAAGTTTTCGATGTAATTTTGGCTAATCCTCCATTTGGTACAAGACCTCAAGGTAGTGTTGATGTGTCAGCAAATAGACCAGAATTTGAGAAAACATCAGATAATCAAGTTAATTTCTTACAACATATTATGTCTATCGTTAAAACCGGTGGTAGAGTTGGTGTTGTTTTACCAGATAGTGTCTTGACGGATGCAGGAGCAACTGAAAGAGTCAGAAAAAATTTAATGACTGATTTCAATCTTCATACAATTTTAAGGCTTCCTACTGGTATCTTCTATGCTAATGGTGTTAAGACAAACGTTTTATTCTTTGAAAAAGGTAAGCCAACAAAGGATATATGGGTTTATGATTATAGAACCGGAGTACATCACACATTGGTTCAAAACCCATTAAAACGTAGTGATTTGGATGATTTTGTTAAATGCTATTCTGTTGGCCATATAAGCGAAAGACAGGAAACATATTCACAAGATAATCCAAATGGAAGATGGAGAAAGTTTTCTATAAAAGATATCGAAGATAAAGGATATAGTTTAGACTTTAAATGGATAAAAATTGATGATGGCTCAGAGAATCTTTCTATAAGTGAACTTTTGGCAGAACTAAAAGAAAAATCAAATAATATTTCAAATGCAGTCGCTGAACTTGAAAAGCTATTAGAAGAGGTTGATAATTAATGGATATTGAAAAAATTAAACAAAAAATACTTGACCTCGCTATAAGAGGAAAACTTGTTCCACAAGATCCCAATGATGAGCCAGCATCTGTATTACTGGAGAAAATCAAGGCTGAAAAAGACCAACTTGTTAAAGAAGGAAAAATCAAACCATTAAAAAACGAATCCTATATATATAAAGGTTCTGATAATTGTTATTATGAGAAAAAAGGTGGAAAGATTAAAAATATTTCCTCTGAAATATCTTTTGAGATTCCTGATTCCTGGTGTTGGATAAGGATTGATAAGTACGCACAAATAATTACCGATTTTGTTGCAAGTGGAAGCTTTGCTTCATTAAGAGAAAATGTTAAATATTATAAAGAAGAAAATTACTCAATCT
>CAVFNL010000044.1:0-39493 GCA_963623875.1 Parabacteroides distasonis | reverse complement strand
TAATATGAAAACCTTTATTAATTAAAGAAATTTGAAGGGTGTTAAAAGTAATATCCCCATACCCAGATTCTATTTGTAACATATAATCATTTGATGATGCAAATCTCTTCTTGTATCGTAAATTGATTTCCTCAACAGGTAATTCTCTACATGAAGTCCCGATTCTAATAAGACATCCTGCCTGAGAATAACCGTATTTCTTTATGCAATATAAATCATGTGTTCCTTTTAGTACTTCAATTTTTAATATAGTTTTACCTTCTCTAAAAATTATTGATCCTTGAATCAAATCAATCGGAATCGGTTCTATCTGTGTCATGGTAATATCTGCTAAATTTCTCATTGATTCATCAATGTTAATAATTCCACAGACTGATTTATCATCATTTACTCCAACATATATAGTTCCACCATTTGTATTTAGAAAAGCAACTATCTCTTTTAAAATTGTGTCATTTTTAAAAGTTGATTTCAATTCTACTTGATTCGATTCATCATATTCAAACATAGTAATATCACCTCAAATATAGTATAATTTATGTTGCCAAAAATGGCAAGATAAATTATTATATTTGCAACATAATGTTTTTGGTTTTTTATTGAGCATTTTTCAATTTTTTATAAAATTGGTAATCGTGTTATTATTCACAATATCATTCTAGTAATATTATTTTACTACGACTTAAAAATCAAATTAGCAAATAAAAAATAGCAGTATTTCTACTGCTACTTCTTCTTTTTATTACGGGTAACATACATTTGTGCCCTTACAACGAAGTGACCAGGTACATAATATATTCCAATTATATGACTGGTGTTCGTCTCCTTACCTTTTGGTGGACCGTTAGGGACTCGAACCCTAGACCCACTGATTAAGAGTCAGTTGCTCTACCGACTGAGCTAACGGTCCATTTATTGTATTTCTTACAAGCACATTTATTATTATACACTTAATTCTTTAAATGTCAATAAAAAGTTTAAAAAAAGTGAACAAAATTGTTCACTTTCTACTTGAACTTATTATAAAGCTGTCCTATACCCTCAATTTCAATTACTACTTCATCACCTGGCTTCAACATCTTAGGTGGTTTAAAACCTTTTCCTATTCCTGATGGAGTACCTGTCGATAGTATAGTTCCTCTTTTTAATGTAATACCATTTGATAATTCTTTTAGCATATCTTCTATACTAAAAATCATATCTGATGTTTTAGCATGTTGTCTTAATTCATTATTAACATATGTCTTAAGATATACATCAGGATATCCTTCAAATTCATCACGAGTCACAACAATTGGCGCCATAGATGTATATCCATCAAGCGATTTACCTAAATAAAATTGTTGATGGGTATGTTGTAAATCTCTTGCTGAAACATCGTTCATAATTGTATATCCAAATATAGATTTAAATATAGTTTTATTATCGCCCTTATATAAATCCTTACCAAGAATCACTCCTAATTCTCCTTCATAGTCAGGTTCGTTTGTGATATCAAGGTGAAGATCAATTACATCACCAGAAGTTTTTGCTTCATTACATCTTTTAGAAAAATATACAGAATTAATTTCTTTACTGTAATCAATAGCCGCATCTAAGCATTCTTGTTTATGTTCTTTATAATTCATTCCAGCACATAAAATATCCTGCTTAGGATATTTAATAATGGCATTATATTCTACATTTTCTAATCTCACAGGTGAACCCAACTTTAATTCTTGCAAATGCTCTACGCTATATTTTTCCATTAAATCATCTAGTGTATGAAATTCAGTTGGATAAATTAGATGATTTTTAAAAACACCTATTCTATTATCTTCATTATAACAATAATTAACTAATATCATATATACCTCCAAATAAAGAAAATGATTAAGTAAATAAGCCCCTTTACTTAATCATTTTATTTTATTTTAATCTATTAACATAGCCCAGTCAATATCAGCCTTTTCATTAAGATTATAAAACCAATTTTTTAGTGGACTATTCGTATCAAACAAACCTTTAACGAATAATTTTGAAACCATAAATGCTCCATCATAGCGTAAATGTGAACTATCATCTTTTCCATCTGGATATGTTTCATAAATACCTTTATCAAATATCATATGGAATTTCTTAGTTTCTTCTTCTCCAAGCTCATTGTATAAATCTAATGTCATTTGATTTAAATCAACGCAAGGGATATTATTTTCTTTTGCAAACTTAAGCATAGCTTGAGGATATCCTTTATGTGTATCTTGGCATACACCATCAATAAATTTACGACGTGATATAGATGTAGCTAAAACAAAACCACATTCTTTTTTTGTTACTTCATCATAAAAATATTTTAAATTTTCAAGGTATGTACCATTTGGTGTAGTATATCTATTTGGATCATTTTGTTTTTCATCATTATGTCCAAATTGACAAATTACAAAATCACCTTTTTCAAGTTTTGATAATACTTTATCAAATCTTTTTTCATCTATAAAAGATTTAGTGCTTCTTCCATTTTTTGCATAATCTAAAATAGTAATATCTTCATGTGCAAATAATCCAAGAGTCTGACCCCAACCTACTTGTGGATATGTTTGGAAGTTATTATATTGCATTGTTGAATCACCAATCATATATATCTTTTTCATGTTATTATATCTCCTATATTGAAAGTATTTCATTTATTGCAACATCAAAATCTGATGTCTCTATTTTTTCACATTCACCATTATCAAGCATCTTTCTCTTTTCTTGATTTAGTGGAAGAGATGCTAAAGGTATTGTGTGATAAGCATTTGCTAGTTCATATAGCATTGAATCTCCATTGTAATATATTTTATTATCACAACATGGGCACTTTATATATGCCATGTTTTCTACAATACCTATCAAAGGTATGTGAAGCATTTCAATCATTTGAACCGCTTTACCAACAATCATATGTACCAATTCTTGTGGAGTAGATACTACAATTGCTCCACTTACAGGAAAATTTTTAAATACTGTAAGAGCTACATCTGAAGTACCTGGTGGCATATCTACAAATAAATAATCAATATCTCCCCACAGTGTATCAGAATAAAATTGTTGTAATGCATTAGCTAGTACTGGTCCACGCCAAACTACTGCGTCATCTTCATTTTTTAATAATAAATTAATAGATACAATTTTTATTCCATTCGCAGTTTCACGTGGGATAAGTTTTGAATCTTTTGTTCCAAGAATTTTATCGTGTATTCCAAATGCATGTGGAATAGATGGTCCTGTAATATCTGCATCTAATATTCCAACTTTATATCCTTTTTTTTGCATTGAGTTTGCAAGCATCGATGTTACAAAGGATTTTCCAACTCCACCTTTACCAGAACATACTGCAATAATATGCTTAATATTATTAGATTCTAGGGTTTTAAAATATGGAGAAAATTTTGCTTTAATCTTTTCATCTAGTGTTTTATTGTCATCCATAATCTCACCTCAAACACGAAGTTATTATACCACATTTTTTTAATAATTAAACTAATATGAACAAAAAATGGCTTAAAAGCCATCTTTGTCAAATACTATCTACATAAGACAATGTGACATCTAGAGTTTGTTCTACACCATCTCTTGTAAATGTAATTCTTAATGTATCGCCTTTAAATGCCCAGTATAAGAATTCTGATATGTCATATCCATGTTTTATAACTTTAGAATGATTATTAACTCCATTAGGATTTAATTCTACTTTAGTTATAATATCAGATACCGCAAGACCAGCTGCCTCAGCTACTCCACCAGTTGTAAGTGAATATACATTAACAGTGGCTTTTGTATCATACTTTCCTGTGGCTTCATTTAAATAAACTTGTGATGATGTATCTTGAGTTGTGATTTGAAGTTTACATTTAGTATTTGAAGTAGTATTTGTTTGTTCATAGTTTCTTACAATTTTATATGCTAAAGGCTCTACAATAGATACTGGCACTGCATATTGAATACCTTCTACACCTGCAGTTTCCATCTTACAATTTATAATTCCAAGTAATTCACCATATTCATTGTAAACAGCTCCTCCTGAATCTCCTGCATTAGTTGCGGCATCGTATCTAAATGACCTTACGCTTGCAGTATAGTCAGAAATGCTATATGAACATGTGTATGACAATAATGATAGTGTACCTGCGTTTGCAGATAAGCCTTGACCTTTATTATTACCTATCGCATATACACTTTCACCTATGTACATATTTGCTGAATCAGCAAATGTTACAGCATTTATATATGAATTATTCTTTATAATATCTGAGTTATCAATTTTTAAAACAGCTATATCACAAGAAATGTCTCCGCCTATGAATGTAGCTTCCATTGCACCATCAGAATCCGCACCATATAGATAACATGTAATATCAGTACAAATTCCATCTTCTTGCTTAGCGTCAGATTCATATATTACATGGTATGCAGTAATTATATATGCATCCCCTTCTTCTTTATCAACATCATATATAACACCAGACCCTTGATATGTTTGTGTTTCATATGTAGTAGTTGGTTTACCAATAAATCCGCCTGATGTTGTAGTTTTAACTTCAAACGATGAAACTATCGCAACATTTTGAACCAAAGATGAATTCATTAATGAATTTAAGTCATATGAATTTCCTAAATAATCCTTTAAAAACTCTCCATAAGTTCCACTAAATTCAGAACTTGCAACAAGTCTTTGATACATTTCGTATGTTGTTTCACTACTAGCATTTGTACCATCAGCTCCATTAGTACCTTTTAATGAAGCTAACCATTCAGCCTCTGTTCCTTCAAATCCATTATCACAAGCTATTTCATAAGCTGATTTACCTGTCTCACCTTTTGAACTTGTTGAACATGATGTAAGTGCAAGCACTGAAAATAAACATGCACAAGATAGAACTCCAATTCTTTTTATCGTTCTCATAATAATATTACATCCCTTCTTTTAATTACAATTAAATTATAATATTTAACTTTCGAATTAATATTAATAAATTATGTTAAATTATGTAAAAAATAATCCCTAAAACATTAGTCTTAGGGAATTTTTAATTATTCTTTATCTGAAGGATTATTTTCAATCTCTTTATTTTTAAGAGAATCTCTTATTTCCTTTAATAATAGAACCACATCATCCTCTTTTGGTGCAGGCTCTTCTTTAACTTCTTCCTTAACTTCTTCTACTTCAACTTCTTCAGTTTTATTCTTAGCTTGTTTTTTAGCTTTTAAAGTTTCTTCATAAGCTTTACGTTTAGCTTGAAGTGATCTAAATATTTTAATAATAATAAATAAAGTTAAAGCAATTATTAAGAAATTAATTACAGCTTCAATGAATGCAGACCAATCAATATAGAATAGTTTTGAATAATAATCACCATTAGGTCCTAGTTGATATGCGGCTGCTGCAGCTGTTTGTCCTGCTTCATCAAGTGCTTTAAATTGTGCTTCAGTTAATGCTTTTTTAGAAGCCCAAAGAATAGTATATAATCCTTGTCCTCCTGATGCATAAGATAATACTGCATTTACGATTGGCATTAAAATTTTATTTGTTAATGCTGTAATTATTGTATTGAAAGCTCCTCCAATAATTACACCAATAGCCATATCTAAAACACTACCTTTAGATATGAATTCTTTAAATTCAGTCCAAAATCCTTTTTTATTTTCCTTTGACATACATAACACCTCTTAAATCATTATAATTCTAACATTTTTAAACATTAAAATCAATTATTCAATCTTTACTCTTTTCATTAATCTTTCTACAAGTACTACTTTACCCTCTTTAAGTGAAGATTTAACATCAATAATTCTTTGATTTGATGATCCCCTAAAATATAGTGAAATATCTTTTAAATCTAATACAAATCTTCCATCCACTAAAATATCTATATACGATAGAATTTCATCTGTAACCTCAGTATAACAAACTCCACCTTTAACTAAATCCTCATCGAATAAATATCCTGTGTATGCCCATAAATTTTTATTAGGACATTCACTTTTAAATCTTCTTAAAAGATTTATTAATCCTCTTTGATTTTCAGGTTCAAATGGATCACCACCTAAAAGTGTAAGGCCTTGAATATTGGGATCTTTTAGAGATTCAATAATCTTATCTTCAACATCTTTTGTATATAAAGAGCCATAAGAAAAATCCCATGTTACTTTGTTAAAACATCCAACACAATGACGCCTACAACCAGATACAAAAATAGATGTTCTAACGCCTTCTCCATTCGCAATATCAAAATATTTTATATTTGCATAATTCATAATTTCACATCCTTCAGTTATAGGTGTAATTTACGATCTTTTATTTCTTGAGTACGTCCTTGATTCCAAAATTGTGTTCCAATATATCCACATGTTCTACGAGCGACATTCATTTTGTCTTGATCACGATTTTTACATTTAGGACATTCCCAAATAAGTTTACCATCAAAATTTGTTACAATTTTAATTTCTCCATCGAATCCACAAACCTGACAAAAATCAGATTTAGTATTTAATTCTGCATACATAATATTATTATAAATATGTTTTATAAGTTGGATTACTGCTGGTATATTTTGTTGCATATTAGGAACTTCAACATAAGAAATAGCTCCACCAGGAGATAGTTTTTGAAATTTAGATTCAAATGTTAGTTTTGAAAACGCATCAATTTCTTCAGATACATGTACGTGATATGAATTTGTAATATAATTCTTATCTGTAACACCTTCAATAATACCAAAACGTTTTTGAAGTGCTTTTGCAAATTTATAAGTAGTTGACTCAAGTGGAGTTCCATAAACACTAAAATCAATATTTGTTTCGCTCTTCCATAATGCACATTTATCATTCATCTTTTGCATAACTTTTAATGCGAAGGCTTCTCCATCTTTATTTGTGTGTGATACTCCAATCATATATTTTACACACTCACAAAGTCCTGCATATCCAAGTGATATTGTAGAATATCCACCATATAGAAGTTTATCAATAACTTCACCTTTTTTAAGACGTGCAAGTGCTCCGTATTGCCATAAGATAGGCGCAACGTCAGACTTTGTTCCAAGAAGTCTATTATGTCTTATCATCAAGGCTTTGTAACATAATTCTAGTCTTTCATCATAGATTTTCCAAAATAAGTCCATGTCTTTTCCACTACTACAAGCAACGTCTACAAGATTAATTGTGACAACACCTTGATTAAATCTACCATAATATTTAGGTTTACCATTTTCATCTACATATGGAGTTAAAAATGATCTACATCCCATACATGGATAACATGCACCATTACCATTCTTATCAATCTTGTTCTCTAACATTACTTTTTCACTTATATAATCAGGAACCATACGTTTTGCAGTACATTTAGCCGCAAGTTCAGTTAGATAAAAATAAGGTTGTCCTTCTTCTATATTATCACTTTCAAGTACATAAATAATCTTAGGGAATGCTGGTGTAATATACACACCTGCTTCATTTTTTACACCTACTATTCTTTGTTTTAACATCTCTTCAATAATTAATGCTAAATCTTTTTTAGTAGTTTCATCTGATACTTCATTTAAATACATAAATATAGTAACAAATGGTGCTTGACCATTTGTAGTCATTAGTGTTACTACTTGGTATTGAATAGTTTGAACTCCTGCTTTAATTTCATCAAGAACTCTTTTTTCAGCAATTTTATTTATAATATCTTCTGATACAGCAACGTTTGCGTCTTCCATTTCCTCTTTAACTAAGCGTCTATATTTCATTCTTGATAAATTAACAAATGGAGCTAAATGAGATAATGTTATAGATTGTCCTCCATATTGAGATGATGCGACTTGAGCAATGATTTGAGTCGCAATATTACATGCAGTCGCAAATGTATGTGGTTTATCTATTTTAGTTTCTGATATAACTGTTCCATTTTGAAGCATATCTTCAAGATTTACAAGATCACAGTTATGCATATGTTGGGCAAAATAATCAGCATCATGAAAATGAATAAGTCCATTATTGTGAGCATCTTTTATTTCATCGTCTAGTAAAAATCTATTAGTAATATCTTTAGATACTTCGCCTGCCATATAATCTCTTTGAACTGATACAACTATAGGATTTTTATTAGAATTTTCTTGCTTAACTTCTTCATTATTACAATCTATTAAAGATAGAATTTGTTTATCAGTTGTATTATTCTTTCTAAAAAGAGCTCTTTTATATCTATAAGTAATATATCTTCTTGCAATTTCATAAGCATTAAGTGACATAAGTTCATCTTCTACAAAGTTTTGAATTTCTTCTACGTTTAAAGCTCTAGATGACTTTTGACATTTTTTCATAACGTTATCTGATATTTTAGAAATCTGTTTTTCACTAAGTCTTAATGACTCAGGCATAGTGTTAGATGCTTTTCTTATCGCATCAGTTATTTTTTCAATATCAAATACTACTTCTTGTCCATCTCTTTTAATAATATTCATATAAAAACCCCCGAATTTAACAAAAATGGCGCAAAAAAAAGAGATATATTTTAAAGCATTTTTTTACTATCTTAATAAAAAAATATAAACAATATAAACTTCACACTTGTTTTCGCTAAAAAAATTATACCATATTTTGCATATTATTCTATATGAAAATGGTATGAAAATAATTTTGTTTAAATGCCTATACAAAACTTTGTTTTTGTATTCCATAAAAAAACAAAGCCCTATTCATCGATAGAGCTTTCAACATCTTTATTTATTAATTTTTCATTGTCATCTAAAACTTCTTTTTCTGAAATTTTATTTTCATATTTAAGCATAAAATATCCAATAATGCACATGATAAACGCACCTATTAAGACTTCAATCATATCACCCATAGTGTCAACAAGTGCTGCTCTTCCTACAAGTGCATTAAAATTAGGATTTGTAATATCATTTATTGGACCATATTTTTCAAATGAATGAGATTCATATGCACGTTGCATATTTGTCTTGAATAAACTATCCATAGTAAATTCAAATATTTCCCAAACAGATTCAGAAGCTAACGCTAGTATAAAACTGAATAATTGAACAAATCCTGGGCCAAGTTGATGTTCTTTTGTTCTCTTACCATTAATTATAGATATTACAAAGAAACCAATAGCCGCAATATAAAATCCACTAATAGTATGAAGTACATCATCCCACCAAGAATATTTTACATAAAAATCGCTAATTTCACCAAACCATAATGCACCAAGTGCAAACGCTAAAAATACAAATACAATATAAAATGGTAATTTTATTTTTATAATTTTTTCAAGTATTAAAGGCAAGAAGGTTGCGGCAAAAAGCAAAGATGCTTGAAGAATACCAGATATATTAATATTAGCCCCTCTTCCACTTACCATCTCTTTACCAAGTCCTAGCATAATTGATGCATATAGTATATAAGAAACACAAAGAACTCTGATAAACCATATAGTTATTTCTCTTACTTTATCTCTTTTTTTCATTTTTTTAAAATTTTCAAATAATTTCATTCTATCACCATAAGACCTATTTTATATTATTTTTTTTTTAATGCAATAATTAATTTGTAACTATATTAAATCCTTCAAGTGAAATTAAATCGTTTGAAACATTAAAAATAGATAATGAACAATTTGATAATTTATCACTAAATTGATACTTTAAAGAATCAATATATGTAGTTATAGCTTTTATTGTATGTGAATGCGCAACTACAAGTATTGTGCCATTAGGCACTTCATGTGAAATTTTAAACATTTCGTCAGTAACTCTTTTTTGGATTTCACAAACTTTTTCAAGACCATCTATATTTTCTTTTTTTATTTCTATAAAAACACTATCAATTACAGGAGCACCTTCTTTTTCTCCAAATGCACGTTCAATAAATGACATGTTTTTTATAATATCTAAATCTAATTTTAAATATTTCTTTATAATACATGCAGTATCATATGCCCTTGAAAGAGGGGATGAATAGATTTTATCGATTGAAAAATTATTTTCTTTTAAATATTTAGCACACATTAAGGCTTGAGCCTTACCATCTTCATTTAGCGGAATATCGCGTCGTCCTTGAATACGTTTATTTTTATTTTCATTAGTTTCGCCATGGCGAACAAATATAAATCTAGTCATATTAATCTATAAATTCCTTAGTATCATACGCAATTTCATATATTTTTTTCATATCTGATACCATTGGTACACGAGGATTTGCAGGAGAGCATTGATCTTCATATGCAAGATATGATAATTTTTCAATATTATTCATATATTCTTCTCTTGATATATTTTGTGATTCAAAGTTCATCTTTATCCCTACCTCTTTTGCAAGGTTACCACATGCAAGAGCATAAGCTTCAACACCTTCTTCAACACTATCAAACTTAAGTCCAATAAGAGATGCAAGTTCTGCATATCTTTGATTAGCTTTATATTCATTATATTTAGGCCATGTAGATAATTTTTTAGGCATTGTTCCATTATATCTTATAATATGTGGAAGAAGGATTGCATTAATTCTTCCGTGTGGCACATTATGGAATACGGCTCCTAATTTATGTGCCATTGAATGACACATTCCAAGGAATGCATTCGCAAATGCCATACCTGCAATAGTTGATGCATTATGCATCTTTTCTCTTGCAACACTATCTGCTGTATTATAAGAATCTTTAAGATATTTAAATACCATCTTAATTGCTTGAATGCAAAGTCCATCAGTATAATCATTTGCCATAGTAGAAACATAAGCTTCTGTAGCATGTGTTAAAACATCAAGACCTGTATCCGCTACTATAGATTTAGGAAGAGTATCAACAAACATAGGGTCTACTATCGCAACAGATGGAGTTAGTGAATAATCTGTTAATGGATATTTTTTATGCTCAACACTATCAGTTAAAACCGCAAATGGAGTAACTTCACTTCCTGTACCTGAGGTAGTAGGTATACACACTAGTTTTGCAAGTTTTCCAAGAGATGGATATCTAAATGCACGTTTACGAATATCCATAAATTTTTGTTTTAAATCATTAAAATCCACATCAGGATGTTCGTAAAAAAGCCACATTCCTTTTGCACAATCCATAGGGGATCCACCACCTAAGGCTATAATAGTATCTGGTTTAAATGAGCGCATTAAATCGACACCTTTTTTAACTGTTTGAATTGAAGGATCAGGCTCAACATCGCAGAATAGTTCATATGTTACATCATTTCTTCTTAATTTTAATTGATCTGTTACTTTATCAACATATCCAAGTTTAACCATTGATTGGTCTGTTACAATAATAACTTTTGATACATCTTGCATTTGATGTAAGTATTCAATTGAATTACGTTCAAAATAAATCTTTGGTGGAACTTTAAACCATTGCATATTGTTTCTTCTCCTTCCTAATTTTTTAACATTAAGTAAGTTTATAGCACTTATATTATCATCAGTTGAATTATGTCCATAAGAACCACATCCAAGTGTTAATGATGGTATAAATGAATTGTAAACATTTCCGATTCCTCCAAATGTTGAAGGAGAATTCCAAATAATTCTTATTGCAGGAATTGTGTCCCCAAATTTTTTAGCAAGTTCAGAATCGTTTGTATGTATCGCAGCACTATGACCAAGTCCATTAAGTTCAACCATTTGTTTAGATAAATTAATACCATCAAGACTATCCGATGCTTTAAGGCACGCAAGAATTGGAGATAATTTTTCTCTAGTTAGAGCTTCTCCTACCATCTTGCAAGGAACTAAAACAATAGGATGGTCTTTTGAGATTTTAAATCCAGCTTTTTCACAAATTTCCCATGCAGGATGTCCTACAATATTTGGATTTAGCTTAGCTTCTTTGTTATTTTCATCTACATTAAACATATATTTTTCTAGCATTTTCTTTTCTTCATCATTACAAATATATGCTAAATGATTTTTAAATTCCAAAATTACTTCATCATAAATTTTACTATCAATTATTACTGCTTGTTCTGATGCACAAACCATACCATTATCAAAAGCCTTAGACATAACTATATCATTAACGGCTTGTTTAATATTTGCATCGTTTGCAATAAATGATGGTACATTACCAGCCCCAACTCCAAGTGCAGGCTTACCACATGAATATGCAGCCTTAACCATTTGATTTCCACCAGTCGCAAGTATCATTGATACACCATCATGGTTCATAAGATATGAAGTTTTTTCCATAGATGGTGATTCTATCCATTGAATACAATTTTTTGGAGCTCCTGCTTCTATAGCCGCATCATATACAATTTGTGCAGCTTTAATAGAAGATTTCAGAGCACCTGGATGAAATGAAAATATAATAGGGTTTCTTGTTTTAAGACAAATAAGTGATTTAAAAATCGCAGTAGATGTAGGATTAGTTACAGGAGTAAGACCTGCAACCACTCCAACAGGTTCAGCAATTTTAATTATTCCTGAAACAGGATCATCTTCAATAACACCTACAGTTTTTAAATGTCTCATGTTATTTACTACATATTCACATGCGAATAGATTTTTAGTGGCCTTATCTTCAAAAACTCCTCTTCCTGTTTCTTCGTAAGCAAGTTTTGCAAGTTCACCATGCGCATCAAGTGCTCTAACAGACGCATATGAAACAATATAATCAATTTGTTCTTGAGTATAATGCTCATATTCTTTTAATGCATCAAGTCCATTTTTTACTAATTCATCAATTTCTTTCATATTAAATACCTCAATTCGCTAAATTTATTGTATCATTTTCATCAACGATAAAATTGTCTATTAAACCTTCAGGATCTTCTATTCCGGCATCTGCAGCTATTTTTAATGCTTTATATCCTTTTTCGAAATCTACACTGCATCCTAACCCCTTAATTAAGCACTTACCATACAATAAATATGCAATGGGAAGTTTTTCTGCTTGAATTGATTTTTTTAAAAACATATAGGCCTTTTCAAAATCTTTTGATACACCTTCGCCATAAAAATGCATCTTACCTACGCAAAAATAGGAATATGCAACATCAAAAGAATCCTCTATATTTTTAGTACCCTCTAAAAAATAATCATATGCCCTAAGTTTATTCTTAGAAACACCATATCCATAATAATAAGCATCACCTATCTTATTTAAAGCTTTATAATTATTTAAACTTAATGATTTTTTATAACATTTTATAGCTTTTTTATAATCAAGCATACCTAAATCTTTACAAGAATATATATCACCTAGTTTGATGTATGCTTCATCATCGTATAAACTACAAGCTTTTTTATAACAGTTTATTGCAAGTTTTATATTTTTCTTAACATAATCACCATTTAAATACATATCGCCAAGCCTATTTAAGGCTTTTTTGTGGTTAAGATTAGCCGCTTCTTTTAAATACAAAAAACTTTTGTATTTATTATTTGGAATATCTTCATTTTTTAAGTAAAAGTTTGATAGGGCGTATGTTGATTTCAAATCTTTTTGTTCATAGCCTTTCAAG
The DNA here is from genome assembly GCA_963623875.1 of Parabacteroides distasonis. Classification (GTDB taxonomy): domain Bacteria; phylum Bacillota_I; class Bacilli_A; order Acholeplasmatales; family Anaeroplasmataceae; genus UBA3206. The sequence goes on along the minus strand of CAVFNL010000044.1, from coordinate 26,012 downwards.
AAATAAAATTCAGCTTCATTTATGCTTCTTACATAGCCAATTCCGTTTAAAACCATATACCCTAGATAAAAACATGCTTCAAAGTTTTCTAAATTATAAGCCTCCATAAAAAAATCAAACGCAGCCTTATAATCTTTTTCAACAAAATTTCCATTTAAATACATAACACCAAGGGCTATAAATGCACTAGAATCATCTTTTAATACTCCTTTTTCATAATATGAAATAGCTTTAGAATAATTCTTTTCTACATAATATCCATAATAATATAGATCACCCATTAATTTATAAGCATATATATCATTTTTTAATATTCTCTTATACAAAACATTATATGCTTTTTTGTATTTCATATTATTTATTAATTTAAAGACATCCTTCAATAATATCACCCCAAAATATGCGCTATATTTATGTGTTTTATACCTTTTTCATCAAGTTTTTTAGTATTCTCTTTTCCAAAAAGAATTAAAATAGTATCATCTTCATAATTTCTTATGGTAATACCTGCATTATCATAAATCAGCTTTTGTGCAACTATTGCACTATCAGGTGAGTTTATTACCGAATTTGAAAATGAAAATTTAAGTCCTTCATATTTTTTTGAAACAGGATTAGGATTAGATTTACCATAAAGTTCTAAAAGATTACTTAATTTATTTTTGTTTTCTTTATATTTTTCTTTCTTTTCCTCTTTTATTCTTTCACGTTCTTCTTTTTGCTTAATAAAATCTGTCATCGACTTAATTTTAATATCTAACTTGTCTAATAATTCTAATAGTTTTTTATTTGATTTATTTATTATCTTTTTAAGCAACAACATTGTAATATAGGCATCATCATCAGATTTATGAAGTGTTTCATTACTAATATCAACACCCATTTCAATTAAAGCTTTATTTAATGATATATTAGATGATTGCATAGAATATTTTCTATATACTTCTTGAACATCGACATATGAGAAATTAATAACATCTAGATTATATCTTTTATATGCATCAAGCAAAAATTTAAGATCATTTTCTAAAGAAAAGCCAAATACTAAAACATTTGATGTGAATAATTTTTTTAATTCTTTATAATGCATTTTAAAATTTTTATTGTTATAAAATTCTTTTTTCGTATATGATAAGTGAATATCACTTTTATCACTAAACAAATGATAATCAAATGAAGATTCAGGATTTATAATTATATCTTCTTTTTTTATTAAATTAAATTCTATATCTGTAAGGCAATATCCTATTGAGCAAATTTTAGATATTTTATTAAAAGAATTGGCACATTCGCAATCAAAAAATAAATAATTCATTATTAAAGCTCCTCAATATTTAAAAATTCTGTAAGAGAAATCATATAAATCCCCCTCACTTCACTATCTGGATGCATATACTTTAAAACATCGCCTTCATGTATGTAAATAAAATTTGTATTTGGATATACAATCACAAGTTTTTTTTGAACTCTATTATTATCTATTTCAGGAGAAAATTGTAAAAATGATTTAATATTAATTTCTTTTTTATTCTTTAAGTTTTTATCAATAAAATAAAATTTATTATCTATTATATGAATATCCTCGTTTTTATTATTCTTAAGTAAATAAATATAATATCTATTTTTCCTTAAAACTAATTCATATTTATATGGTAAACCTTTTGTCTTATACAACTTTTCAACATCGTTATCTTTAAAAAGTGTCTTTAATTTTTTATAAAGTTTTTGTTTTGAAATAAAAATATTAATAGGCTTTTCAAGTAAAAATATTATAATTGATAAGATTATTAATATTATTAATATAAATATAATAAATCTACTCCACGCTAAAAATATCATCAAAACCACTTCACTTTCTATAGTCCTCTATATTTTTGTGTGTAATTTTTATACCAAACTGCAATTATTTTAAATAAAACAACAGCTTCAAATAGAACAGATAGGAAAAATAAAATTGAAAATATAATAATACATACATTATTTTTAATTACTAATACAGAAACCATAAAAAGAATCATAAAAATAAATGCTAGAACAACTGATAGACCACCAAATATTTTCATTTTTTTTGTTAAAGTGTATTTATAATCATCCATTTCTTATACCTTCATTTACAACTTCAAAAACCTTTTCTCCTAATTCTTGAGTAGATAATGTATCATACTCTTCTTTATATATTGGTTTATGAATTATCATTTTAACCCTATTAGCTTTAAATTTATTCATATGAATAAACTTTGATGTACCAATTATAGAAACAGGTGAAATTGTAGCTCCCGATTTTGTCGCAAGTTTATAAGCACCTGGCTTTACTTCAACCATTTCTTCTGTGTCTCTTGTCTTAATTCCACCTTCAGGGAAGATAATATAACCCATTTTTGTATCTTTAATTCTTTTTATTCCCTTAATCATTTCTTTTGCGGCTTCTCTATCGTTTTGTCTATTTATAGAAATAGCTCCCATATCATTCATTAAAACTCTCATAAATCTAACTTTGTTAAGTGTTGATTTACCCACAGCAGAAAGAATTGATTTCTTATATTTTCTGTATACATAATATATCAAAACAGGATCTAACATGGACTTGTGATTTGCATATACAACCATAGGGTCTTCTACAATGTTTTCTATACCTGATACTTCTATTTTTATGTTAAAGAAAATAAGTATTAAGTCCACATAATTCCATAATATAAAATGTTTGAATTTATTTTGAGGTTTAGATAATCTAAAGAACAATAATGAAATTAATGTTAAAAGAATAAACATGAAAATCATAGTAAATAAACCTACTACAACCCATAAAAGATAATACCAATTATTTGGGTGTGGTAAATAAATTATATAAAGTGTTGTTGATATCGCAAATGATAACAACATATAAAATATTAATAACATATAATTACTTCCTTCTATATATTAAATATTCTGCAACTTCTGTTTTTCTAGAACTTTCTAATACAAAATCATCTAATTTAATATCATTAAGATAAATATCACCATCATATACACCTTTTATAATAGTTATGTATAATTTATCTGCATATTTTAACATTTGTCTATAAATTGATGCGCCACCAATGACCCATAATTCATCATTATCTATGGCTTCTTTAATATCATGAATAACATTTATTCCATCAATTGTTAAATCTTTATGTGTTAGTAGGTAAATATTTCCATATGGTAGTTTTTTATCTTTATAATATCCTTTAAGTGAAACATAATTATTATATCCAAGTAAAACTGTTTTACCTTCTGTTTTAGACTTAAAATATAATAAATCTTCTTTACAATGCCATGGCATTTTATTATCTTTTCCCACAAGGCCTGTCTCATCTTGAGCCCAAATTAGGTTTATCATACAGCCACCTTACCTTTAATCGCAGGATATGGATCATATCCTTCAAGAGTAAAATCAGTTATTTTAAAATCAAATATCGATTTAACATCCTTATTAATTTTCATTGTAGGTAGTTTTCTTGGTTCTCTTGATAATTGAAGATTGATTTGCTCAACATGATTTGAATAAATATGTGCATCACCCATAGTATGAATAAATTCACCTACTTCTAAATTACAAACACTTGCGATCATCATTGTAAAAAGCGCATATGATGCAATATTAAAAGGAACACCTAAGAATACATCCGCACTTCTTTGGTATAATTGACAAGAAAGTTTATTATCAATTACATAAAATTGCATAAATGAATGACATGGTGGTAAAGCCATTTGATCAGTTTCTACAGGATTCCATGCAGATATAATTAATCTTCTTGAATTTGGATTGGTTTTAATTTGGTCAATCAAATTAGATAATTGATCAATCCCCTGTTCATTAAAATTTCTCCATTGTCTTCCGTATACAGGTCCTAGTTCACCATATTTTAATACAAAAGGTGAATTTTTATCTAAATTTTTCAAATAAGTCGCAAATTCTTGCATAGTCTTGCCATCAAAATCTTCTGATTTCTTAAATTTATCATAAGCCCAATCATCCCAAATGTGGACATCATTATCAACTAAATATTTAATATTTGTAGATCCTGAAATGAACCATAACAATTCATGAATAATTCCTCTTAAAAATACTTTTTTTGTTGTAAGTAAAGGAAATCCATCGTTTAAGTTATATCTTGCTTGATAACCAAAAATAGAATATGTACCAGTACCTGTTCTATCATCCTTATAGTGTCCGTTTTCTAATATGTGTTTACACAAATCTAAATATTGTTTCATTGTATCACTCCTATTTTAGATTATACCAAAAACGATAAAAAAAATAAAGAAGACTAAGCTTCTTTATTATCTTTAAAATCTTTATATAATTGAAGTGATGAAAGCATTACTAAAATAATTGAAAATGATGCTGATACATAATTTCCAAAACGTGGTGATAATCTATTTTTTAATTCATAAAAAGATGAATAATATGATGCAGGATTTAAAAGTCTTACATACATAAAAAATAAAATTGTTATTGTAATGTATAGTATTATTTTTATAATATCAACATAAATATTTTTCTTGTTATCAAATAAAATATTTAACAAAATCGCAACTAATAATAATAAATATGGAAGTAAGCACAAAAATGAAAATGTCGTATATTCTTTAATACTTGCTTGAGACGATGGATTTTTAACACCAACGATAGCTTTCCATGCATTCATATTTTCATCTACGTTTCCAACTGCTATATGACAAACAGGAAAAAACATACATACTATTATTAAAAATGCAATTATTGCAATTTCAATATAAGAGATATGATCTAAAATTTTTTTCATAATAAAACTACTTGGTATAAACACCTTAATTCCTTTCTTTTTTATTATTTTATCATATCATTTCTATAAAGTCATTAAAATTAAAAGAAAAATGAGGTTTAACCCTCATTATTCTTGGACTTGTGATTTCGCACTAGATAGGAATAGTACTCGCTCAGCCACAATTTCTTGGGTGTAGAGATTTTTTCCGCCTACTTCTTCTTTCTTCGTTTGAATTCTGCCTTTTACGGCTAGCGCATCACCTTTATGTGAAAATTCCGCAACATTTCCAACCACAGGTTCCCAAACCAATACATTAATAAAATCAGTATCGTATGTATTAGTTTGTGGATTTTTAAATGGTCTTGAAACTGCGAGTGTCATTGTAGAAATATCTTTGCCACTTTCAGTTTTATGAACTTCAACATCTCTTACTAATCGCCCTACTAGAAATACATAATTGTACAAAGCATTTCCTCCTTTCACCTATATAATATAATAAATTAGAGCAAACAAAAAATTCATATTTTGTACAATTTTATATTTAATTATTTCAAATTTTATAAAATTATTGAAATTTTTGCATAATATTTAGAGCTTACTTAAATTTCTTTAAAGTACTTTTTCAAAATCTATTATAAAATACAAGATTTTTAAAAGATAAAAAAGAGTAAACATATGCTTACTCTTTATCATCTAATGAATTTAAAGCTATTAAGATCATCTTGCTAAATTTGTTTTCTCTATCTTTAGCATCCATTTTCTCATGTGATGTAAATGAATCAGTCACTGTTAAAAGTGAACTTGCGTTTTTACCTAAAATTTCTGCAATCTTAAATAGTGCAAAAGTTTCCATCTCAACACACACTGCGCCGTTTTCTAAAACTTCTTCTTGATAATCTTCACTTTCGTGATAGAAAACATCAGATGAATGAACTGTTTTTTGATATAGTGATTCATTAATCTTCTTAGCTGATTCTAATATTTTTTTATTTAATGTTTTTGAAGGATATGAAAAATTATTTTTATGATTACAATAACATTCTGAAAAATTTGAATCAGTATAAGCACTATCACATAAAATCACATCAAATAGATGTAAATCATCTACATATGATCCACATGATCCAATTCTTATGATGTTTTCTACATCATAAAATTTATATAGTTCATAAGCATATATGGCAATAGATGGCATTCCCATACCTGATGATAATACTGACACTTTATGATTTTTATAATAACCTGTATAACCTAAATTACCTCTTATACTATTAAATTTTTGAACATTTTCTAAAAAATTATATGCTACAAATTCAGCTCTTTTTGGATCGCCTGGCATTAAAACTGTTTTAGCAATTTCATCTTTATTTGCACATTCAATATGTGGTGTTGGTATATTACTCATCTTTTTCACCTGAAATTATTTTTATAGCACTAGAAGTTCCAATTCTTGTAGCTCCTGCATTTACCATTCTATTATAATCATCTATATTATGAATTCCACCTGATGCTTTTACACCAAGTTTATCACCTACAATTTTCTTCATTAACAAAACATCATCAACGCTTGCTCCTCTACTTCCAAAACCTGTAGAAGTTTTAACGTAATCAGCACCTGCTCTTAGTGCTTGTTTTGAGCATTCAACAATTTCATCATCAGTAAGATAACATGTTTCAAGTATTACTTTAACAAGTGTTCCAGCTGCTGCATTAACAACTGCTAAAATGTCATTATAAACTGCTTCATAATCATGTTCTTTCGCAAAACCTATATTTATAACCATATCAACCTCATCAGCTCCATTAGCTATGGCTGAAGTTGTTTCATATGCTTTAACATCAGATGTTGTAGCTCCTAAAGGGAAACCTATAACTGTACATACTAAAATATCAGTTCCATGGAGTAATTCTTTGCATAAAGCTACTCTTGATGGATTTACACATACACTTTTGAAATTATATTTATATGCTTCATTACAAAGTTTTAAAATATCTTCTTTTGTGGCATATGCTTTAAGGTTTGTATGATCTATTAATTTAGTATCTATCAAAATAAGACCTCCTAAATATCTAATATGTTTTTAAGTTCAACTGATTTTAAAGGTAATTGAGCTTCTGCATATTTACCTTTAACAATTGCTTTTCTCACTTTCTTTACAGCAGATGGTTCTAGCATGTATATTGTAAATAAACCAGAATCTAGAATATCAAAATATTTATTAAAACTTTCTTGAATATCTTGGAATTTCATAACCTTTCTAATAATTCCATCATCATATATAAAAAGTTGGGTATCTTGTGGAATAATAAACGGATTTAAGCTGTCCCAAATTGCCGCAACATACGTGTTTCTTGAACCAGCCTTTCTATAGAACTCGAATTCTACAGGTTCAGCATTAGTATCTTTATATTTTTCTTTTAAATAATCTTTATGCTCAATGAATTGATATACATGTTCTAGTACATTCATATCCATTTTTGAATATTTCATAAACTCTTCTGGATGTAAGTTTTTATATTCTGATTTAAAAAATTGATAAGCCTTTGCACAAAGCGTTCTATCAAAAGGAGTCGCATCTCCAAAAGCTTCTGTATAAATTACAAGTCCATAACGTTTGCACATAGTTTCTACTATGTCTAATATTTTTTCGAATTTATAAAGAGGGTATAATAAATCTATTTCTACTCTAATATTAACATCAAGAAAAGATGAAGATACTCTTGAAGAACTTATCGCAGATTTATTAGATATAATAACCTCAGCATTAAGACTAATATCGTCGTTCACATAATATGCAATTTTTTCAGCTTCTCTAGTTTCCATATCTAAAGTTATATACTTAGTTTCATTTAGATATTCCAGCAAATCCGCTCTATCGAAGTTTCTTGTGTTTTCTTTAAAGAAATAGAATTTAAACTTCATAAATTTGCACATCCTTTATTCTATTATAATATAAAAAAGTATAAAACTCAAATTATTTGTTAATACGCATATCAAAAAAAGGCATAACAATGCCTTTTTTCTTTATTATTTATTTAAATTATCAACGATTTTACGGCAGCGTGGGCATAATTCTAGTTCATCTACTGCACCAACAATAGTCCAACATCTTGCACATACATAACCTTGGGCTGCTTCAACTTTAACATCAAACTTATCTCCAAGCTCTTCGCTATATTGTGAAACAATTAGGATTTGTCCGATATTAGAGTTTAAAGATTCAAATAACTTTTTAGCTTCGCTATCTAAAGTTACTGTTACATGTGCATTGAAACTCTTTCCGATAATCTTTTTAGCACGTGCTTCTTCTAATGCCTTATTAATTACATCACGATATTTCATAAATTTATCAAATGATTCTTCAAGATTTAGCATATCAGATGTAATAGCCACTTCTTCTGGCATTCTTGTAAGATATACATCTTCTTCTATATTGAAGTTTGATGCATCATATGCTTCAGACATTGTATGAGGAATTATTGGGGATAATACCTTGATTAAAGCATTAGCGATATGATAGAAGACTGTTTGAGTTGAAAGTCTTTCTTTTGATCTAGGGTCTTCAATATATAAAATATCCTTAGTGAAGTCTAGATAGAATGCACTTAGAGTAGTTGATACATAAGCCATAGTTTCTTTATATACATCATTAAAATCAAAGTTATCATAGTATTTATAAATATTAGATATATATCTTTGAAGTTTGATATACATGTATTTATCTACAGGTTGTAATTCATCATAAGACAAGCATTTAGATGAATCAAAATCAGAAATGTTAGTTAATAAGAACTTAATAGTATTACGTATTTTACGATATGCTTCAGATACTTGTTTTAAAAGATCAGTTGAAAGTGGCATATCAGCTCTATACTCAACGCTAGATACCCAAAGTCTTAAAATATCTGCACCATATTGATTGCAAACCTTATTAGGATCAACTGTATTACCAAGTGACTTACTCATCTTACGTCCTTGACCATCTAATGTAAATCCATGAGATACTACATTTTTATAAGGTGCAATTCCAGTAGTCGCAACTCCTGTAATAATAGATGAATTAAACCATCCTCTATATTGATCTGATCCTTCAAGGTATAAATCAGCTGGATATTTTAATCCTCTTCTTTCAAGTAATTTATGAGAAGATCCTGAGTCGAACCATACGTCCATAATATCAGTTTCTTTTTTGAATATTCCATTAGGTGAACCTGGATTTGTATAACCTTCTGGAAGTAGGTCCTTAGCATCACGCATAAACCAAATATTAGATCCATATTCTCCAAATAATTTTGCAACATGTTTTAATACATCTTGATCAAGAATTGCATCTCCATTTTCACAGTAGAAAATAGGAATAGGTACACCCCAAGCTCTTTGACGTGAAATACACCAATCATGTCTATCTTTAATCATATTAGAAATACGTACATCTCCCCATTTAGGGTTCCAATTTACATTCTTAATAGCTTTTAAGATGTCATCTTTAATAGGATCAATAGACGCAAACCATTGTGGAGTTGCACGGAAAATTACAGGTTTCTTAGTACGCCAGTCATGTGGATAACTATGCACAATTGGATCAAGTAATAATAAATTACCAGATTTATCTAAATCTTCAATAATTACATCTTCACTTTCCTCATAATAAAGTCCGGCATATTTCCCAGCACCAGCCATTTGATATCCCTTATCATCTACAAGGACTAATGTATCAAGACCATATTGCTTACCTGCTTCATAGTCTTCTTCTCCATACCCTGGGGCTATATGAACAAATCCTGTACCATCTGTTGTAGTAACATAATCTGCATTAATACAAGGAGATATTCTATCATAAAGTGGATGTTTATATTTTAAGTTTAATAATTCATCACCATTTATAGTTAAAATAGTATTAACATCAGTTAAATTTAATTTTGATGTTAATGCTTCTAACATATCAGTCGCAAGAATTAATTTTCCATGATTTGATGTAGTTATTAATGAATAATTAATTGAAGGTCCGCATGCTACTGCAAGGTTACCTGGAAGTGTCCATGGTGTAGTTGTCCAAACCATGAATTTAGCATCCTTAAATTCGCCTTCGCCATTTACTATAGGTAATGTAAAATAAATAGCTTTAGATGTGATATCTTTATATTCAATTTCAGCTTCTGCAAGTGCTGATTCAGAAGATGGAGACCAATAAACTGGTTTTAATCCTTTATAAATTAATCCTCTTTCAGCCATTTTAGCAAATACTAAAATTTGATCACGTTCAAAATCATGTTGAAGAGTAATGTATGGATGATCCCAATCTCCTAGAACTCCAAGACGTTTAAATCCAACTTTTTGTCTTTCAACTTGTTTATATGCGTACTCTTCACAAAGTTTACGGAATTCACTCTTTTCCATAGTCTTTCTATTTACACCTTGTTTTTGAAGTGCTGTTTCAATAGGGAGTCCGTGAGTATCCCAACCTGGAATATATAAAGACTTAAATCCCTTCATATTCTTATAACGAACTACAAAGTCTTTTAATATTTTATTTAAGGCATGTCCTAAATGAATATCACCATTTGCATATGGAGGTCCATCATGAACTGTGTATTCCTCACATCCTTCATTCTTCTTTAAAACCTTATTGTACAAATCAATATTTTCCCATTTTTCTTGCATTTTAGGTTCTTTATTAGTTAAATTACCTCTCATTTCAAATGAGGTATTACCCATAAATAAGGTATTTTTGTAATCTTTCTTTTCGCTTTCCATATAATCCTCCTAAAAAATAAAAATCGTCCTAAAATTAAGGACGATTAATAACCGTGGTACCACCTTAGTTCGAGAAAACTCGCACTCTTTATCTGTAACGTAGATTAGCGGAGCAAAAGCTCACCTATACCAGTGATACATAAATACATATGCTTTAAGCCTTTCACCACATAGCCTAATCTCTTATCTAACATATATTGTATTTAACGTCTAGTTTAATAACGGTTTTTTTAAAATACTTAATAAGTATACATAATTTTTTTTATTTTGTAAATAATAACTTACCATTTTGTAGGTTTTCCGTCTACATAATGCCAATAATTTCCTAAAATTTGTGTTTCTGAATAATAATAAAGATTATTAAATAATTCATCATTATCACCTTTTTCAGCTTTCACACTATTCCAGTCATCAGAACTTCCACTATAATATACTGCGTTTAGTACACCTTTAGTATCAGAAGTTGATACTTCAAATGCACTAGAATCTATTCTTTTAATACTTAAAGGAAGTATTACATATTCTAGTGAATAACATTTTCTAAAAGCATTATTCTCAATAGTTTTTACACCCTCAGGAACAACAACACTCTTTAAATTTTTACATAAAAGGAATGTCTTTGATGATATCATATAAAGTGAATTCGATAAAGTAATGTCTTCAAGGGATGAAAGGTTTGCAAAAGCACTTGATCCAATATATGTCACTGTGTCTGGTACACTAATTTTTATAACATTATCAAGATTACCATTATTAACAATCCCATCGAACGCTAAATCATCAATTCTTAGAACATTCTTTCCGCCTTCAGACTTTGGAATATTTAATTCAGTTGGGTTAGTAAGTGTGGTTTTAGTAACAGTTAATCCGCCGTTTTCCTTAACATACGAAAACTCTTCACCATTATATGTTACTTCAGCACACGATACTAACATAAATATTAATAAAATTAATCCAATTAATGGAAAACATTTTTTCATTATAAGTCTCCTTATATTTTTAGTTCTCCCTAGTTTTTTCTATAAATTCTTTTAATGAACCATCTAAAAACTCTTCTTTTTTAGCAAACAAATAAACATCTTCCTTAAGTTGAACAATTTCACCATCAAGTGCGTATGTCGCACCGCTTAAGAACGCAAGCAATTTATTATATGCTAGTTCTTCTAATTCGCAAAAATTTACAACTATAGGATTATTATCTATTAATTCTTCTACTAATTCAGCTGCTCGTTTATCATCATCATTTATCTTTTCGAATACTATTCTTTTAGAGGCTTTTAGTTTTTCTTCTTTTTTTCTTCCAAACATATTATTCCTCCGAAGTTTCTATATTATTCTTTTCTGATTTATCAATAATTGATAAAGCTTGAGCTTTAGTGCCTTGACGAACCATTATAAGAGTTGTGTTAGTATATTCTTGTAATACTTCAATACGTTCAGCTGATTGAGGACATGCAAGTATTAATTGAATAGGCATTGAAGAAATAAATTTCATCATAGCTCTCATACGTGGGAAGTCCATTTTATCAAACACCTCATCGAACATTACAAGTCCAATAGTATCTTTAACTCCTACTTTGTTATTTTCAAATATTCTTACAAATGCCGCAATTATTGCAACATAGAAAGGAACTTGTGTTTCTCCTCCTGAACGAGATTTAAATACTTTAGAATAAAGCATTGTTTGTCCATTACCATCTTGAATTTTAATATCATAATCCATATATGTACGATAATCTGTGAATTTGTTAATTACACCTTCACTATTTAATTCATCTGAGGCAAGAGATGTAAATAATTCCTCTAATTGAGTTTCATATTTAATTTCAAATTCAGTACTAAATAATGATTCACCATTAATTTCATTTTCATTTGTTACCATATCATAGAATGCACTATATTCACTTGATTTAGGGAATATAAATTCGTATGAATCAGTACCAAATTTGATTTTTTGTAATGTTTCATTAATCTTTCCAATTTCAGCTTCAGCTGAAAGAATATTATTACGAAGTTTTGATAAGAAATCTTCTTTAAATACCATTTCTGCATATTCTCTTGCAGTTCTAACTTTCTTTTCATATTGAATAAGTTCGGATTTTTCAAGTTTATCTAATTCATTTAAGAATTTCTTAACTTCGCCTATTCCTACACTAAGTGTTGAATTATATGTATTGATATACTTAAATTGCTTATTAAGTAAGGCATCACATTGAGTTTCGTATAATTTTTCTTGATCTTTTAATTTTTGCTCAAATAAATCTAATTCTTTAGTAGGATTTGCGGATGATTCAATTTCTTTAAATTGATCACTTGCTTTATTTTCAATTAAGATATTATCTTTTGATAATTCTTTAAGTTCTGTATCTAATGTTTTTAATTTTTCGTTTAATGATAAAATATTAGATTCAGTTTGACCAATAGATATTCTAATACCACCAATTTCTTGGTTTATTGAAACTTTCTTATCGTCGTTAGCCTTAAGGGATTGTAATACCGCATCATAATCAGATTTAACATCTGATACACCCATATTTTCTGCGTTATTCTTTTGTTTCTTTAAGTCTTTAATCTTAGCTTCTAGGTTAGAAGCCTTTATTGCGTTATCAAGTGAATTGATAAGAGTTTGGAAATCAAGAGTCTTAATTAAACCTAATTCTTCATCACAAGATGCAATTTCATGAGTAATATCATAATATTTATTCTTTAATTCTAATGCTTTTGTATTCCAATATTCTGTTTGATCTTGAAGAGCATTAGCTCCAATAAATGGTTTGTCTATATTAGGATTTAATGCACGTACAGTGTATCCTCTATAAATTAATCCATCATTTGTAATTGATGTATTATATTTTTCTAGTTCAGTTTCATTATCACACATGATAACATTACCACATGTGTAATTTATATAATACTGTGCATCTACATTTTCTGATGTCATAATTTGAGCGAGAGAATTCTTTTCAAATGTTTTATATTTTGAAATTTGTTTTGTATTTACAAGACCTGTACCATAGAAATTATATTTATTCTTAACACGTGCAAATACGCTTAATGCAGTATCATAATATTTAGGTTCAACTATCATATCAAAACGTCTATTCGCTAAGAATATTTCTATAGTATCAGCCCAAGTTTTGTCTTTAATATCAATCAATTCCGCAAAGAAATGAATTGATACATCAAATCCATAAATGTTTTTAAGCCCTGTTTGAATATCACTACGTAATTGTAATAATTTAGGATTATATCTTAATTTATTGTTTGACAATCCTTTCAATGCACTAGAAACTTCATTAATTTCCGCAAGAATTTCTTGTCTTTCTTTTGCTTTTCCACCCTTATTGATATTTATTTCTTCAATAGTATCATCTAATCTATTTTCAATATCAATTAATGTTAATTTGACTTTTTCACTATCAAAATTAGAAACACTTGAAAGAGGTAAATTCGCAAGTTCTTGATAAATTTTCTTTGAATTATTAAATTTTCTAAGTTCATTAACTGCGTCCTTAAAATATGAAGCTTTTTTTACATATAATGACATTGAGTCTTTTACTTGTTCATATTCTCTTGTAGCTTTATCTAGTTGACGGTCTACATATTCTTCAGCCTTAAATTCTTCTGAATTTGCAAGAATATTATAAAGTTCATTACGTTTAGCTTCTAATTCATCTTTTTCTTTTGAAAGTTCAACTAAAGAATCTGATTTTAATGTTCTTTGTTCCTCATACAATGAAACTTGTTTTTCACAATCAGATATTTGTTTTTTAACATCCATTACATCAAAAAGTTTCATTAAATATGTATAATAATTTTTTTGTTCTTCAAATTCTTCGATTGTTTGATAAGTTTCACCAATATCTTTAAGATCTTCTATTTTATTTTTGATAACATTTAAAGTACTTTCAAGTTCTTTATAAGCTCTTATTGAATCTTTGATTGAAGATACTTTAATTTCTTTTTCTTCAAGTATATTATTATAAATAAATTCTTTAACATTAGCGATTGGCTTAAACGCAAGAGCTTTAACTATTAATTTGAAATAATCTTCATTTATTGAACCAAATGCATTACGGAATCCACGTTTAGCTTCGGTTTTAGTAGGATATATTTCAAATCCTTTATTATGTTTTTTAAATTCAAGTATAGAGTATATATGTTTCCCATTTTCTAAGAATAAATCATCGTTTATTTCACATTTTCCTCTATACATTACATATTTTGCAGGTCCTATATCACCAAATGCATCTATAACAGAACCTACCACAAATGTCTCACTTGTATTTTCATTATAAAATTCAAGACAAATATGTCCTGAAACATCCCCATTACGAAGGAATTCTTTATCTTCTGCACCTAATTTACATTTAACATAACCTTTAAGATCACGCTTACCTTTTTCGTTTGCTGCAAGGTTAAAGTTTTGTTCTCCACCTGTTAAGATAAAAGTTATCGCATCTAGTATAGTAGACTTTCCTGATGCATTTTGTCCTGTAAGAAGGATATTATCTTTTACTTCTATTGTTTCGTTAGTAAGGTAATGCCAATTTATTAATCTAATTTTTCTAAGTTTAATCATTATTAATTAGCCTCACTTTCATTAACAATACGTTCGATAGATTCATAAACTTCTCTTATTTCTTCTGTATTAACTGCATACAAAATTGTAGGGAAAATTATAATTCTTGCGCTAGATGATGTAATATCACCTATGACTTCAATAAGATTAAATCTTCTAAATGTTCTTAGCGCTTCAACTAAATCAGTTTTATTAATTCTCTTCTTTATTTCTAGATAATTATATTTAGTGTGAATATCTTCAACATTCACTGAAATATTTTCATTTAGTGATGTTTCTTTTAATTTTTCATGATATAAAATACGTAAAATTAAAAGAACAATTGTTAAATCTCTTTTTAATTTAACTGCATTTTGTGAACCTTCTGATGATACAAAAGCTACACCTATATCAGTCTTTACAACTAATTCATATCCTAAAATATCAAAAAATTCTTCAAATAAATCTTTATAATTTATTAAGAAATAATAATCGTTTTTATTATTTTCCTTATCTCTTGCAAGGAATGTATTAGATAGCATTTTATTAGCTATACTTCTAAATTCATTCTTTTGCCCCTCTGAAAATGATTCATAAGTTTGTAACATTACTCTTCTTCCTTTCTTGTAATCTTGAAGTTCGCCATTTTAAAATAATCAGTTTGAATCGAATCATCAAGTTTAGATATACTATATTCATGTTCAGATGCAAATATTAGTACATATATACACATAAGTGCATCATCAAAAGTTCCGTCAGATAAAAGACTTTTTGCTTCAAGCGAATTTGTATCATCAAGTCTACGCAAAATATAATCTTGCATAAAGGTTGGATCATATTTACTCTTAAATCCTTTTAGATATGAATCATCAAGGGCCTCAAAGTCAAATCTATCAAGATCAAGATCTGAAAAATCCCCTCTTTGATATTTTCCTCTTGGAGTATATAGTGAAGATTGATTAAATCCCTTTAATGATTCTAATCTAAACACACTATTTACTTTATTGATAGCCTTATCAACCTTACCTTTTTGGTTTTCTACTTTAATATATTTTAAAATACCATTTAATTTACCAACAATATTATCTTCTTCAGTAAGTAAGAATTTAACTTTACCAATAGTAGAATTAATATAGTTTTTATTCTTATCGTCAATTCCTGAAATATATTCATCTAAGTCATTGAATATATCAATCATTTCATCAATATCTCTATTAGCTTTTTCTAGAGCTAAAGAATTATTTCTAAATCTTAACATATAGTCCTGAGCTATTTGTTCCATAGCAATTGAATTTGATGATATTTCTTCAAGTTTAGTAACAATTTTTAAACGATATTTATTAATATTATCTGCTGTTTTTAATTTTGTGTATGTGGGTTCATAAATTTCATCATTATAATTCATTAAATTTTTCATTAGATCTTTAATTTCGGATGTTTCTACAACACCGTTAATATAATCCTTTATTCTTGAATCCATTTTCCTAAGTGATCTAATTAAATTCTTAGTATTTTTATATACTTCTGAAATCATAATCGAATAATCAAGTTCATTATTTGATAAAAGTGAATATATCGTATAAATATAGCCTTTATATTCATTAGGATCTACTAAGAGTGGATAAGACTCATCATTATCATCATAATAGTCTTGATATTTAGTTGCTTGAGGACATATTTGATACAATGCTTCAATGATTGTTATTGCAGTATCAGTAAAATTTAGAATTTCAACATAGTCTTGTGTTAAATCTACATAAATCCAACCACATTCTTCAAGACGTCTTAAAACAAAATTTGCAAGTTCTCTTTTATCATTATTTTCTTCTGGCAATAATTCACAAACTTCTTCATTCATTAATTCTTCATTGTCTTCAAGAAATAAAGTTAGCTCATCAACAATAAGTTTTTTATCTACTCCAAGAATAGAACCTGTCTCATAAATTTGAAAAGCCTGCATTGCGCAAGCTGAGTATAACTTTTTATTTTTACTAGATAAAATAGAAAAGAAATTTTCTGGTATTACATCAAATAATTCCATTAGGCAATTCACTCCCTTATGTTAAATATATTCTATCATTAAAGAGGCTTAAAAACAATTAAATTTTTAACTCATTTTTTCTTTTTTTATATTATATTTAATCTTTTAATTTTAATATCATTTTCAAAGAAAAAAGCGCATGATGAAATCATACGCTTTAATCATTAAACATTGAATTTAAATAGCATTATGTCGCCATCAGATACGACGTAATCTTTTCCCTCTTGTCTTATTTTCCCGGCTTCTCTACATTTTACATAAGAACCTTGAGAAATAAGATCATCAAATGAAACTGTTTCTGCTCTAATAAATCCTCTTTGGAAATCACTATGAATAATACCAGCACATTCAGGGGCAGTCATGCCTTTTTTAAATGTCCAAGCTTTTACTTCTTTTTCGCCTGCAGTAAAGTATGTCGCAAGTCCTAATAAATCATAAGTTGCTCTTATTAAACGATTAAGACCTGCTTCAGGAATGCCAAGTTCTTCTAAATACATTGGTTTTTCTTCATCGGATAATTCCGAAATTTCAGCTTCAATTTCAGCAGAAATAGGAACCACCAAAGAACCCTCTTTTAAAGCATAAGCCTTAAGTTCGTCATAGTATTTGCAACCTTCAGGATTTCCAATTTCAGCCTCTGACATATTTGCTACATACATAATTTTCTTACCTGTTAAGAAACCATAATTTTTAATAATTTCTAACTCTTCTTTATTAAGATCTAGTGATCTTACTGGTTCATTTTTCATTAAAGCTTCTTCAATTCGTTTTAATATTGCAAATTCAACTTCTGCATTATCCATTTTTGATTGAGCTTTTTTTGCAATCTTTAAAATTCTATTTTGAACTACCTCTAAATCCGCAAGCGCAAGTTCAATACCGATAGTTTCAACGTCACGTACAGGGTCTACTGATCCTTCAACATGAGTTATATTATCATCATCAAAACAACGAACAACTTCAACTATTGCATCTACTTGTCTAATATTTCCAAGGAATTGGTTTCCAAGTCCTTCACCTTTAGAAGCTCCTTTTACAAGTCCTGCAATATCTGTAAATTCACATATTGCATGTACTAAAGATTTAGGTTTATACATTTCATTTAATTTTAGAAGTCTTTCATCAGGTACTTCTACAACACCTACATTAGGTTCAATTGTTGCGAAAGGATAGTTAGCCGCAAGTGCTCCTGCCTTTGTTATCGCATTAAAAAGTGTAGATTTCCCAACATTAGGAAGACCTACTATTCCAGCTGTTAAAGCCATTTTTATCACTCCATTTTTCCATTAATTATTATACTTTATATTTAAGTTTTTTCAATTACTTTAAAAATTTTTGCTTATAAAGTTTTTTACTACGCTCAATAACTTCTAAAGCCTTATTTTTGTTATCAATATTTTCTACTTTAACACTCTTACCTTCAAGAGTTTTATAGTATGTAAAAAAATGTTTTATTTCATCAAAAATATGCTTAGGTAAATCTACTATATCACTATATGTATTATAATTAGGATCATAAAGAGGTACTGCGATTATTTTAGAATCAAGTCCCTTATCATCACTCATCATAAGAACTCCTATAGGTCTACATTCTACTAACGCTCCTGGAATAATATCTTCTGAACATAATACTAATACATCTAATGGATCTCCATCATCTTCAAAAGTACGAGGAATAAATCCATAATTTGCAGGATAATGTGTTGCGGTATATAAAATTCTATCAAGTTTTAAAGCACCAGTCTCTTTATCTAGTTCATATTTGTTTTTACTACCCTTAGAAATTTCAATACAAGCCATGAAATCATTTGGTTTAATTCTTTCATCATTAATATCATGCCATAAATTCATTATTTATCCTCCATATCTTCTTTAGAATGTTTATCAGGATATATAAAGAATATCTTTTCTTTATTACCTTTTGGTGTTTCAAGCATAGATTTTCCCATATAGTGAATAAATGGTGAAATATCATACATTAAGGCAAGCCATAAATAAAATGATGGTTTATATTCCTTGTCTCTTGTATAATCATCTAGTGCTTTAATTCTATCCTTATATGATGACTTTTTTGTAATATTATAAAACTTCTTTATTTCTCTATAATCTTCCATTTTATAAGCCTTGTTTTGAGTACTAAAAATATCATAGATATCATCACTTAATTTTCTAGTATCATCTAGTGTTATACTATCTAAATTTGCAAGGAATGTATTTTTATATTGATACTTACAATAATCAATAAAAAGAGTTGGAACATACAAGCTAAAATATGGCTTAAAATTTACACTCTTATGATATTGAAATGATATTACTGTATCAAGCAAGACAATTTTTGTAGAAGTTTTAAATGTTTTATATAAAATTTTAGTATCTAAAGACTTCGTTTCACTATTATATTTTATTACATAGTATTTAAGTCTTGATAATTTTTTTAATTCATCATTATTTAACATAGAAAGATTTGCCTTTCTAACATTTAAATCCTTGATTTTTTTTCTAAATTGAGCCATATCTAATCATTTTAACTTTCTAAATTATTTTCGTTAACATATTTTAATACTTCGCTTCTCATCTTATTACATAATTCTTGTGATTGAGCATAGGATGATGTAATAGCTTCAGTATATATTTTTATTTTAGGTTCAGTTCCAGATGGACGAAGTACAAACCATGAATCATCTGTAAATATATATTTAAGTACATTTGATTTAGGTAATTTAATTTTTTCTTTTTTACCATCTTTATTATATGCAACACCTATTTCATAATCTTCAATACGTTTTACTTCAAAGTCTTCAAATGGAATATTTTTATCATTTCTAAACTTATCCATTATATCATTCATTTTCTTTTTGCCTTCAAGCCCTTCGAAATAAAGATTATCTATTGTATCGATATAATATCCATATTTTTTATATAAGTCTTCTAGAACTTCAACTAAATCTTGTCCTTTTTCTAGATAATATGCACAAGCCTCACATAAAAGAAGGCAAGCTTGAGCACTATCTTTATCTCTTACACATGGTTTTATAAGACATCCGTAAGATTCCTCATATCCAAAGATGAATTCTTGTCTTTTATGGCGTTCGATTTCACCTGCAATGAATTTAAAACCTGTTAAAACATCATATGTTTTAACTCCATACGAAGATGCAATCTTAGTTGCCATCTTAGAAGATACTATAGTTGTGACCATATAAGCTTTCTTAGGCCATTTTGGATTTAACTTCTTCTTATTTTCACAAATATAATTAAACAAAATAGTTGCCATTTCATTTCCTGAAAGAAGTCTATATTTACCATTGTGTAAAACACCACAACCAAGTCTATCCGCATCTGGGTCCGATGCTAAAAGAAGTTTAGCTCCAATCTCAGAACCATATTTTATTGATTTTGTAAAAGCTTCTTTGTTTTCAGGATTTGATGATTCAGCATAAGAAAAATCAGGATCAACAATCATTTGGGCCTTAATAGGATTTATATCATACCCCATATCAGTTAAAAATCTAGGAATATATACTGAACCTGTGCCGTGAAGTGGTGTATATGTAATCTTAAAATCTTTTTTTACATTTGGATTTAATCTTATTGTAGATATATCATTAAGGTATTCTCCATCAAGCTCATCATAAATGTAATGAACATTTTTCCAACCTTCTGATACTTTAATAGTAAAGATTGAATCTACATTATTTATTTCTTCTGTAATAAGTTTTGCTTCAGACACAGATATTTGGCAACCAGTTTCATTATAGACTTTATATCCATTATATTCTTTTGGATTATGTGATGCGGTAATCATAATTCCTCCAGCACAATTATAATGACGAACTGTCCATGATAGTTGTGGAGTAGGTCTTAACTGATTGTATACAAATATCTTTTTAAAACCTAAAGATGTTAAAACATGCGCAGCTTCATTAGCAAATTCTCTTGACATATGTCTATTGTCATAAGAAATCGCAACACCTCTTTTTATGGCTTTTGAAACATGTTTAATTAAATATCTTCCATATCCTAAGGTAGCTTTTCTAACGTTATAAATATTTAATCTTGCGCTACCTGGCCCCATAATGCCTCTAATTCCCGCAGTTCCAAATTCTAAATCATTTGTAAAAGCTTCTCTTAACTCATCATCCGACATATTTTGAATTTGGATTTTCATTTTCTTATCTAAGCCATAACAACCTAACCAGTAGGCAGCTTTTTCTTTATAATCCATTATTCTACCTCCTTTAATTGAGCATTCTTTAAATCATTAAAATTCTTTAGCGCAACCATTCTTGCAAATACCCTTCTAATTATAGTGTCAAGTATAGAATTTTCAGAATAATTAGCTTCTGCAATAAAATCTACTCTATCATCTTTTAAAAGTTTTTTTGCAATACTATCTTTTTCTTTTTGATAAATAGCAATTGCACAACCACCGTTTTCACGCACAAGTTTCATACATGGAACATCTGTTAAACCATCACCAAAATAAATCATATTTTCAAATTTAACATATCTATCTTCTTTTTTTATTTTATCATTTAATTTAACTTCATCATTTAAATCAAATGCTCCTTTAGATATTCTAAATAAAAATTGTGTTTTCATTGTGTAATTTACAACGTAAGATGGAAAATCTGCGATACCATCTTTGTCGTAATGAAATTCACATGCGTAAATTCCTTTAAAATATTTTGCAATAGGTGTACCTATAATAATTTCTTTTAAACCTGATGAAATAATATAATGTTCAGCTTCAAAGCCAAAACTATTAGCCATTTGATTAATTCGTACGAAAAAATCCTTAACTCCTTCAAATAGTTTTACCTTATCACCACATGAATTTAAATATTCTCTTGTAAGATTAATATTATTTCTTTTAGAATATTTCATCATTGTGTACATATAAGCTAATATTTTTTCAATATTATTCCCTGGATTTAAACTCTCTTTACTTGTTTCAGTCCAAAACTCATTAGCTGATAGTTTCATATTAGGGATAAATTCATATTCCTGCATATCTCTATCGCAAAGAGTTTTATCAAAATCATACATAAATACAACCTTTTCCATACATTACTCCTCGTCTGTTTTTAGTACTGCAAGGAAGGCTTCTTGTGGTACTTCTACAGAACCAATTGCCTTCATTTTCTTTTTTCCTTCTTTTTGTTTCTCTAATAATTTTTTCTTACGTGAAATATCTCCACCATAACATTTGGCAAGAACATCTTTTCTCATAGCTTTGATATCAGAACGTGCAATTACTTTATTTCCTATTACTGCTTGAACTGGCACTTCGAATAATTGACGTGGAATTAATTCCTTAAGTTTTTCTACCATTGCTTTTCCTCTTGGGTATGCAAAATCTTTATGGACAATCATTGATAATGCATCAACAGTTTCACCGTTAAGCATAATATCCATTTTTACAAGTTTAGATTCTTTATATTCCCCAATTTCATAATCTAGTGATGCATAACCTTTTGTATAAGATTTTAATTTATCAAAGAAATCATATACTATTTCAAGAAGCGGCATATCATAGTGAATTGAAACCCTTGTTTCTTCAAGATATTTCATATCAATGAATGTTCCTCTCTTTTTTTGACATAATTCCATAATTGCGCCAACATATTCTGAAGGAGAAATTATAGTCGCAGTAACATAAGGTTCTTCAATAGATATAATGCTATTTGGTGCTGGAAGCTCAGCTGGGTTTGATATTTCAATCATTTCCCCATTTGTAAGATTTACATGATATCTTACAGATGGCGCAGTAGCGATTAATTCAATATTAAATTCACGTGAAATTCTCTCTCTTATAATATCCATATGAAGAAGTCCTAAAAATCCTGTTCTAAATCCAAATCCTAATGCTTGTGATGATTCGGGTTCATAGATTAATGATGCGTCACTTAATTTTAATTTATCTAAAGCGTCTCTTAAATCAGGATATTGTTTAGTATCAATAGGATATAGTCCACAGAAAACCATAGGGTTTAGTTTACGATATCCTGCAAGGACTTCATCCGAGTGATTTTCAACTGTCGTAATAGTATCTCCAACAGATACATTATTAATATCTTTAATAGATGCGGTAATATAACCTACATCACCTGCAGTAAGGTATTCAACAGTCATTTCTTTTGGAGTTCTTACTCCAAGTTCTACTACTTGATATTTTGTCTTCGATGCATTAAATTCAATTGTATCTCCAACTTTTATTGTACCTGATTTAACACGAACTAATACAATAACTCCTCTATACGGATCAAATGCACTATCAAAAATTAAGGCTTGAACAGGTCCTAGTGGGTCTCCTTTAGGAGATGGAACTTTCTTCACAACCATTTCAAGAATATCTCTAATTCCTATTCCTTGTTTTGCAGACGCAAGAACAGCTTCATCCGCAGGAATACCTATTACATCTTCAATTTCTTTTCTTACTTCTTCAGCATGAGCTGATGGTAAATCTATTTTATTAATTAAAGGTAATATTTCAAGATCATTATCTAATGCAAGATAAACATTCGCAAGTGTTTGAGCTTCAACACCTTGCGTTGCGTCAACTACAAGGATTGCTCCTTCACATGCCGCAAGTGAACGAGATACTTCATAGGTAAAGTCAACATGACCTGGAGTATCTATTAAATGAAAAATGTATTCAAATCCATCAAGTGCTTTATATTTAAGCGAAATAGCGTTTAATTTAATAGTAATTCCTCTTTCACGCTCTAATTCCATTGAATCAAGCATTTGATCTTGCATTTCTCTTGGATCAATGCTTTCGCAAAGTTCAATAATTCTATCAGAAAGAGTAGTTTTCCCATGATCAATATGCGCAACTATACAAAAGTTCCTAATACTTCTTTGTCGTTTTAATAATTCTTCTTTGTTTAAATCTTTCAAAGTAATCAAGCTCCTTTAAACATTTATATTTATTCTACAATATTTTTCATATTTTTACAATGATTACAATTTCACAAATGCGAACAAAAAACACCAAACAAAATTATTGTATGGTGCATTTTATAAATTTATTTTTCCTCTTTATTTAAATCAATTTCTCTAAATTCAGGTTCAGGGTCACTAAAATACATTCCTTTATAGCCATGCCTTTTAATTTTAAATAAGAATATAGCTAAAAATATAAATGATAGTACTAGTATTATAGTATTTGATATTCCCATTGATAGTCCTGCGCAAAATGTAGGTTCAAGATTAGGGAAAAATTTATGTAATGCGAAAAGCATAATAATTCTAGAACCTATTCTTGATAAGTTTAGGATAGTAGATAATCCGGTTTGTCCAAATCCATATAGAAGCCCTAAAACAGCCGCACATATTCCGAGAGCTGGAATAGATAGTGAATCCCAAACAAAGATGTCCCTAACCATTTGTTTATATGTTTCAGATTTTTCATCAGCCGATGTAAATAATTCTGTTAATTGATTTATTAAAACAAATCTCATTAATACATAACCTAAAACAGAAATTACAGTAGATAATATTAAAGTTCTCCAAAATACTTTTAGTGCTCTCTTCATATTTTTAGCACCAACATTTTGAGATACAATTGAAGATTCTCCTTCTTCAAATGAATTTGTAGGAGATGTTACAAGACCTGACATATTATTCGAAACTCCAAGTGTTCCTACAATAAGTCCATCTGTCACATCATTCCAATACTTTCCGCACATTCCATTTACAACAACTTTTCCAAGGCTCATTACAAACTTACCTAAGAAAATAGGAATAGATAAAATTAGTATAGGTTTTACATATTCTAGAGTTGGTATCATCATCTTTAAACTTAATCTTAAAATATTTGATTTACTAAATAGCCTAAATAAGCCAATTGTTGTAAGAGTTGCTTGACCAATTATAGTCGCAATTTCAACATATTTTATATCTTTTAGTCCAATTCCATAAATAAAGAATATTGTGAATACTAGTTTTAATGTCATAACTAAAACATTTAAGTAAAGGGCTATTTTAGAATTACCTTTCGCTTTTTCAAGTCCTATGAACACATTATTAAGTGAAACAAATGCTAATTCAAATAGTTGTAATCTAAAATAAGTTTTTCCAATCGCAATAGAGTCAGGAGCCACTTGACATAGTTTCATAATAGGTACTGCAAGTGGTATAAGCAGTAACATTAAAAGTCCTGATATAATAAGAGACATTGAAAATAAATTTGATGATGCATGACGTGCAGCTGCAACATTTCCTTTTCCATAATGTCTAGATACAAGCACCCCTCCACCTGACGCAAGTCCTGCACCAAAGGCTGATATTGTATTTTTTATTTGAGATAGTGATGATACTGCATTTTGGGCAGTTGTAGAAATTTTAGCACAGATGATTTGATCAATTACTGTATACATTGCATTAAAGAATTGATATATAAATATAGGCATACATATAATTAAAATAGTTTTTAGAAGATCACCAGTCAAGATCATCTTTCTTCTATATTTAGATTTATCAAGTGCATATTCATTTTTAGCTGTTTTAAAATCTTTATCATTAAGATTAGATACATAATTATTAAGTATATTTATTTGATCTTTGTATTCTTCTTCGCCTCTATTTTTTAATTTTTTTAACCTTTTTAAAGATTTACATAAATTAAATTCTTTACTTAATAAATAAAATTTAGATTTTTTTGATTCAAATTTACCATCTGTATTATTGTTCAAAAATTTTATCTTTTCATCTATTTTAGCTAGTTTATACTTTTTGTGATAATTTTTGTATGTAAGTTTATCATTTAAGGCATTATTTAATTTTTCTTTAGATAAAACTAATCGTTCTAAATTCACATTATCACGTATTATTAATATTGATAGGGTTTATATCAATTATTAATAAATTCCTTTC
>CAVFNL010000043.1:0-11597 GCA_963623875.1 Parabacteroides distasonis | reverse complement strand
ATTGGTTCATTTTTTCCTGACCAAACTGGTTTATTTTATCTTGACACTTTCAATGTTAAAATATCATTTAAAAATAAGCCATTTAGAGATTAATTAAATTTATTCTTTATATGGCTTTTATTTTAAAATATTAAACATTATTTGTATGTTTATACTCTTAATTAAAACAAATTTATGTGTGCTTTTACTAATAGGATAATGTGTTTATGGACTTTTAATTTAATATATTACGATGATAAAAGAATTATTAGATTCTTACTAAGAGGTGCTTGTTAAATATAAAGTTTATAATAAATTAATTATTATGAAATTTAATATTTACATATGTAGTATGATGTGTTATTTTTAAAATAATTTGAAACATAGAATAAAAAGTGATATAATATATTATATTTTATTTTTATTTTTTTAAAATTAAATGAAATAATACAAAAAGGAGATCTTGTTATGCGTGATAGAATTTTAAAATTAATCGAAAAGAATAGTAGAATAAATCTAAGTGAAGCCGCGGTTATGCTTGGAATTAGTGAAGCTGAAGTAGCTAATGAGATTAGCCAAATGGAAAAAGAAAAAATTATATGTGGTTATCACACATTAATCAATTGGGAAAAGACTGACAATGAAAAAGTATCAGCTCTAATTGAAGTTAAAGTAACACCTCAAAGAGGAAATGGTTTTGACAAAATTGCTGAGCGTATATATAAATTTGATGAAGTTGATGCGGTATATTTAATGTCTGGTGGATTTGATTTTACTGTACTTATTGAAGGACGTACTATGAAAGAAGTTGCGCTTTTTGTCGCAAATAAACTTTCTACAATGGACTCTATACAATCTACCGCTACACATTTTGTATTAAAGAAATACAAATATAACGGAACTATTTTAGAAGAAGATGAAAAAGATGAAAGGATGATAGTAACACCATGAGAAAATTTATAAATTCCACCGTTGAAAACCTTAAACCTTCTGGTATTCGTAAATTTTTTGATATTGCATCCCTATATGATGATGTTATCTCTCTTGGAGTTGGTGAACCTGATTTTGAAACTCCATGGCATATTAGAGAAGAAGGAATTTATGCACTTGAAAGAGGTAAGACAATATACACATCTAATTCAGGACTTAAAGAATTGCGTGAAGAAATATGTAAATACACCTTAAAGCATATTAACGTGTCATATAATCCTCTAAGTGAATGTTTAGTAACAGTTGGTGGAAGTGAAGCTATAGATCTTGCGATGAGATCTATGATTGAATTTGGTGACGAAGTAATTATTCCTGAACCATCTTATGTTGCCTACACTCCAACTGTTGTTTTGGCAGGTGGAAACCCTGTTATTATTAATCTAAAAGAAGAAAATGAATTTAGGCTTACAAAAGAAGAACTAGAAGAAAAAATAACTTCTAAAACTAAAATTTTAGTATTACCATTTCCAAATAACCCAACAGGTGCTATCATGGAATATAGTGATTTAAAAGATATAGCCGAAGTTTGTGTAAAACATGATATAGTTGTTGTCTCTGATGAGATTTATTCAGCCCTAACATATAAAGGTGAACATGTATCAATCGCATCACTTCCTGGAATGAAGGAAAGAACTATTATGATAAATGGTTTCTCAAAAGCATTCTCCATGACAGGATGGCGTCTTGGATATGCATGCGGACCTGAAGAAATTATTAAACAAATGACAAAAATTCATCAATTTTGTATAATGTGTGCCCCAACGAATTCACAATATGCGGCTATTGAAGCACTAAAAAATGGTGAAGATGATGTGCTAAAAATGAGAGAAGCTTATGATGAAAGAAGAAGATTTTTAATTCATGAATTTAAAAATATGGGGATTGATTGTTTTGAACCATATGGAGCATTCTATGTGTTCCCAAATATTAAAAAATTTGGATTATCATCTGATGAATTTGCAACTAAATTGCTTGAACAGGAACATGTAGTTGTAGTTCCTGGAACTGCGTTTGGTGATTGTGGTGAAGGATTCCTTCGTATTTCATATGCGTATTCTATAGATTCACTAAAAAAAGCTTTAGATAGAATTAAAAAGTTTATTGAAAAGTTAAATAAATAGTTTACTAAAGTTATTTATTTTGCTAAAATTATTGTATAACGAATGGAAGAACAGTAATAGATAATAATTATTTTAAGCGAGGATTGTTGGTGAAAGAATCCATTAATTATGTTTATGAAGACACTTTCAAGTTTGTATTAATCTACAACGTACCAGGCGTTAACGGCCCTAAGTGCTAGCTTTGCTAGAATTAAGGTGGTATCACGTTTATTAAGCGTCCTTAAATTTTGGGACGTTTTTATTTTAAAGAAGGAGATTTATTATGACTATTGCAAAACCAAAAGGAACTGTTGATATACTTCAAGATGAATCTTTGAAGTGGGTTATGATGGAAGGAAGAATTAGAAAAGTTTGTAAACTTTATAATTTCTCTGAAATTAGAACACCTATATTTGAATCTGGTGAATTATTTCATAGAAATCAAAATGATTCATCTGATATGGTAACTAAAGAAACATATGATTTTAAAGATAGAGGAGATAGAATGATGACTCTAAGACCTGAGGGTACTGCTGGAGTTGCTAGAGCTTTTATTGAAAATAAATTATATGTTACAAATCCTGTATCAAAACTATTTTATATGGGACCTATGTTTAGATATGAAAGAGCGCAAAGAGGAAGACAACGTCAATTTCATCAATTTGGAATTGAAGCTTTAGGTTCACCATCACCACTAATGGATGTTGAAGTTATATCTTGCGCTGTCGCTATAATTAAAGAATTTGGACTCTCTGGGATTAAAGTTAAAATTAATTCTATTGGTGATGAAGAATCAAGAAGCCAATATAAGAATGTTTTAGTAGATTATTTTAAACAATATGAAGATGATTTATGTGAAGACTGTAAAATAAGACTTCATAAAAATCCATTAAGAATACTTGATTGTAAAGTAGATCACAATAAAGATTATTTTAAAGGGGCTCCTAAAATTAATGATTATTTAAATGACGTTTCAAAAAAACATTTTGCAGAAGTTTTAGAGGGACTTAAGAATTTAAATATTGATTATGAAATAGATTATAATTTAGTACGTGGACTTGACTATTATACCCATACAGTGTTTGAAATCGAAGTTGATTGTGCTGATCTTGGTGCACAAAATGTAATTTGTGCAGGTGGTAGATACAATAATCTAATTAAAGAATTAGGTGGACCAGATACACCATCATGTGGCCTTGCGTTTGGGCTTGAAAGATTGTTATTTGCCCTTGAAAGTGAAGGAAAGAAACTTGTAAAAGAGCCTATGTCTCATTTATTCATAATTGCGATGGGAGATAGTGCAATATATAAGGCATCCGAAATATTAAATAAATGCCGTATGGGTGGTTTAATTAGTGAAATGGATTATTCTAACAAATCACTTAAAACCCAATTTAAACTTGCTGATAAATTAAATCCAATGTTTACTGCGATTATAGGTGATGATGAAATCAAAAATAATACAGTAAATATTAAAAATAATCAATTAAAAACACAAGAATCAATCTCTCTTGATTCAATATATGATTATATTTATGATTATTTAGTTTCTAATTCATCTTGTAGTCATTGTAAAAAATAAAGGAGTTTATTATGGAAAGAACAAAAATTAAAAATATTAAATTAGAAGAAGTTAATAAAGTTTCAGGATTTGTTGAAACTATAAGAAATAAAAAAGCTATGTGCTTTATAGTACTTCGTGATATTTCAGGAAAACTACAAATCACAGTTGAAAAAGCAGCTCATGAAGATTTAAATCCAATTTTAGACCAAATCACAGTAGATTCTGTAATAACATGTGAAGGTATGGTAAAAGCTAGTGAATATGTTAAATTAAATGGAATGGAAATGTATCCTGATACAATTAAAATTGAAAGCATTGCTTCCCCTTCACCAATAGTTGCACCTAAAGGAGAAGAAACAAACATTGATTTAAGACTTGATTATAGATGGATTGATATAAGAACTGATAAAAATACATTAATGTTTGAAGTTCAATCATGCTTTGTAAATGCTATGAGAGAATTCTTAAATAGTAATGATTTTATTGAAATTCACACGCCTAAACTTATAGGAGCTGAATCCGAATCAGGAGCAGGTGTATTTAAGGTGGATTATTTTGATACAAATGCATATCTTGCTCAATCTCCTCAATTTTATAAACAAATGGCAATGTCTTCTGGTTTAGAGCGTATTTATGAAACAGGGCCTGTATTTAGAGCTGAGAAGTTTGCGTCTCGTAAACATTCAACAGAATTTACATCTTTTGATCTTGAATTCTCATATATTAATTCATATGAAGATGTAATGAAAATGGAAGAAGACCTTGTAACTTATGCTTTAGAAAAAGTTTCAGAAAAATATAAAGATAAAATTAAAGAAGTATTTGGAATTGATATTGTTGTACCTACAAAACCATTCCCACGTATTGATTTACATGATTTATATGATGAACTTGAACAAAGATATGGTTATAAGGTTGATGAAAGTGAAAAAGGTGATTTAACAACTGAAGGAGAAAGAATGTGCAAACAATTTGCAATGGACAAATATGGTCATGAATTCTTGTTTGTTACAGGATATTCTAAAGAAAATAGAGCCTTCTATCATATGAGAAATGAGGAAGGTGTTCCTTGTGGATATGACCTCATTTGGAAGGGTTGCGAAATCACAACTGGTGCACAACGTGAACATAGATATGATATCTTAAAGGCGCAAGCTGCTGAAAAAGGTTTAGGAAAAGACATTGAATTCTATCTTGAATTCTTCAAATATGGTGTACCACCTCATGGAGGATTTGCGATTGGTGTTGATAGAATGACTATGTTAATATTTAATGTAGGAATTAAAGAGGCTGAATTTATATTCCGTGGACCAGATAGATTAAATCCATAATTTTTGGAGGTATTTTATGCTAAATAAAGAATATATATCCTGGGATGAGTATTTTATGGGAGTTGCATTATTATCAGCAAAAAGGAGTAAAGACCCTCATACTAAAGTTGGAGCATGTATAGTAAATCAAAAAAAGAGAATTGTAGGTATTGGATACAATGGTTTTCCTATGGGATGTGATGATAAAACATTTCCATGGGGAAACGATAAAGAAGATAGTTTAGATACTAAATATCCTTATGTAGTTCATGCAGAAGCTAATGCTATACTGAACTCTAATATTTCATCTTTAGATGGTACTACACTTTATGTTTCACTATTTCCATGTAATGACTGCGCAAAGCTAATCATTCAGTCAGGTATTAAACATATCATTTTTATGGATGATAAATATAAAGACTCAGACTCTAATATAGCTTCCCGTAGAATGTTTGATGCGGCTAATGTTACATACGAAAAACTTGATGAGGTCTTAAAAGTAGATATCAATGAAGTACGTGATTAAAAAATATAAAATACTTTTCTTATTATATATTCCATTCTTTATTTTTGTATTAGTTATATGCCTATTTAAAACTAATTATAGTGCAACAACTACCGGTGGAATTTCTAATTTAGATACTATTTTTGAAGTAGAAAATAGCACCATTTCAAAAGGATCATTAAATAGTGTTTTTGTCTATGACACTGATAAAATATCAATATTTCAAAAATGGGTAACAACACTTGATAATAACGCTACTGTTTATGAACCATCTCAAAACTATTCATATTTTTCAGCACAAGATACTAATAAAATGGGTATTATTCAAAAGAATCAATCACTTGAAGCGTCTATTATAAAAGCTTATACAAGTGCATCTCAGATAAATTCTAATATTAAACTTTCATATAGTTTTAAAGGATTAATCATAAATTATTATATTATTTCTGATTTGATGCAATTTAAATTAGGAGATATTATAACTAGTATCAATGGTGTATCAAATATAGATGGTGAGGATGCTTTATATAAAGCATACATTAGTATGTATGAAGGTTCAACAGTTGAACTATTAAGGGATAATAAATTATTATCTTTAACCCTAAATTCTAATTCTTCAAACTATATTAAAGATGATAAAACATATTCAAATATATCTATATATAAAAAATATGATGTAGACTATTCTAATGCATCTCCCAAACTTTCTATAAATCCTATTAATTCTGTAGGACCTTCTGCAGGACTTATGCAAACATTAGAAATTTATCAAAAACTTACAAATAAAGATATAAAAAATTCTAAAAGAATAGTAGGCACAGGAACGATTGATATTATTGGTAATGTTGGCGCAATTGGTGGAATTGAGCAGAAGGTTGTTGCGTCTTACAAAAATAAGGCGGATATATTTTTATGCCCTGAGGCTAACTGTCAGGATGGATATAATCAATATTTAAAACTTGGTAAAAAAAGAAAAAGAATGGCTTTTGTTAAAGTATCAAGTTTTGAAGAAGCAGTGGAGGCGTTAGAAAATGTTTAAAAAGTTTTTAGCGCTTTACGATGAAATAGAAGGAATTGTACCTACAAAAAAAAGGATATTATATAATTTATTATCGCTTATAATTTCAGCCTTTTTTATACTACCATTTGTTTTATTAGATATTAATTTACTATATTTATATTATGAACTAGAAATATTATTAATTATAATACTTCATATATTATTTATAATATTGATTATGATATATATTAAATTCTTATTATCTTTTATAAAACAATATGAATTAGAAACATATAGTAATAAAAATACTTTTTATATTGTAGGCTTTATATTTTCGTTAGTTGTAGTAGTAATAACTTTTACAATATATTTAATTTTAAGGAGGTAAGTTATGTGGATTGTATTTATAATCGCAACATTATCGATACTTTTAGATCAATTTAGTAAAACATTAGTTGAAATTAATTTAAAAACTGGTGAAAATATAGATATAGTCGATGGATTTTTATATATAACAAAAACTTACAATACCGGTGCTGGTTGGTCTATCATGGATGATAATACTTTAGGACTTGCATTAATTTCTTTAGTTGCAACTATAATTTTTATTGTTGTTACTATTAAATATATAAAATCATTTAGAAAAAACATTTTACCTGGACTTGCATTAGGATTTTGCCTTGGTGGATGTGTTGGAAATATGATTGATCGTTTCCTTACTGTATTTAAATTAAGAGATGGAGTTATTGATTTTGTGGGTATGAATATAGGATCTTATTCATGGCCTATTTATAACGTTGCGGATATTTTGCTTGTAGTAGGTATAATAATTGCGGCAATTTGGCTATTATTTTTAAAGGAGAAGAAAGATGCTTAAAAAGTATATAGTTTCAAAAAATGATAGTGGTATTAGACTTGATAAATATTTAAAGCAATATAATGATGACTTATCAAGATCTTATATATCAAATTTGATAGATAATAATAAAATTCTTGTAAATAATGTTAATGCTAAACCATCTTATATAGTTTGTTATAACGACGTTATAGATTGTCTTGAAACAGAGGTTAAAGAATTAGATGTAAAAGCTGAAGATTTAAATCTTAATATTATTTATGAAGATGAAGATGTGCTTGTTGTTGATAAACCTACGGGTATGGTTGTTCATCCTGCAGCTGGTAATCATGAAGGAACACTTGTAAATGGACTTTTATATCAAGTTTCAGACTTAACAGGTATTAAAAATGAAGTAAGACCAGGAATTGTTCATAGAATTGATAAAAACACATCAGGGCTTTTAATGGTTGCGAAAAACGATTTTGCAGTTAAAAGTTTAGAAGAGCAGTTAAAAAATCATACTGTTACAAGACTTTATGTAGGTTTAGTATCTGGTGTTATTAGTGAAGAAAGAGGAAGAATAGATGCGCCAATAGGCCGTGATAAAGATGACCGAAAGAAAATGGCAGTATCAAAAGATGGAAAAGAGGCTATTACTAATTTTAGAGTACTTGAAAGATATAAAAAATTCACTTTATGTGAATTCAAACTTGAAACAGGACGTACTCATCAAATAAGAGTTCATATGAAATATATAGGGCACCCTTTAGTAGGAGACCCTGAATATGGAAATAAGAAACTTATAAGTGAAACAGGTCAATACCTACACGCAAAAGTTTTAGGATTTACTCATCCAAAAACTAAAGAATATTTAGAATTTACATCAGAACTTCCAAAATACTTTACAGATTATTTAAACACATTAGAAAAATAAAAGGCTTATCGCTTTGGTGCGATAGCCTTTCTTTCTTTTGTTATTAAAATATTTAAATACGTTATCTTATTTTGAGTTTTAGTAGCAAATCTTCTAGTTTCAAATTCGATTTCTCTACGTTTCTTGAATGATGATATTTTATTATTTTTCATAGATAACTTCAAATTTTTAATTGTATTGTTTAGTTTTACATCATTATTTTGTTTTTCAAGAGAAATTTCATAAGGAATATTCTTTAACGACTGAATGTATGAAGCAACTTTTATTTTATTTGCTTCCTCAATCTTTGAAATGTTTTCTTTATATTCAATAACCAACTTAGAATTATTTTGTTTGTTTTCTTCTAATAAATTATAATTAATTTTCTCATGTAGCTTTATATTAGCTAAGGCGTTATCTCTAGTAGAAGAAGATTTAATTAAATATTTTTTGTAATAATTATTATATTTATCAACTAAATTAGCTTTCTTTTGTTGATAATTGGTTTTATTAGCTTGAATTTCTTCATTAAATTTATTCATCTCAAATTCTAAGTTTTCATTGTGATTCTTTAATTGAAGACTATATCTTAAGTTTTCTGCATCTATACGCTGTGATATGTTAAGTTGATTCTTTTCATATTTTTTATCAAGGATAGCCATTTGCTTATTAAATGATTTCTTAGAAGATTTTATTAATCCATCATATTTTTTGTTGATTTTATAATCAAGATTATTTAGAATAGATAAAAATTTGTTCATAACTTTAGGAGAACGTAGGAAATAAAATGAAATTATATTTCTAGCATCTTTCATAAATGAATAATAATTACTATAATTTGATTCAATGATTGAAGAAGTATTTTTTAAATTCTTATAAGTTACATCAAAGAAAGACTTAAATTTATTCTTTGCTAAATATAAATCAGAAGCTTCATCTTTTTGTTCTAAACTGATTTTTCTTTTTTTCTTCTCAAATTCAGTATTTATTTGATTTTCTTTATGAGGGATTTGTTCTAATAAATGCCTTATTTTATCAATTTTAACATCATTTTTAGAGATTAGAGAGTGAAGTCTATTTAAATTATATTTTATATTATAAGATTCCTTTGTATATGTTTGTTTAGATATTTCTTGACGTTTAAATTTATTATTTAGAGTGGTAAGTTTATCTTCATAATCTGCTAGTTCATGATAGAACTTTTTAGTAGCATCATTATAATTATCTAATGTTTTTTGTAGATTTGTTTTAGAATCTTTTAAAGTATTAAATTTTTCTCTATATTCAACTTCTATAGAATTATATCTTGTTTTATATTTTGAACCTGTTTCAAAATTTATTTGATCATTAATTAATTTTAGGCACTCTTTTTCACCAATTTTTAAAACATCAATAAACATATCGTTTGCATAATGCATTAATTTTTTTTGAAAATTGATACAAGAATCCATATTTTTATATGTCTGTTTAATAGAAAGTAGAGTGGATTTTGTGATACGTTCAGTAATAGATATGTAATCTTTTAATATGGCAGAAAGAGTTTCGTATAAAAATAATATATTCTTTTTGTTGTTGTTAAATATATTAATGTTATAAATGGCACTAGAAGTTGTACAATAGTCGTTATATTTTTCTAGGTTAATCTCATTTATATGTTCCTCTTTTAAATTTTCTTGTTCAATATTTAAAGAATAAATGATTTTGTTATGTTCAAAAGAAATGTTAGATTGAGTAATTGATAAATCAACAGATTTTAATTTTTTATCTCTTAATAAAAATTCTTCATGTTCAAGATAATCATATTCATTTTTATAATCAAAAATTTCATTTTTAAGCTTAAATTCGTTTAAATCTTTTAAGATACTATTCTTTTCGATTTCAAGAAGGCTAGATGTGTAAATCTTAGAAATTTTATTATCATAAATTTTATTCGCATTTTCTGTTACTGCTTCATTTAATTTTTTTGATAATTGAATTTCGTTAGAGACAAGGTTTTCTTCCTTTTGAGCCTTTTGTTTTTCAATATACAGATTAGTAAGTTCAGTTTTATATTGTTCTAATAAATTTAACTTTTTCAAATCAAATTTATTTCTTATTCTTTGAATTTTTATTTCAGATGATTGATTATATTTTGTAACATCATGATCATATTCTATTTGTCTTATGGCAAGTTTATTATGTGTAGCGTTATCGTTGATATCATTTATTAAATCTAATTTTTTAATTTGTTTATTTTTGATACTCTCATAATAATCCTTTATGCCATCATATTCTAAAAGAATGGGTTGATAAGTTTTTTGATTTATATTTATAACGTTTTTTAATTCTTTTTCTAATTGTAGTTTGTTTTTAACAAGTATAGAATTAGATTTCTTAAATAGTTTAATTTCTTTTTTGCTTGTACAATTATGAATTGATTCGAAATTTTTTCTTATTTTAGTTTCTATATCAAAAATTTTCAATTTATAAGGAAGCGAAGAAGAATATAAGTCATCGTTCATTTGCTTATTAAGCAAATCTATTGAATTATTTATAGATTCTAATTGCTTAAAAAAATCTTTTATTACAAAAGATCTATCCTCATTATTTTTTTTAGAAGATTCAATACGCTTTTTACTTATTAAATCTTTATCGATATTATATGTTGTAGTAAGATTGTTTACTTTTTCTTTTAAATCTTTTTGAATTCCTACAATAGCTAGATTGAAATCTTTTTCAATAGAAATACAATTTTGAGAATATTTATGTTTAAGTGTTTCAATTTTGTTATCAATTTCTTCAACAACATTGCGAAGGGAATTTATATTGTCTTCATAAGAGGAGTTTACGTTAGAATAAGCACTTTGATAATTAGACATATAAATATTATTTTGTTTAGAAGTTTCAACTATTTTTTCATCCTTATAATCTAATATTTTATTAATGAATTTATTATATTCGTTTTCTATATTTTTGATTGTGTAAGTATTCGCATCTATTTTGTTGTTGCGCTCGCTGAAATGGCTTGATATAACTGGGTTTGTTTTAGATGTTATAATAAATTGCTCATCTTTTTTATTTGAAATGATTTTTGTTAACTCAGTTTTGGCTGTAGAAATCGCATTAGAAAATTTATTTATGTTTAATATAGAACCTATTTTAACAAAATTTTGATGTTTAATATATGATTCGTAAAAGGATTTAACTTCAGTATTATATGAATCTGTAATAGTATTATATGATTTTGATGTTTCAATAGATAATTCATTATATTTATCTAAACTTTTTTTAGATTTTTTTAAAATATTTAGAAATTCATCATTAAATTGTTCTATATATGTAATGCCTGATTCAATGAATATATCGTTATAAAATTTTTCAAGTATTGAATAGATATCATCTTTTATATTATTCATAAT
>CAVFNL010000042.1:0-80147 GCA_963623875.1 Parabacteroides distasonis | reverse complement strand
TATAACTCTAGTTTTAGTTTTTTATGATAAGAAAAGAGAAGTATATGTAAAATCAACATACAATGATGTAAGATTATCTCTTGGTAAAACTAAAGTAAAAGAAATTAATGTATCAATGTTATCTTCAATTGAAGAGGAAAGAGAATATTATATTTTAAATCCTTATGACTTTTATGAAAAACAAATAAAAACATCAAAATATTATAATTCAAAATTGGTATTCACAGATAAATATGATAACATTTACGGATATTTAATAAAAGATGAAGTGGCATTTAAATACAGAATTACTGATGAAGTTATAGCATTAAGCACAATGGCGATTAATCATCTAATATATAGTGATTATAGTTTATTATTATGTGATTTTTATGGAATATTTGGAGTGAATTCAAAAATGTATTCAACATATAATATGCGTAAATGGACTTTTTATCATGAAACAGAAATTATTAAATATAATGATGTAGTAGTACTTTATAAGCATATGAATGGGGATATGGTAAAAATTGATGATGACAATGATATTATATATTTAAAAGGGTATGATGACTATTTAAATATGTCTGATAATTATATTGTAAAAATTGTAAATATAGATGGATATGCATGTGGATATCTATATGATTATCAACTTAAAAATTAAAGTTTTATAACAATTTGTAGCGTTAAAAAGTTATGTAATATTATTTGTGTTATGATTGTATTTAATATAAAATACGATAAAAACGCTTAATTTAGAAAATAAAATTCGTAAAATGTCATTTGAAAATGGTGTAGAAGTGGCTACATCATTTTTTTTTAAAATTATTGTTGACACAACAAATTTGATGGTATACAATATGGGCATAACCTAAGAGAAGAAAGAGTTATAGCAAACTATCTTAAGAGAGTGAACGTTGGGTGTGAGTTCATGTTGTAGTTATAATGATGGGCCTTCGAGGGATTTGGTGAAATTTTTAGTAGTCAAATACGGTTTGCTCCGTTAAAAGCTTCGAGGTGGCTATAAGTCTTTTTTATAGCAATTTAGGTGGTACCGCAGGTAGAGCTTGTCCTAATTTAGGATAAGCTTTTTTTGTTTCAAAAGAGGAGTGGATTAGAATGAAAAAAATAGGTACAATTATTTCTTTATTATTAGTGGCATTTGCATCACTAATACTTGCATCTTGTCAAGGAGGTAGCAAGAAAACTATTGCAATATTAAAATACGGTGCTCATACATCACTTGATGAAATCGAGAATGGTGTCGTAGAAGTCTTAAATGACAAATTAGATAAAGATGAGTATAAAATCAAAACTTACAATTGTAATTTTGATTCAACAGTGATTTCTCAAACAATCACTTCAATAAAAGATGAAAAACTTGCAGCAGTTGTAGCAATCGCAACACCAGTAGCTGTAGCAGCCGCAAATAATTTCACTGATATTCCAGTAATATTCGCGGCAGTATCAGACCCAACTGCAGCAGGTGTTACAGGAAGTAATGTTACAGGTACTTCAGATGCAATGCAATTACAAAGTCTTGTAGACTTAGCACTTGAAGTAAAGAGTGATACTAAGAAGTTTGGATATATCTATACTTCAACAGAAGCTAATTCAGTATCAAACAAAGCTAAACTAGATACAATTATTAGTGCAAAATCATTATCAATTAATTCAAAAGCAATTAATAATGCAACTGAACTTACTGATGCATTTAATGCATTAAAAGATTCTGGAGTTGAAGCATTAATCGTATCAGATGATAACAATGTAGCTTCTGGTATGGAAACATTATCTAACTTATGTGCTACAAACAATATTGGAATGTATTGTGCTGCAGACAGCGAAGTTAAAGATGGTGGTATGATGGGATACTCAATTAGTTATAGTGCACTTGCTAAATATACAGGAGAACAAGTTGTATCAATTGTTAAAGATGGCAAAAAAGTATCAGATGTTCCAGTTAAATATTTTGATCAAGCATCAGACTTATCATTATATTACAACTCAGGATTCTTAGCTAAATCTAGTGTATATAATGATTTAGTAACACAAGCAATACGTGCAAAAGGAACTGACCTTAAAGCATAACACTTAAAAATTAAAGAAGGTGATTTTATGAGTGGAAACACAATCATGGATACCATTACCATTGCCTCAGTATTTGCCATACTGGGCTTTGGCGTATTCTTATCATTCAAAATTTTAAACATTACAGATTTAACTGTTGAAGCATCTTTTGGATTTGGTGCCGCAATAACTGCAATGATTTGCTCAAATTCAATCGTAGACTTTGGTGGAGCACAAAACATTAAACCTTTTATTGGACTAATATGTGCGTTTCTTGGCGGATCTTTTTCAGGTCTTGTTACAGCTGTTTTACATACAAAATTAAAAATAAATAGTGTTTTATCGGGAATTTTAACACTTACAGCTTTCTATACAATAAATATTATTGTTACAAAACATAATGGTATGTTAAATTCATCAATAGGTCTATCTGGAGAAAAAGGTGTAACACTTTTTAGTATATTTAATGCAACTAATGTAAGTAAAATGTTTATAATGCTTTTTATAGTTATCTTAGTTGGTGCTTTATTATCACTATTTTTCAAAACAAAGTTAGGACTTTCTATTCGCGCGTGTGGTGATAATGAACAAATGACTAAAACACAATGCATTTCAACAGACCTTATGAAAATTATAGGGTTAATGTTATCTAATGGTTTGGTTGCACTTGCAGGATCACTTTTTGTAATGCAACAATCATCATATTTTGCAAAAAGTGAAACAGGAATGATGGTTGTAGGAGTCGCAACAATTATCATAGGTGAAATCGTAGTACTAAGATCACATAACTTGAATATTATGTTAGTAGGTATATTTATAGGTTCAGTAGTATATAGATTTATTTATGCAATTGCGCTTAGAATTGAATTTATCGATACAAATTATTTATATTTGATTACTTCTAGTTTAATAGTACTAGTTATGTTTATTTCTAAATTCACATCTGATTTTAAACATAATAGAAAGAAGAAAGAAGCTGCTCTTAAGCTTAATGAAAAGGAGGAATCCTCAAATGATTGAAATTAAAAATTTAACTGTAGGATTCAATCAAGGAACTCCTATGGAAAAAATGGTATTAAAAAAATTTAATCTTAATATAGCAGATGATGACTTTATATGCATCCTTGGGTCTAATGGAGCAGGAAAATCAACATTATTCAATTCTATATTAGGAACAGTTGACTATAGCGGAGATATTATATTAGATGGTAAGAATTTAAATGGAATACCTCAACATAAAAGAGCAAAAGAAATAGGTGTTGTATATCAAGATCCACTAAGAGGTACTGCGCCTAACTTAAGCGTATTTGAAAATATGCTTTTATCAACCAAAGGAAAAGTATCTTTTTTCAAGAAAAAAGAGTATAAAAATAATGCTATAAAAGACATTGAATCATATGGTTTAGGCCTAGAAAAACAATTTGAAACCCCTGCAAAGCAATTATCAGGAGGTCAAAGACAATCTTTAACACTTTATATGGCAACCAATTCAAATCCTAAGGTTTTGTTACTTGACGAACATACTGCGGCACTCGATCCTAAAACACAAGAAGTTGTAATGGAGATTACAAATAGAATTGTTACTGAAAAGAAAATTGCAACTTTAATGATCACTCATAATTTAAAAACTGCCTTAAAATATGGTAATAGACTAATTATATTAAATGGTGGTCATGTTGTACTTGATATTTCAGGGGATGAAAAAAGAAATATGACAGAAGAAGCATTGCTAAAGACATATTCTGGTAATTTTAGCGATGTTACACTCCTTTCTGAATAATAAAAATAAATGAAAATTGCGTAAATTGCAGTTTTCATTTTTTTATGATTAAGTAATGTGCTATTTTAAGATAACATAATATGCAAACATTATTGCTACAGATAATATAACGCACATAATTATGAGTGTTGATGTGATATTTTTTATTATTCCTTTTTTCATTTTAAACAGATCTTCAATAGTTATAAAATATCTATAAACGCTTTTTGATAATAATTTTTTGTTGTTAAATGTATATATGATATTAAAAAAATCTTCATAATCTTTTGATTCATAAACATCGGATAAACAAGCTAGTAAATATATATCAATCATT
Organism: Parabacteroides distasonis; assembly: GCA_963623875.1. Lineage (GTDB taxonomy): Bacteria > Bacillota_I > Bacilli_A > Acholeplasmatales > Anaeroplasmataceae > UBA3206. The sequence goes on along the minus strand of CAVFNL010000042.1, from coordinate 75,999 downwards.
TCTGAACTGATAAGATAATTTATGTCATCAGGTAGAGTGATATGGTTGAAGTTATCGATATCATAGAATGATTCTTCTCTAAATTTTTCTATTGTAATCATATTATTTTCTAGTAGTTCACTAAGGGAAGTACCGTGGAAAAAATCTATTTCATTTAAATTGTGATTAAAAGAATATAATTCATATGCGAATTTATGAATATCGACAACTATATTGTATTCGATGCATGCTATATTTTGACATTTTTGGTCACGAGTAATAAACGACGCATCTTCACATTGATCTTTTATTGTAGTTAGAAAATCATAACAAATATTATCAAAATTGATATTTAAATTGTATTCTTTGTTATAGTCTTCTTGAAGTTTATGAAGGTATTTTTCATACGCTTTATATACGTTTTGAAGGTAAAAAAAGTCTTCTCCTCGTGGAATTAGTTCCATATTTTGTTCTTTTATATTTGATAATATGTTTAAAAAATCTTCACGACATTTTTTAGAATATGAAAGAAAGTTTTTTGTGTCCATAATGTACCTCAAAATAAAAAGCCATATAGGCTTTAAATTATTTTTGTTTCTCCTGATCTAAACCATTTGCTATAAGATAATTCAATCATATATGACATATCTTTTGAAGAAGATGATTTAGTCTTTTTGTATGTTAGAAGAACCCATACTGTTGGATGTGAAACTTTGATTATACCCCATTTAGATTCAGGGTATGAATATGTATAACTACTAAGAGAAGTATAAGTTCCGTTTTTTGATGATGTAGAAGATACTGACGAAGAATAAATTGTTTGGGATGATCCTTCATAATAATTTTTTGTCCAATGTCTATCGCCTATAGCTACCGCAATTTTTATTGATGAATAGCTGTATGATGTTGTATCAAACTCGGATATTGAATATTTAAATATTAATGCTTTTGAGTCTTCACTTTTATCTTTTTCACCATAACTCGAACAATAAAAATCAAATTTAAAATCATCTAGTTTAGAAAAATTCGAAATAGTTGTGTGGCTTGTAGATTCAAAAGGAGTTACTTTTGTTTTAGAATATTCTATTAAATATGCAGTAGGTATTAATATTATTATGAATAAAAGAAATATTCCTATTATAATCCACTTTCTCCATTTATATATTTTAGATGAAATGTTTTGTTTATTTTCATCATTTTTAACTTTAATTTTCTTAGACATAAAATCCCCACCTTATATAGCATAATTATAAACTAAAAGTATGCATTTTACAATAATTTAAAAAAATTAATAAAAGCCGTTATTAATTGACTAAAACGTTTTTATAATGTATAATAAAATAGAATTTTGAAATGTAATTTACTACATTTAATTATATTTGAAATTTTAATAAACAAAATGGAGGTGTAACAATGTTCCTAATTGGTAAAGGACTAATTGTAGGAATTATGGTCGTTGGCTTCATTTTGTGTTTAGCTGTTGGGGCAGTTGCAGGTCTTTTTATAGGCAAGAAAATTAAAATTAAGTCAGATGAGCAAACATTTTTAAGAGGAAAAGAAGCCGCTGATAAGCTTATGGCAGATACTGAAGCTGAGTGTGACCGTGTAAAAAAAGAATCTATTGCTGAAACAAAACAAGAAATTTTCGTTATGAAGCAAGAAGCTGAGAACGATATACGTGAGAGAAAGCAAACTGTTGTTGAACTTGAAAATAAAGTAAATCAACGTGAAGATTCACTAGACAGACGTAGTTCTAATCTAGATCGTAGGGAAGAATTATTAAATGTCAAAGAATCTAAATTAGATGAAAAGAAAAATGAATTAGAACAACTAAATAACAAAGTGGAAAAAACACTACAGGAACAAGAAGAAAAACTTGTTGAAATTTCTGGATTAACTAAGGAAGATGCTTCTAAAATTATTATGGATTCTGTAAAGGAAGAAATGGCTACAGAAATCGCAACATATATTAAGGAAGAAGAAGAAAAAGCACGTAATGAGGTAAGAAATACTGCAAAAAATATCTTATCTATGGCTATCCAAAAATATTCAGGAGAAACTGTTGGAGAAACAACTGCTACTACAGTTTCTATCCCATCAGATGAAATGAAGGGACGTATAATAGGACGTGAAGGAAGAAACATCAGAGCTATTGAATCTATGACAGGTGTGGATTTAATTATTGATGATACTCCAGATGCAGTCGTTGTATCTTGCTTTGACCCTATTAGACGTGAAATTGCCAAGAAATCTTTAGAGATGCTAGTAAGCGATGGAAGAATTCATCCTGCTAGAATTGAAGAAGTTGTTGAAAGATGTAGACAAGAAGTTGAAATGGACATCCGTGAAAGAGGAGAAGAAGCTATATTTAAAGCAGGAATTGGAAAACTTCATCCTGATTTAGTAAGACTTATCGGAAGATTATATTATCGTACATCTTTTGGACAAAATGTATTACAACATTCGCTAGAAACATCATTCTTGGCAGGTAAATTAGCTGCAGAACTTGGTGAAAACGAAACGCTTGCAAGAAGAGCAGGCTTATTACATGACATAGGAAAAGCTGTTGACCACGAGGTTGAAGGTTCCCATGTTGAAATTGGTGTAGAATTAGCTACTAAGTATCATGAACCAAAAGAGGTTATTGATGCAATCGCATCGCATCATGAAGATGTACCACCTAAGAGCGTAATCGCAGTACTTGTTGCCGCAGCTGATGCACTATCAAGTGCACGTCCTGGAGCACGTAGTGATAGCTTAGAAAATTATACAAAGAGACTTGAATCATTAGAAGAAATATCTAATAGCGTAAAGGGTGTTCAATCATCATATGCAATTCAAGCAGGTAGAGAGGTAAGAGTTATTGTAAATCCTGATCAAGTTGATGATCTTGAAACAATTAAAATTGCAAGAGAAATCAAAAATCAAGTAGAATCAAAACTAAATTACCCAGGTACTATTAAAGTAACTGTTATTCGTGAAAAGAGAGCAGTTGAAACAGCTAAGTAATCTAAAATGCACCTATACAAAAAATGGTATAGGTGTTTTTTATTAGAAAAGGAATTTTATAGTATGAGAATATTATTTATAGGCGATATCGTAGGTGAAGCTGGCCTTTTATATTTAGAACAAAATATAGCACGAATTAGGCAAGAAAATAGAATTAATTTAATAATTGTTAATGCCGAAAATATTACGAATGGTCGCGGACTAAGAAAAAAAGATTATGATAGAATTATGAAAATGGGTGTATTCGCCATAACAATGGGAAATCATACATTCTCACAACGTGATATCAAAAATTATATAAATGATTCTAAAATAATAAGACCTGCCAACTTTAATTCCGATTTAGGAGTTGGATATTTAACATTAAGATATAATGATAAGAATATAACAATCGTAAATTTACTTGGAAGAGTATATATGAACAATATGTCGCTAGATAATCCTTTTACCGTGATGGATAGAATAATAAATGAGGTAAAAGGTAAGACTGATTACATAATTGTTGACTTTCATGCTGAAGCTACATCAGAAAAAATCGCATTTGGCTTAGATTTCGATGGAAAAGTAGATGCGGTTGTAGGGACACATACGCATGTGCCTACAGCTGATGAAAGAGTTCTTCCTAAAGGAACGTTATATGTAACTGACGTAGGTATGACAGGCCCTCTTAATGGGGTACTTGGTGATGATAGTGATGCTATCATCGAAAGATTTAGAACTGGTATATATACACCTACAAATGTTACAGAAAGAAAAGAAATTCAATTCAATGCTGTAATATTAGATATTAATGGTGTAAAAAATTCGATTACAAGAATTAAAGAAATCAAAAATTAATGGAGTAAAAACACTCCATTTTTTCTTAATCGCTTGAGAGAATTCATATTTTATAATATAATTATAAAAGGAATAGTTGAAGAGGTATTTTATGCAAGAACGTGAAGATTTAATTTTAGATAATGAATTTGAAGAAGAAATTGATATTTTAGATGGTCTAAATTACTATGAATATGCTAATAAAGTATTAAAAATAGATAATGAAAAAAAGAATAAAATCAAAGAAAAAAATGATGAATTACCAAATTTCAACAAATATACTAATACTCATCTAAATAAGAAAAAAGATACTATTTTTAATAATGTTTATCAAAATCTACTTTATAAAAATCAAAGAATAATATATTTAACTAGTGCGTTGAAAAAAGAGTTAAATATTGATCCTTCTGGAGATAATCACGATGAAAGATCACTTGAAAATTTTGCACTTCTTTTAGGTTCTAAGAAAAAGGATGTATCCGTAAATGAAGTAAATGAATTCGACGAAAAATGTATCAACTTAATTCTAGAATTTTCAAAATATCCTAAGGTTAGTAAGGAATTTCAAAGTGACGAAAAATACATGTCTTTCCAAAATGCACATGTAAAGCCATACTTAGATGCCTTAAGTGAATTTTATTTAGAAGATGTTATGTCAACACTTAAAAAGTATGATTATAACATAGATATTAATAATATGGATGAGGAAGATATTTATACACTTCTTACTGCTACAGTATTAACTCAAGACTATTATAAAAAGAATACTGAGGAATATTTATCGTATTTTGAAAACAAATTTAATACATATGATAAACAATTAGATTTTAATAAAGTAGGTCAAATTGTAAATGCAATCGGTGGCTATGTAGTGCATCAATTCGTGGCTTTAGGATTTAAGGTAAAAACATTTGGCCTTTCTGATTATATTAGTTTAAGAGAAGAGGGAGAACGTCTTTACGAAATTAAATCTATGCAAAATTGTGCTAAGTTTTACACAAAAGACAATACTAAAATAGATTGTTATGTAGGAGAACTTCTTGAAAACAATGAAGAGGTGCTAGTTAGATATGATAACGTATTAACATTCCATTTTGTACGTTTTTTCCCTGCAACTAAAATAACAAATGATGTGTATGTAAGTAGGCCTTATAGTTCTATTTATATTGATGGTAAAAGTATTTATGAATTAGTTAAAGAAGACAAAAAAGATTTATATGAACAATTATCAGATATAGAACTACACAAAGAATTAGTAAAAAAATACATAAGTGCTCTAAAGAGTGCTGATAAAGTAGTTGAATATGCAAATGTATCATCTTTTAATAATACTTTTACAGTAAATGTAGTACCTTTAGTTTTTAAATATGCTGATGACGCGTTAAATGAAAAATATCAAACAGCACTACAAAAATCTTTAACAAATAAAGATGAAAGACATAAAAATATTATTGATAAGGCTAAAGAAACTATTAAAAATTATGTAAATGGTTCTGATATTATGCCTTATAAAGATTATGAATATGTTTCTAGTGCTCAAAGAGAAATTAATAAATTTAATGATTATATTGATGAACTAGTTTTTGATTATAGCGATAATAATATAAATAATCGTGAATTTAAGAAATTTTATAACGAGGTATTAAAAGACTTTAATTCTAAAGAACATACAGCTTATTTATTAGATGAATTTAGTGAGGGTATTGATGATTCACAGATATTTAAGAATAGAGATATCTTAAAAAAATATTGTCTTGATGAACATAAGATGTATGATTTTAGTGTATGTCTTCAAAAATATATTGTTAGTGATCCAAAACTTATAGTAGCGGAACCTCTAAACCGTGATTTGATGAGATATTTTATGTCTCTTAAAGATAAGTCTTTTGAAAATAGAATGTTAAAAACATTAAAATATGTTTTAAGTATTCAAAAGCGTGACTGTGATATAAATAATAGAGATTTTTCTTTAACAAGAGAGATATGTAATGAATTAATATCAGATTTTATGGATGATAATATATCTTTTGATATGAATGTTTATGATAATATTAATAATTTATATACTAAAGTAAATGCGGCCTTCATGATTGGCCAACTATTTGATAGTGATAAGGAATATGTTTTTAATTTAAAAACAAATAATCCTAAATTATATTATAAATTATCTGAAAGCCGTTCATATTATGAAGCGTTATACGCTAATATAAAAGATGAAGTTAAAGCTCTTACTGGTGTTAAAAACATAAATGATAAGGCTCAAGAAACTTCTCTTGTAAGTTATTCACTTGGATGTGATACGATTTTTAGCGATAATATTAATGTATCAAGAAATAAGGCTGGTTTAACTAAATTATATTTAGAACATAGTGTTAAAGATTCTAAAACAATAGACTTTGATGTTGATGTATCATTATATGGTCTTTATGGAAGAGGTAATGATTTAGAATACGAAAATCTAGAGGATAATGATGTTAGTGCCTATATTGAGTCTATTGAAAATATGAAGAATATAGATCTATCAACGCTTTCTTCTGATAACATTACAAATGTATCTAAAAGAGGATTATCTGCTATAAATGTTAAAGTAATGTTAAATGATTTTAAGGATCAATTAATGGCAGGAAATGATTTATTAAAAGATGTGTTATTAAATGATAATTATAAAGATTATTTATATAATCAACTATCTATTAATGGTCGTTCTTTAAATGAACTTGCGAATGAATATATTTCGTCTAATCCACATACAAATCTTGATAAAGATGATATAGTATCGGCTTATTTTGCTAAAGCATTAAATTCACCATCAGATATTATTACTCATACAACATTAAAGTTTAGTGGTAATAATATAAAAACTGATACAATAGTCGTTAATAAAAATTATAAAACATTAGCAAATAGATGTAAGGATAGTCATACAACTATGGAAAAAGCATTCCATTTCTTAAAACTTTATACATATGATGAAGAGAAAAAGATTAAGATACAAAATAGTAGTATTTCAGAGTTTGAAAAAACAAATGGAATAAAAAATGTTGATGATAAATTTTATAATAAATACAAAGCACAAATTGATTTATTTAATATAAAATTAACAAATAAAATGTTAAAACAACCTCTAGAAGTAAAAGAGGTTATTAATGAAGTTAAGCATAATAATGAAATGCTTAAAGATAATGCTAAATTAATTAATAAAATAAATAATAAGCAAGAAATAAAATAGGTGATTAAATTTGAAAAGACTTCAGTTAAGTGTTCCGTCATTAAAAGAAGCACGTAATCGTAGAAAAGAAGAAACACTAAAAGTGGCTTATACACTTTTAGATAAATACAAGGGTATAGGAGTTGGAAAAACATACCAAGTACTAACTTATGGTTGTCAAGGTAATGAAGCTGATAGCGAAGTTATGGAAGGTATATTAGAACAACTTGGATATACAAAATCAAATGAAGAATATGTAGCGGATGTTGTAATATTAAATACATGCGCTATAAGACAAAATGCTGAAAATAGAATTTGGGGTGTTTTGGGTAGATTAAAAGGATATAAGAAAACAAATCCTGATATGATAATTGGAATTTCAGGTTGTATGCCTCAAGAGCCTGAGGCTACAAATAAAATTATTGAATCATATCCTCATATTGATATTATATTTGGTACTCATAATATTGGAAATCTTCCAAAACTTTTATATGAAGCATATATGTCTAAGAGTAAGGTTATTGAAGTATTATCAACTCAAGGACAAATTCTTGAAAATGCTCCTAAAAAGAGAGCATTAAAACATAAAGCTTGGGTTAATATTATGTATGGGTGTGATGAATTTTGTACTTATTGTATAGTTCCATACACAAGGGGTAAAGAAAGATCACGTGATAAGGAAGATATTATTGCTGAAGTTTTAGAACTTAAAGAATTAGGTTATAAAGAAATAACATTACTTGGTCAAAATGTAAATGCATATGGAAAAGATAAATATTCTGATTATTCATTTGGAGATTTGCTAAAAGATCTTAACGCAATAGGTATTTCAAGAATAAAATATACAACATCACATCCAAGAGATTTTGATGAAAAAACCATTGATGCGATGGCTACATGCGAACATGTAATTCCTTGGGTTCACTTACCTGTTCAATCAGGAGATAACGATATTTTAAAATCAATGAATAGAAAATATAGTGTTGAGACATATAAAAATATAGTTGATGAATTAAAAAGAAGAGTAAAAGGAATTGCGATTACTACAGATATTATTGTAGGATTCCCTAACGAAACAGAAGAACAATTCAATCATACACTTGATCTTGTAAAATATTGTGAATATGATGGTGCATACACATTTGTATATTCTCCAAGAGAAGGTACACCTGCAGCTAAGATGCAAGATAATGTGTCAAGTGAGGAAAAAGATCAAAGATTATATAAGTTAAATGATTTAATAAATGATTATGCCTTAAAAGGTAATGAAAGATTCATAGGCGAAATAGTTGAAGTATTAGTCGATGGTGAAAGTAAAAACGGGCTTGATATGATGTGTGGTTATACACGACATAATAAACTTTGTCATTTTAAAGCAAAATCTAAAGATATTGTAGGACAAGAAGTTAAAGTAAAAGTTACTGGAGCTAAAACTTGGTTTATAACTGGTGAACTTTTAGATGAATAATTTAGATATAGCAGTCTCTAATCTCATTAAAATGATTAATTGCGATGAAGATATAAAAAGACTTCATGAGTTAGAGAATGTAGTAGATAATAATAAAGAATTGAAGGATAAATTTTCAAGACTAAAAGAAGTTCAAAAAGAATTGGTTAACGCAAGGTTTTATAAAAAAGATAATCCGCAATTGCTTGAAAAAGAATTAGAGAATTTGAAAGAGGAAATTAAGGAATTACCTCTTATAAGCGAATACACTGATTTGCTTGAAATAGCTTATAATATGCTTTTAGATATTAAAAACATTTTAGAGACTGAATTAAACAAAAGTATATAAAAATATAACTTTTGACTAAAAATACTTAAAATGAGAGCTACAAGCTCTCTTTTTTTGTATAATAAAATTAATAGTTGGGGTGATTTTATGAATTATTATATAGGAATGGATATAGGGACATCATCTACAAAAGCAGTTTTGTTTGATACTCTTGGTAATATTATAGGTCAGGCATCGTATGAATATGATATTATTTCTTTAAAAAATGGCTATGCTGAACAAAATCCTCTAGATTGGAAAAACGCAAGCATTAGGGTACTTAAAGATATGACTAAACTAAGACCTGCAAAAGAGATAAAAGGTATAGGTCTATCAGGGCAGATGCATGGGTTGGTACTATTAGATAAATATGATAATATTTTAGATAATGCGATTATATGGTGTGATAATAGAACACAAGAAGAAGTGGAAGATTTAAAAAAATTTGGTACTGAAAGATTAAAAGAAATTACAGGAAATGATGCGATGCCAGCATTTACGTTAGCCAAACTTTTATGGGTTAAAAAGAATAAAAAAGATATATATCAAAAAATAGATAAGATAATGCTTCCCAAAGATTATATAAGATATGTTTTAACTCATGAATTTAAAACGGAATATAGCGATGCATCTGGAATGCAAATGATGGATATTAGAAGCGGAAAGTATTCTTGTGAATTGTTAAATTATTTTGGAATTGAGGAAAAAATATTACCAAAAATTGTTGAATCACAAGATATTACAGGTACAATTACCTCTAAAATTGCAAGTGATACAGGACTTTTAGAGACAACATTTGTGGTAGGTGGAGCTTCAGATCAAGCTGCATCTGCGTTAGGAAATGGAATTGTAGATGATAAAAAAATATCTATAACACTAGGATCTTCAGGGGTGGTTTTTCAAGCACTTAATGAACTAAATATTAAAAATAACGGACTACAATATTTTAGGCATGCAATTAAAAATACATATCACACAATGGCTGTTACAAACGGATGTGGAAATAGTTTGAAATGGTATAAAGATAATTTATGTGAATTTGAAATATTAAAAGCTAAGGAAGAAGGAATTAGTACATATGATTATCTTACAAAAAATATAGATAACATTCCTGCAGGTTCTAATGGTTTAATATTTCTTCCATACATTATGGGTGAAAGAACACCGCACTTAGATCCTGCGGCTCTTGGTGTTTTTGTAGGATTAAGGGGGAATACCTCAAAAGATATGATGACTAAAGCTATAATTGAAGGTATTTCTTATTCTATGAAAGATTGTTTTAATCTTTTAGATATAAAACCACAAAAAGTTTTAATATCAGGCGGAGGAGCTAGAAATATTAAATGGATAAGGATTTTGGCATCAATGCTAAATGTAGAAGTTTCTAGAACTAAAAGTGTTGAGGCTGGATCACTTGGTGTGGCCATTCTTGCAATGTGCGCAAATAATGAATATAAAGATATATTTGATGCAGTAAATAATATAGTTAAAATCAATGACACAACAAAACCTTTGGCAGAAGATAATAAAATATATGAAAAATATATGGAAATATATAAACTTATGTATGAACAAAATAAAATAATATTTGAAAAAGAAAAGGAGATTAATGTATGACAAAATATTTTAATATGGTAAGAAAGGTTAAATATGAGGGACCTAATTCGAAAAATCCTCTAGCATTTAAGCAATATAATGCAAATGAAATAGTATTAGGACGCCCTATGAAGGAATATTTAAGATTTGCGATGTCGTGGTGGCATACTCTAGGAGCTAGAGGTGAAGATCAATTTGGAGGTCCTACTATGGATAGACCATGGTGCGCATCTGATTTGATGAAACAAGCAAAGAAGAAAGTTGATGCAGGATTTGAATTTATGCAAAAACTTGGGATTGAATATTTCTGTTTTCATGATGTTGATATAGCATATCCTACAGAAAGACTAGAAGATTTCTTTAAAGCATTAGATGAAATATCAGATTATATGTTAGAGAAAATGAAAGGAACTAATATTAAATGCTTGTGGGGAACATCTAATATGTTTAATCATAAAAGATTTGCTCATGGAGCATCTACCTCATGCAATGCTGATGTGTTTGCATATTCAGCTGCTTGCGTAAAAAAAGCAATCGACATTACTAAAAAACTTGGTGGTGAAAATTATGTATTTTGGGGTGGAAGAGAAGGATATGAAACACTATTGAATACTAAAACCGAACTTGAAATTGATAACTTCCAAAAATTCTTACATATGGCAGTGGATTATGCTAAAAAAATTGGCTTCGAAGGACAATTTTTAATTGAGCCTAAACCAAAAGAGCCAACTAAACATCAATATGATTTTGATGTACAAAGCGTGCTTGCATTCCTTAGAAAATATAATCTAGAAGATTATTTTAAAATAAATATTGAAGCAAATCACGCAACACTTGCAGGACATACATTCCAACATGAACTTAACATGGCACGTATAAATAATGTTCTTGGTTCGATTGATGCAAACCAAGGTGATCCATTACTTGGATGGGATACAGATCAATTTCCAACTAATGTATATGATGCGACACTTGCAATGTATGAGGTTATCTTAAATGGCGGTTTGAACAAGGGTGGACTTAACTTTGATGCGAAAGTCAGAAGAGAATCATTTGAATTAGATGACCTATTAATTGCATATATCGCAGGAATGGATACATTTGCTAAAGGATTGAAGACTGCCGCAAAACTTTATGAAGATAAGGTGTTAGAAAACTTTAAAGATATGAGATATGCTTCGTATAATACTGGAATAGGTCTTGATATAAGAAATGGTAAAACTGATTTTGAATCGCTTTCAAAATATGCATTAAATAACGATCAAATTGAAAATAAATCCGGAAGACAAGAAATGCTTGAATCTATAGTAAATCAATATATTTATAAATAATTGACTTTAGTATTAAATTTTGGTAAAATTACTTTATAAATTTGGAAAGGATTTACGTTATATGGTTTTCGATAAAGTAAAAGAAATAATTGTAAATGAATTACAAGTGGAAGAAGAAAAAGTAACTCTTGAAGCTAATCTTAAAGAAGATTTAGGTGCTGATTCAATTGATGCAGTAGAAGTTATTATGGCACTAGAAGATGAATTTGGTGTTCATATTGATGATGATGCTGCAACTAAAATTTCTACTGTTAAAGATTTAGTTGATTATATTGAAAATTCAAAAAAAGATTAAATCAAATGAGCATTCACTTTTGTGAATGCTTTTTTATTTTTTTTATTTTATTTTTAAAATATTGAATGTATAATCATAGTATAGGTGGTGAATGCAGTGAGTATTTATGATGAATGGGCAAATAAAAGATTATTTAAAATTGAACAAGATAGATTTAAAGATAAAAAATACATTTACACATCACCATACCAAGTAGTAAATTATGGATTTAATAATAAAAATTTATTTCCTATTTTATCATCAGATATCCTAAATAAAGCGTATCGCATGATGGGTTATAACGTAATGTATCCAGTTATTTGTAACAATTTAAATGATATCACCTACTCATATTCTAGGCTTAGGGGAGAAAATATTGATGTTTTAAGAAATAATCATAAAGAAGAATTAAAAAGTTTGAACGTTGGATTTGATTTTGAAAAAGAAATATCGTTAGATGATTTTGAAACTATTAAGTTCGTTCAAAAAACATTTAAGAATATGTATGATAATGGATTTATTAAATTTGAGAGTAAAAAGGTATTTACTGATTTTTCTTCACATCAAATATATTCAAAATCAATGGTTGTAAATCACAAAGATAAATTTTTCTTAAAACATGCATGTGAAGAAGTATATGAAAAAAAATTAAACATATTTTCATTAGATATAAGTAAGTTTCCTCATATTTTAGATGATATTAAAAATTTAGATATATCAGAAGAAAAGAAAGAAGAATTATATGATTATTTAGGTGTTAAGAAAGGATTGTTATTAACTCTTGAAGGGGAAGTAAGGTTAAATATTAAAATGGATAATCCAGAATATCTTGCAGGACTTTCTTTTATTGCACTTAATCCAAAATACATTGATGTTTTAAATTATACTACAGCAGATGAAGCAAAAACTGTTAAAGAATTTATAGAAAATGAAGATAGTGATGAAGATTGTTTTATAGGACTTGTTTTAAAGAATCCTTTGACTGTTTCAAATATTTATGTTTTTGCTTCATATAAATATGAAGAAGATATACATGTAGGCATTCCTGCAGAAAATATAGTAGATCATATGTTTGCCAAAAATTTAGGGTTAGATATATATGAATTTATGGATTCTAATGGTATATTATACAATTCGGATTTTTTAGATGGAATGAATTTGCTTGACGCAAGAGATGCTATAATAGATGCTTTTACATCAGAAGGTATGGCAACACTTTATTCAAAACCAACAGAAGACTTAATAATATCTTCATATAATGACCTTGGAGTGGTAATTCCTTGTGGAGAGGATTATAAGTCTAATGTAATGGTTCTTGATGAAATTTATTATCCTATATATTTTAATAATAGGTTTATAAGAACTTCTAAAAATGAAGGAATGTTAGATAATAAAATATCGTTTACCAAAATGACATTTAACAGAGGCTTTGTATTAGGACTTATGCCTTTGTGTGCAAAGTACTATGACAAAATGGCTTCATTTGATGAAGTTTACAATATTTCTTCAGTATATAATGACTTTAACGATACTATTATGATATTAAATTATGAAACATCAACTGAAGAAATATTATATAGTTTAATATTCAATCAATATTTTGATCAAAGAAATGATACTAAAATAGTTGTTTTATCATCACAAGAAATGAATATAGATGCACTAGGTGAACAACAACGCTTAGGAGTATCTTTTGTATCAGAAATATTAAATAGAGCACCATCTGATGCTTATAGACTATATTTGTTATCAAATGATGTGCATGATGATTATTTAAAACAAACAATAGAAAAACTAGATGAATACAAAACCATACTTCAAGAAATAAAAAAGGCTTATGAAAAGCCTTTTAATGAAGAATCTAGTATAGCATCTTTTTTTCAAGCGTTTAAAGATTGTGAAGAAGAATTACTTAAGCAATTTGAAGTTGTAAAGTATACTAAAAACATAATAACATTCTTTAAAAACTATATACTAGAGTTTGGTATGACTAAAGAAGAAGCTAAAGAATTCTTAGTATATTTAAGTACTATATGTCCTCTAATTAGTGAAAATATAAATAAAGAAATATTTAATAATAAATATTCTATCTATTATTCTTGTATGCCTTCGAATTGATCACCTTGATAATAATTGTATTTTCGCATATATTTATCAATTTCATTCATGACAACCATTTTTTTGATTGTCCATTTTGGCTCAATCAAATCGTTTATTACACCATCAGCCGCAAGCCTATGAATTATAATGTTTGGGTTTAATACTCTGATTTGGGCAACAACAATTTTAATATATTCCTCAAGAGTCATTATTTTAAATGGCTCTTTTTTGTAATCTTCTGCCATTTTAGTACCTTCAAGAATAAGTAATGAGTGAATTTTGACCCCTTGAATATCAAGGCTATTTAAATATTTTGCTGTATCTAACATCATAGAAAAATCCTCATAAGGAAGACCATTTATAATGTGAACTACAACACTTATGTTTTTAGTTCTTAATTTTTTCACAATTATATCAAATTCACTAAGCGAATGACACCTGTTTATTATTTTAGCAGTTTTTTCGTGAATTGTTTGTAGCCCTAATTCTATTTGAATTGGTTTAATTTTATTAAGTTCTGCAAGATATTCTATTTTGTTATCATCAAGCGCATCACATCTAGTAGCTATTGATAAACCTATTACTTTCTCGTCAATATACAAAAGTGGTTCGTATATTTTTTGTAATTCCTCTAAAGGTTTATAGGTATTAGAATTTGCTTGTAAATATGGAATGAAATATGCATCAGGCCATTTTTTAATCATTATTTCTTTAATCTTATGAAACTGAACATCAAGGCTATCATTTTTATCCCCTGCAAAGTCTCCTGAACCAAGTTTAGAACAATAACTACATCCACCATACCCCTTAAAACCATCTTTGTTTGGGCAAGTAAATGAGGCGTTTAATGGGATTTTACATACTTTTCTATTATATTTTTCTTTGTAATAAGCACTTAATGTATTGTAATGTTTTTCTTTATTCATTAGCATTCTATCACCAATTTAATTTTATCACATTTAATAGTGTATTTAATATAAAATTGTGCTATAATTTTATTACTTACAAATGAAAGGATAAAAATAATGAGACTTTTAGATAGCTTATTTAAACCAGCGGTATTAGGGAAATATTTAGCCGATAAAGTGTGGAGAGTAGTTTTATATTTCGTAATATTTGCATTTTTATGTGCCATTCCTAGTATTATTAGCGTCACTAGAACAAGTGATATTACATATAGTGATGAAGTAATATTATTTCAAAGTATTTACAATGATCCACAAGCAGATGCTAAAATAGTTGATAATAAATTAACTGTCTCAACACCAAAAGTTTATTCAGATGGATCTAATTTCTCTGTAGCATTTAACACGAATGATACATCAACAGCACTTACAATTGCGTTTTATGCAGATTATTTTACAGTTCTTTATGGAAGTGGAGATACAAAAACTGAGCTAAAGAAAGTGATGTATACATCACTTGATGATAGTTCACTTGATTTATCTGTCATCGCAAATAAAAGTGATGGATATTTTTATGAAAATTATAAATTGTTAGATTATATAAATGTTGGATGGGATAGATATTTAGATATTGCAGTACCACAATCAATATTAACTAATACAATGTATTTATGTATTGAATTTTTAGTTGTACTTGTAATCCTTATGTTTGTTGGAATATATTCAAATCCATTTTTACCACGTAAAATTAGAGCTCGCATGGCTTGTTATTCTATGACTTGGACATTTGTTCTATATTTATTTGGTACACTTGTAGATTTATCTTTCTTATTTTACATAGGAGTTTTTGTATCTGCAATTTTTATGAAGATTGCATGTTCAAACATAGTAAGAGTTAAGAAGAGTTAGGAGGGGTTAATTTGAGTTATATAGATGATTTGAAAAGCTTAAAGGCGCTAGATTTTTCATCAAATCATATAAAAATAAATTCAATAGTTCTTTTAAAATCAAAAAAAACATTTAAAATTGACATTACATTAGACAAGACATTACGCCTTTTGGAATGTCAGTTTTTTTACACACAAAACGAAAAAATATTCGCATCTTTAGGTTGTAAGGTAAATATTTGTGCTATAAATTATTTGAATTTTACTTTAAATGCTAATGATGTACTAGAGTATTTTAATTACTATTTAGACAAAAAAGCAAATTCATCTCCATTTTTTGAGCCTCTTAAAGGATACCAAAAAAAGTGCAATTATAATAAAATAACTTTATATGTTGATGAAAATATTGATAGTCTAAAACCTTTAGTTAATGAGATTTTAGATGAAATATATGAAAATCATTTTATAAAAATTGAAGCAGACTTTGAAATATCAGATGAAGAAATTTTAAAGGTTCAAAAATTAAAAGAAGAAAAAGAAAATTTAGCGCGTCAAGAAATAATTGATATTAGAAAATCTGCTATGATGAATGAAGAAGCTAAAAAACTTTCAATCAAAAAAGATACAAAATTCAAGTATAGTTATTTAGCATATGAAATAAAAAATATTCCTTCGACTGAAGAGGAACTTTATAAGTTTCAAAATGAGGTGGGGGCCCCTCTTTTTAAAATAACAGGACGTCTTTTTAAGGCTGAAGTAAGAGAACTCAAAACGACAAGTATGTTTATAGGCTATATTTCAGATGGTACAGATTCTATTAAGGTTAAACAGTTTATAAAGGGCGAAGAAAATTTAAAGAAATATACTGAACTAACTGAAAATGTTACTAAAAGTTTAGAGAAGAGCGATGGTAAATCATATCTTGTTGAAGTGTCAGGTAAACTTGAAAATGATGCTTATGATAAAGAAATTTTAATTATTGTTTCTAAATTTGATGTTCTTGGAATTGAAAATGAGAATTTTGGATTAGATAACGCTCCACTTAAAAGAGTTGAACTTTGTTGCCATACAAAACTTTCAAATTTTGATGGTTTAAGCGAAGCTAAAGATTATATTAACTGCGCAAAGGCGTGGGGACATAAGGCAATAGGATTTACAGATCATAATGGAGTATACGTTATATCTGATATCTATCATGCGACAGAAAAAGATAAATCAGTAAAACCACTATACGGTTGTGATCTTGATTATATAGATGATAATGCATTACATATTACATACAAAGAAGGAGATAAAAACCTTAAAGATGCGACATATGTTGTTTTTGATATTGAAACTACAGGATTTAGTCAAAAATATGATTCAATAATTGAAATTGCCGCAACAAAGGTAAAAGGTGGAGTTATTGTTGATGAATATGATGATTTTGTTCATCCTCTAATTCCTATTTCTGAAAAAATCACATCTCTTACATCTATTACAAACGAGATGGTAGAGAATGCGATGAGCATTGAAGAAGCGTTAAATAAATTTATTGAATTCTCAAAAGATTGTATTCTGGTTGCTCATAATGCGGATTTTGATATTGGATTTATGAAATCAAAAATTAGAGAATGTAATTTAGGTGAAATGGATTTTATGGGTATAGATACACTTCGTTTAACCCACTTTATGTATTATGGTCAATTAACTAAATTTAATTTAAAAGCTATCTCTAAATTCTTTAAAGTTAAACAAGAACATCATCATAGAGCAAATGATGATACCCGTGTTCTTGCGGAATCATTTATTAAGATGTTACAAGATGTCTTAAATAAAGGATATAAGAATTATAATGAACTTAATTCTATGATTAAAGAAAATGAAGATGCATATAGAAATATAATTCCAAAAAGAGCACGTGTTATTGCATTAAATCAAACAGGTTATAAAAATATGTTTAAGATTGTCTCAGATGCCTTAACTACGCATGTTTCATCGGACGCAAGACTTTTACAATCGGTTGTAGAAAAATACCATGAAGGTGTTTTATTCTTATCAGGAAATTCATTTGGCGATGTATTTGAAAATGCATTGAATCGCTCGATAGAAGAATTAAGATATGCAATATCAAAATATGATGTAATAGAAGTTCAACCTATCCATTCATATGATCATATAATTGAAGAATTAAATGATGTACGTGATGGAAAAAAGATTGTTGAAGATACAATTAAATTAATAATTTCTGAAGCTAAGGCGCAAAATAAAATTGTTTGTGCAACATCAGAATGTTATTACATTCATAAAAGTGATAAGAAATATCGTAATATTCTAATCGATTCACCAAAATCAGGTGGAGGAAGGCATGAACTTGCAGGATATTTAGCAGATGGTGTAGTACCTGACGCTCATATTAGAAATACGCAGGAAATGCTTCAAGAATTTGATTTTCTAGATAAAGCCCTTGCATATGAAATTGTTGTTACAAATACAAATAAAGTAGCAGATATGGTATCAGATATTGTGGCATTTAAAAAAGGTGATGGTGCAATGTATGTTCCAGCAGATGATGAATTTAAAGATCATCCACTTGAAGAATTCCGTTATCCTTCAATGGTTCAAGCGATGAAAGATGTTATTTCTAAGAACGCAAACGATCGTTATGGTGAAAATATTCATCCATTTGTAAAAGCTCGTATTGATCGTGAATCACAATCAATAATTTCATCAGGATATTATTCAACATACTTTATGGCATATTTAATGGTTAAGGATTCCCTAGATCATGGCTATCTAGTAGGATCAAGAGGATCTGTTGGATCATCACTAGTAGCAAACCTTATGAATATTACTGAAGTTAATGCTCTACCACCACATTATCTATGTCCTAAATGTAAATTTATGGCTATAAAGTTTAATCCAAATCAAGAAGAATTTATTCAAAATGAAGAAGAAAAAGAACTTCAAAGTATTTTAAGAAGTGTAGGTTCTGGTTTTGACTTACCAGATAAAAAATGTCCTAAGTGTGGTACACCACTTAAAAAAGATGGACATGATATTCCATTTGAAACTTTCTTAGGATTCCATGGAGATAAAATCCCTGATATTGATTTAAATTTCTCTGGTGAATATCAACCTAAGGCCCATCTATATGTAAGAAAGATGATGGGATATGATAATTCATTTAGAGGCGGAACTGTAGGAACCGTACAAGCTAATAAAGCTTATGGTTATGTTAAAGCATACTTAGAGAAACATAATATTAAACTACGAGATAGTGAAATTGATAGAATTTCAAGTAAAATTTGTAATGTAAAAGTTACAACAGGTCAACACCCAGGTGGAATAGTTGTAGTACCTAAGAGAATTGATATTTTTGATGTAACACCAATTCAATATGCTGCAAATGATTTTACAAATGAATGGAGAACTACTCATTTTGACTATCATGCATTTGAAGATAACTTATTAAAATTAGATGTATTAGGACACGATGATCCTACATTAATTAAGTATTTCATGGATATAGTTCATGAAAACCAAAGTGAATTTGAATTTAGTGATCCACGAGATATTCCACTAGATGATCATGGTGTATTCGGCCTTTTTGGTTCAACAGAGACTATAGGTGTAAAGCCAGAAGATATTGATTCTAAAGTTGCGTCATTTGCGGTTCCTGAGTTTGGTACTGCATTCGTAAGACAAATGCTACTAGATACATTACCTAAGACATTTGCGGAATTTGTAAAAATATCAGGACTTTCTCATGGAACAGGCGTTTGGCTTGGAAATGCAAAAGATTTAGTAGACCCTAAAGATCCTCATGGATTTGGGACTCTTACATTTGATAAGGTAATAGGATGTAGAGATGATATTATGGTTGACTTAATGGCTTTTGGAATGGAACCATCTAAAGCATTTAAAATCATGGAGTTTGTTCGTAAAAATAAAAAAGTAAAAGACCCCGAAGGTTGGGAGAATTTCAAGAAAGAAATGAGAGAAGCAAACGTTCCGGAATATTATATTTGGTCATGTGGACAAATAGAATATATGTTCCCTAAAGCCCATGCGGTAGCCTATGTAATTATGGCACTACGTATTGCGTGGTTTAAAGTGCATAAACCAGCATTATTCTATAGTGCATTCTTATCAAAACGTGCTAAAGCATATGATGTAAAAGCTATGCTTGGTTCAATGGATTTTATAAAACAAAAGATTAAAGAACTTGAATCTATTCCTATGAGATTAAAAACGGCTAAAGATGAAGATTTAATTACATCTCTTCAAGTAGTCTTAGAAGCTAAAGCTAGGGGAATTAAATTCTTAGGCGTTGATATAAAGAAGAGTGATTCTCAAATATTTATGATTGAAGGAAACCTTACAAATGGAGATTTAAGAATACCATTTAAAGCAGTAGATGGGCTAGGTCCATCCGCAGCTGAAAATATAAAGAGTAAGAGAGATGAAAAGATGTATACATCAATAGAAGATGTTAAAAAGAGATCTAAATTAAATCAAACACTATTTGAAACATTTAAAGAAATGGGTTCATTCTCCGATCTTCCTGAAAGCGATCCTGAAGAAGAAAAAGGACTATTTGCCTTATAGTCGATTTTGTGAAATTATGTAAATAATTAAAGTTTATTGCGACTGCAATAAACATATGTTAAAATTACCATAGAGGTGGTTATATGATTAGATATTCAAATCCTATGTTTTCAAATGTGGAAACAACAAATTCATATGTCTCAACAGACAGTGCAACATATAAAGGTATAACTTTAAAAACGTTATTATTACTAGGAATAGCAGGTATTGCTGGTATTTTTTCAGGTTTATTACTTTATAAAACTGAGAGTTTAGGTCTATATTTAGGATTGCTATTTATCTCAGTTATAGTTGGATTTATTTCAGTAATTATAGGAAGAAGCAATTCAAAAGCTTCTGCGGTATGTGGAATTATATATTCAGTATGTGAAGGATTATGCCTAGGAAGTATTACGCTACTTGCGGACTTAGCTTATCAAGGAATTGCGGTAATTGCGATAGCATCTACTGCAGTAATATTTGCGGTTTGTATTGCACTATTCGCATGTGGCGCCCTAAGAAATACATCAACACTTAAAAACATTATGGTTTTAACATTATGCTCAATTGTTGGTGTGTCACTAGTATTATTAATCTTAAATCTATTTAATATTGATGGTACTGCAAATATAATTAGTAATAATTTACCATTGCTATTATTTATTGAAGCATTATACATATTATACGGCGTTGTAATGCTATTCTTTAACTTTAATGAATGTACAGAATATGTAAAAAATGGCGCAACTAAAGACTTTGAATGGATGGCAGCTTTCGGTCTTCTTGTAAGTATTTTATATATTTATCTAGAAGTGTTAAGAGTAATTCTTATAGTACTTGCACATTCTAGAAGAGATTAATTTAAGGAGAGGGAAAATATGTCTGATAAAGTAATTGACGTTGAAGTTGATGAAGATACAGCTGAGGCTAAAATAAAAGAAAAAAAGCCTAATATATTTAAAAAATTAGGGAATAAAATTAAATCTGAATACAATGATGTAAAACTTGAAAATGCTATTAAACAAGCATTTATTGATAATAATTGTGAAGCTTATTTCTATACAAGCACAGGAATTTTAAATTTACAAACATTTTATGTAGAAAATCATATTGAAGATGGGTATGTATTAGTATTTGGTGCCGATAAACCTAAATGTGATAATACTGCTATGACAATAAAAAAAGATAGCGAAGATGTTTATAAGGTTTTATCTGTGGAAGAAGCTAGTGTAGATGTAGTAGTAGATGGCGTATCTTATAACAGAGCGGCGTATAAAGTTTTACTTGGAAATAAATTAAACAAAGTAAAAGTTATCAAAGTAGAAGATTCATTTTATTTATATAATTAATTATATGCGGTGCAAAACACCGCATTTATTTTTTAAAGAAGAAATATTATGGTTAAATGGAATCCAAATCAATATCAAAAATTTATTAATGAAAGAAATATGCCTATAAAAGATTTATTAAATAGACTAGATATAAATCTTAAATGTATATGTGATTTAGGAAGTGGGTCTAGCAACTCTACAAATACTTTAAAAGAAGAAATTGAAAAGAATTATAAAATACATTCTAATAATTTAGCTATACTTAAAATGCCAAGGCTATTTATGATAACTAAAAAGAAATAATGATTAAATATTCTTTAATAAAATATCAATATGTTCGTATATTCTTATAAATAATTGAAATATTAATATTAATAATTTATAATAAAAGAATAGGAGAAAAAAGAATTTATGAGCATTTTAACAAAGGAATATATTAAATTTACAAATTATAAAAAATTAAATTTAGATTTGATGTATGAAGCAAATAGTGAAACCATCAAAGCACTAGATTATGATTTAGAACAAATAGTTTTAACTGAGTCACCGCTTACTTATAATACACTAAAAGAAAGGCTTAGAGAAATATTTGAGGTAGGAAAAATTTCTTCTAAAGCATTAGAAATTATTTTAGAACATCTAAATAAATTTAATTTTTATGAAACAAAAAATTTCTACGATAATGTTTTGTGGAAAGATAGTAACTATAGTATTTCATATCTTAGAATTGGGTATGAAAGACAAATTTATGATATACCAAAAGAAGAGATGGGTCTTATTTTTAATGAATTTAAAAATGAGAATTTAGATACTATAGAATTATATCATAAGGTTTTAAATTATTTAGGATATAGTGTTTTAACAAAGAAGGCAAAAGACTATTTGGATTTTGTTTATGAGTATTTAAAATAAATGGGGTATTGGTATGGTAAAAAATATAAAAGAGATACAATATTTTAAGAATTTAAATTATACGACATATATAGATTCACTGACTAATACAGTGAATGGAGATAATATCGTAAATTATTGTAAAGAATTAATTGCGTCAGGAGAACCATTTGCGATTGCGTTTTTAAATTTAGATAATTTCAAATTAATTAATGATTCATACGGGGTAAACGTAGGAGATATAATTATATCGCAATATGCACAAATGATTAAACAAGGACTTGGAGAAGATGGTATTGTAGGAAGACAAAAAGGTGATCAATTTATGATTATCTTAAATGGAGAATATACATATGATAGCTTGCATGCAAGAATCAAGATGCTTCGAGAAGAATATTTAAAAGCAAAAAATCCGTTATTTCAAACATTAGATGCAAAAATCACTTCAACAGTTGGTTGTGCTATATTCCCACAAGATGCGATTGATTACGATACGCTAATGGTAAAATGTAATAAAGCATTATTTAGAGGAAAAGCTAAAGGAAGAAATTGTTTTATTATTTATGTTGATGAAAAGCATAAAAATATTGATTTAAAGAAGAATGTAGAAGTTGCGACAACTGCGATGCGTGAAATTCAAGATATAATGACTTCTAAGAAAGATGTGTTAAAAAAGATAACTAACGCAATGTCTTATATAGTTGATTTCTTAACGCTTACAGAAGCATTCTTATACATAGATGGTAATCTTTATACAAGTGTTAGTGAAAATAAAGATTTTGAATCGTTAGATAAAACTTTGGTTGATAGTATGTTTGATGAACAAGGTGTTGTTAATGTAAACAATTATTCTGATTATAAAGAATCAAATGTTAATTTTCATATGTGGTGTGGAAGAAACCATGTAAAGTCAATTATTATAAAAGATTTAACATATGATGGTTCAAGAATTGGATATGCGATGTTTATTGATAGTTCGATAAAAAGAATATGGCAAGCATCTGATAGGAATATAATTACATTCTTTGCTTATGAAGCATCATTATTATTAAATAAATAAAAGTCTTTTGACTTAAAAATGAGGTTATTTTTTATGAAGATATTATTTTTAGAAGCTAATATGGTAACATTAGAACTTACTAATAATGAATGTTATTATGCAAGTGAGGGCTATGATATATACCTTAATGGAACTTATTATGCCTCAAAAATATCAAATGTTTTTTCTATATATGACCTAGAACCTAATAAGGAATATATAGTTAAAGTTTTAGACGAAGAAGTATCATTTAAAACTTTAAATAAAAAAATAATTAAATTTAATAAAACACAATCTACAAATGATACATTAGAGATTAATGAAGCTATTTCTAATTTAGGTGATGATGAAATATTAGAATTGAATGACACATACCATGTGACATCACTTGAAATATTATCGGATAATAAATCTATATATTTAGGACCTAAGTGTATGATTGTGGGGGACACAGTACGAGAGCATTATAAAATATTTGAACCTACGGATACCCTAAATGGTATTGTGTTAGGGACATGGGAAGGAAGATGTGATAGGGCATTTTATTCATGTATTACTATACTTGGTGCAAAAAATATTTCTATATTTGGACCAGGTACATTTGACTGTAATGCAAATAATTCTGATTTTTGGATAAATCATAGAGAACTTCGTATTGCAAGACGTCCTAAGGCTGTATTTGTTCATACATCAGAAAATGTGGTGCTTGAAGGTATAACAATAAAGAATTCACCTTCATGGACAATTCATCCGTTTTATTCTAAAAAATTATCATTTATAAATTTAAAGATTAGTAACCCATGGGATTCACCTACAACTGATGGATGTGATCCTGAAGCTTGCGAGGATGTAAATATAATTGGAAATTATATAAGTGTTGGTGATGATTGTATTGCAATAAAGTCTTCAAAAATTGAACTTGCAAAATTATATCATAGACCATCTTCAAATATAATTGTAAGAAATAATTTTATGGCTCATGGACATGCTGGTGTAACGCTTGGTTCAGAAAATAGTGGTGGTATTAATAATGTTTATGTAAGTCAATGTTATTTTAATGAAACTGATAGAGGACTTAGAGTTAAAAGTCAAAGAGGTAGAGGTAAGGACGCAATTATAAAAGATATTAATTTTAATAATATTATAATGAATGGAGTTAAATCACCCTTTGTAATTAATGCGTATTATAAAGCAGGAAATGATGTTATTGATTCTAGATACGATAAATTTGCCCACCCAGTTGATCACACTACACCAACATTTCAAACTTTTAAGTTTAAAAATATAAAATGCTTAAATGTGTGTTTTGGAGTAGGATGTTTCTTAGGACTCCCTGAATCTAAAATCGAAAAGGTAGTACTAGAAGATGTTGAAATAACATACAATAAAGAATCAAAAGAAGGAGTAATGGCTATGACTCCTGATAATGAAAAGTTTAAGGGTGTTGGATTCGTTTTACGCAATGTTTCTTTATTAGAACTTAAAAACGTAGTATTTAAGGATTCACCTATAGAAATGTTTGTTAAAGATGATGAAGTAAAAATCATTGCCTAACTAAATTTTAATAAAATATACAGTTAATTACTTACTAAAAAGATTAGAATCTATTATGAGGTAATTAACTGTTTTTGTTTTTTATAATTTTATTAATATTGGAAATCATTTAGTATTGAATAAACCAAATAATATGTTATAATACCTACTTGGTTGAGGTATTTTTATGAAGAAATATTTAATGATATTTATAAGTTCAATTTTCGCAGGATTTTGTATTGTTTTTGGCGCAACTTGCTATCTTACTTGCGCTAGTCGTGGTTCATATGCATTAAAAATTTGTGGATCATTTATGTTTGGAATAGGCCTATTTACAATTATTCACTTTGGTTTTTGGCTTTATACAGGTAAAGTAGGCTATGCCTTAGATAATAAACCTAAGTATATAATTGATTTACTTGTTTGTATTGCAGGTAATTTAATAGGTGTTATTGTTTTGTCTTTAATTTTAAAACAAACACCAATGATTACAGAGGATATAAAAGAGTTAACTAAAAGCTTAGTTGATAATAAACAAAGTGAAAAATGGTATCAAGTACTATTATTAGCTATGATGTGTGGTGTAATGATTTATCTTGCAGTAGAAGGACACAAGAAGTGTGAATATCCACTTGGAAAAGTATTATTTGCGTTTATGCCTATATCATTATTCATTTTATGTGGTTTTGAGCACGTTGTAGCAAATGCTTGTTATTATACATATGCTGGAGTATTTAATGGTAAAGTAGTGCTATACTTTCTTCTTATGGCCATAGGTAATGCACTTGGTTCTTTAATATTTGATGGTGGAATTAAACTTATAAACTATTTAAAGAAAGAAGATAACAAAAAGGTAGACTAGGTCTACCTTTTTTACTTTAATTGAGATTTAATTGCTTGAAAAGTTTCTTCACTAATGAAATGTTCAATTTCACATGCATCTTCTAGCGCAACTTCATCAGATACTCCGATTTGTTTAAAAAACTTAGATAAAACTTGATGTCTTTCATATACGCCTAAAGCTTTAGATTTACCTTCTTCTGTAAGAGTAATAACACCATTTTTATTCATTACGATAAAGCCTTTATCTTCAAGTTTGTGCATTGCGATTGAAACAGATGGTTTTGAAAAATTCATTTTGTTTGCAATATCTATAGAATGTACATTTTCACTTTTTTCTGAAAGCATTAATATAGCTTCTAGATAATCTTCTTCAGATTGCTGGAATTTCATATTAAATCCTCCTTCTAATATTAAAATTATAACATAATACATAAAATAATTGAATAGATTAATTTTAATTAATATGCTATAATTAGTCTAGGTGATGAGATGTATAATTATGATGATTTTATAAGAGATTTAAAACAATCAGGGTTAAAAAGCCGTGACACTGTTATGGTGCATTCCTCCTTCCATTCAATAAAAAATATCGATGGTGGAGTTAGTACTATTTTAAAAGCTTTAAAAGATTATTTTAAAGATGGGCTTCTATTATTCCCATCTCATACATGGGATATTGTGCTAAATGATTTTGATGTTATGGTAAAGAACGAAGAAAACTCTTGTGTTGGGTATTTGACAAATATGGCAATTGCAGATAAGGACTTTGTTCGTTCTAATCATCCTACTCATAGCGTTGTAGCTTATGGTAAAAATGCTATAGAATACATAAAAGATGATGATTTTGCGACTACTCCAGTACCACCAAATGGAAGTTTTGGTAAATTAAAATATGGAGCTAAAATTCTTTTTATTGGTTGTAAGTTATCAAAGAATACTTTTATTCATTCGGTAGAAGAAGAAATGGAAGTTCCTTCAAGATTTACAAGCCATATATATACTTTCTATACATTGCTTGAAGATGGAAGTAAAATGGAATTTCATATGCCTAGACATTATAATGGAAAGTGTGCACATATATCTAACAACTATGAAAAACTATTACCTATATTTTTAAAAACAGGGTCAGGACATAGAATTAAACTTCTAGATTCAACATCTTATGTATTAGACGCAACTAGGGTTTATCAAATTGTGAAGAATATACTCGCAAATGATATTCATGCGTTTGATGATGAAAGAGATATAACAGAATATATTTAAAAAGAAATGCAAAGAAATAAATCTTTGCATTTTTTAGTAGAAAGTTAATAAAGTGAAGTGCCAAATATGAAAATGCCTTATAAAAGCATTTCATGGTGTAGCATTTCTATACTAAGGCAAAATAACAAACTTCCAACCACATTTTAATCCTTATGAATTTTTAAAAAGAAGATTTTTAATTTTTATTATTAAAATTAACTTTTTTAATACGCCTATTAAATGAAATTTGTTTAGCTCTTGATTCATTTCTTTTAACAAAAAATAATGTTATAGATTCCCATATCATAACCATTGCTAAAATATCTAAGACGTATTTTATAACTCTAAACCATAATTTGTTATCAGCATTATTTACTTTATGTTCAACTACACTGATAAGTAAAAACATCATGACAAGAAAGAATATTCCAAGACCTAGAAAGAAATAACCAAGATGAGTATCTTTTTTGTCTGTAATTATCCATTCTTCATTAGTCATCATAATAGAAGAAATGAAAATATCATCTAAATCTTCTATAGAATAATTTTCTAAATCATTAAATTCTATATTTAAATTGACAGAATACTTAGATGGTAATACTTTTAAAGCATAATATATTTCATTTAGAAAATCATCTGCTAGTATAGGCTTTTTTGATGCAAAATGAGTATCAAATATATCACATGGCTTATCATATTTTAAATTTAGAGTAGCTTCTTTTTCATCTTCACAGATATCAAAATATGTTTCAATAGATAATTTATCATTGTCTAGTGTTTTAAGTTTATTCTTTTTTCTATAATCATTTAAATTAAGTGACATATTAAAACCTCTTTTTATAAAAATTATAACATAATAATAAGAATATGCTATAATAAATTTAGGTGATAGAATGAATAAAAAAATGGATGAAGTATATTTTGAATATTATTATGTAGATAAAATTTTATCTGGTGCGTCTTTAGAAGATAATTTTTTTGTTGATGATCTGCCCTTTATAATATCATATGAATATTATGAAAAAAGACATCGACTTGATAAATTAAAGAAGGAATATGATAAAATTAAAGAGTGGTATTATGATGCGCTTAAATTTGATTTAGGGTATCTTAAAGTCTTGAGTAGTGAAGATCCCACAAATATTGCATTTATTATGGCTATTAAGAAAAAAGAAGAAAATACGCCTGATGATGAAATATTTATGGAAGTAGTAAAACGCCTTAAGAAAAACAAAAGAATTGATTAAAAAATATGTCTGATTAGTTTCCTAATTAGGCATATTTTATTTTTATCTTCTAGTGTGAGATATTTTTGTTGACAATGATTTTTTTTATGCTAAAATAAAAATACTCACAGTGTGAGCGAAGGAGGAATTATGATTGATGAGAAAATAAAAGAAATACTTTATAAAAATATATTAAAATTAAAAAAAATGGGGCCCAAATATCTTCAAAACTTTACTGAAGGTGAAAGAGCAATCCTTGTTAAATTAATGATAGAATATCCAAAAAGTCTGAATCCTAAAGACTTACAAGAATATTTGAATGTAGGATCAGGACGTATAGGCAATGCGCTTAAAAGACTTGAAGAAAAAAAATGGATTTCTAGAAGTGATGATAAAAAGGATTCTAGAAAAACGCTAGTAAGTCTTACAAAAGAAGGTCATGAAGAAATAGTTTTTTTAAACAAAAATTGTGAAGATTTTATGGAAAAAGTTATTAAAATATTTGGCGAGGAAAGGTTTTGTCAGTTTGTTTATGATTTTAAAGATTTAGTAGAAATCATTTTAATTTGTGAACAAGAGGAGAATAATAATGTTTAAATTATTAAAAAATTTAAAGAAAAAAGATTATTTTTTAATCATTTTAATACTAGGCCTAACATTTGCACAGGTTTGGTCTACAATGGAACTTATGGATTATATTTCAGGTGTTACAAAAGCCATTCAAGAAGTTTCAATTACAAATTCTACATCGGATATTTGGTACAATGGCCTTATGATGATTGTTATGGCTTTATTGATGGTAGTATGTCAAACAATAATTTCTATTATAAGTTCGTTTGTTTCATCAAGACTTGCGATGAATATAAGAATGCAAGTTAATGATAAAGTACAATCATTCTCGCTTGCTGAAATTAATCGCTTTAGTACAGCATCACTAATCACTAGAACAACAAATGATATTCAAACATATCAAATGACATTACTACTTGTGTTTAGAATGTTTTTCGCAGCACCTATTACTGTTGTATGGGCAATTCTTAAAATACAAAGTGTATCATGGACATTAATGCTTCCTGCTTTAATAGGTATATTCTTACTTGTGGCATTGATATTATCAATTGTCCTAGTGGTAATGCCTAAGAATAAATTAAGTCAACGACTACTTGATAAGATTAATGGTATAACTAGGGAAAATGTGTCAGGAATCAGAGTTGTTCATGCGTATAATGCGGAAGAATATCAAGAAAATAAATTTAATTTGGTTAACGATGAATTAAGAAAAACACAATCATTCATTGGAAAAGGTATGGCTCTAATGATGCCATCTATTACAATAGTTATGAATTTGGTAGCACTTTTAGTATATTGGATAGGAGCATCTCTTATTAATAAAGGGGACACAACTTATCCAGAAGTATTATCTATGATGATGTTATCAACACAACTTGTAATGTCATTTATGATGTTACTTTTGATGTTTTATATGGTACCACGAGCAAGTGTATCCGCAAAACGTATCAATGAAGTTTTAGATACAGAAATATCTATAAAAGATCCAATAGTAGAAGAAGAGCGTAAAATAGAGGGCCAAATTGAATTTAAGAATGTTTCATTTAAATATCCAAACAGTGAATCTAATATAGTATCTAATATTTCATTTAAAGTTAAAAAAGGTGAAACAATTGCGTTTATAGGTGAAACAGGATGTGGTAAATCAACAATTATAAACCTACTATCAAGACTTTATGATGTAAGTGAAGGTGAGGTTTTAATTGATGATGTAAACATTAAAAACTTAAAACTTGAAACAATAAATAATCTAGTTGGAGTAGTTCCTCAAAAAGCTTTACTTTTCAGTGGTAATATTAAATATAATATTGCGTTTGGTAAGAAAGAAATTAATGATAATAAAGTTATTGAAGCCGCCAAAATAGCGGAAGCAGATTCGTTTATAAATGAAATGAGTGATGGATACAATTCTAATATAGCTCAAGGAGGTACTAATGTATCTGGAGGACAAAGACAACGTCTTTGTATCGCAAGAGCTTTATATGAAGATCATGAATTTTTAGTATTTGATGATTCATTTAGTGCCTTAGATTTTAAGACAGATAAAAAAGTAAGAGATAATCTTAGAGAATATAGAAAAGATTGTACAAAATTGATCGTTGCACAACGTATTGGAACAATAATGGATGCGGATCATATAGTTGTTTTGGAAGAAGGAAAGATTAAAGGTATAGGTAAGCATGAAGAATTATTAAGAAATTGTAGGGAATACCTTGATATTGCATTATCACAATTATCTAAGGAGGAATTAGGACTATGAGTAGACGCGATAATTTTACACAAAATAAACTAAAAAAGGGGGAAACATCTAAATCACTTAAAAATATTGCATATTCTATGAAAAAATATTTGCCTGCAATGATTTTAAGTTTAGTTTTTATAATATCTTATGTTGTAATTTCAGTTATTGCGCCTAATCTTTTAAGCGATTTGACTGATACGATAGCTAAAGGTTTATTTAATGGACATATAAATATGAATAAAATAGCCCATTATGGATATATTCTTTTAGCATTATATATAATATCAGCACTTTCTAGTGCACTATCTGGAATAATTATTACTGTTGTTGTACAACGTTATAGTTATCAGTTAAGAAAACAAATAGTAAAAAAGATTAATAATATTCCACTAAATTATTACGATAATAGGTCGCTTGGAGATATCTTATCAATACTTACTAATGATGTAGATCAAATATCACAGTCGATGCAACAATCAATAGGAATGTTTTTTAGTGCGGTTCTTATGTTAGTAGCTGCTATAATTGCGATGTTTGTAACATCATGGCAAATGGCATTAGTAGCTCTTCTTACAATCCCATTAATGATGATATTCTTAATGATCATATTGAAACTTGCTGGACCACAATTTATCAAAAGACAAAAATTACTTGGAGATTTAAATGGTGTTGTAGAAGAAAACTATAATGGTCAAAATATTATAAAGTTATATAACGCGTCTAATGCTATGAAAGAGGTGTTTGATCGAAAGAATAGTGAACTTCAAAAAACAATGTTTCAAGCTGAATTCTTTGGTGGACTTATGCAACCATTAATGAGTTTTATATCATATGTATCATATGCATTAGTATGTATTACTGGTGGACTTTTAATGTATCACGGCAAAGGTGGTATTACGCTTGGAACAATTACTGCATTCTTAGTATACATAAATCTATTCCAATCACCTTTAACACAAATTGCACAATCACTTAATTCCCTTCAAAATGCGGCTGCATCTGGAAGTAGAGTATTTAGTTTCTTAGAAAGTGTTGATTTAGATAATGAAGATCATAAAGAATACTATTTTGCGCCTAAAAAAGAAAAAGAACTAGAAGGTTTTGTTGAATTTGATAATGTATCATTCTCATATGATGAAACAAGAGAGATAATTAAAAACTTTAGTGTCAAAATAAAACCTGGAATGAAAGTTGCGATTGTAGGTCCTACAGGAGCAGGAAAGACTACAATAGTAAATTTACTTGAGCGTTTCTATGAAATAAATAGTGGAACTATTAAGATTGATGGAATAAATACATCTGATATGAAAAGAGAAGAATTGCATGATAAATTTAGTATGGTGCTTCAAGATACATGGGTTTTTGAGGGAACTCTTAGAGAAAATTTAGTTTTTAATTTAGAAAACATATCTGATGATATGATATGGGATGCAATAAAAGCATGTCATTTAACTCATTTTGTAAAATCACTTCCTAATGGACTTGATTATAAAATAGTAGATGGTGCATCTATATCTCAAGGACAGCGTCAATTAATAACAATAGCTCGTGCTATGCTTAAAAATTCTAAAATGCTTATATTAGATGAAGCAACTTCTAACGTTGATACAAGAACAGAAGAAAAGATTCAAGAAGCTATGGATAGATTATCTAAGGGTAAGACATCATTTGTAATAGCTCATAGACTTTCAACTATAAAGAATAGTGATATTATTTTGGTAATGAAAGATGGAAATATAATTGAACAAGGGAATCATGATGAACTAATGAATGCGGATGGTTTCTATAAGTCATTATATAATTCACAATTCGCATTAGAAGATTAAAAAAATGGTCTAGGATTCTAGACCATTTTCATTTAAATGATTAATTTTTTTCCATCTGCCGCTAAAGAAGAAGATAAGTGAAAGTGCTGTACCAACTGCCCAACCAATAGGCCATGCACTAAATATTCCCTTATATCCAAATGGAGATGAAAGAGTATAGGATAATACAATACGAATTATTAAGTCAGCAAGTGTTCCTATCATAAAATTACGCATATCCTTAGCACCTTTTAATATGCCATCAGATGGGGCTTTAAGTCCCATAAATATGAAGAATGGCGCAACTATATAAATAAATGTTTTACCATCTTTCATAGCTTCACTTGAAGCATCACCATCCATAAACATTTGTAATAATACATTAGGAATTAAAACAAATAGTAATGACATTATTATACTAAATAATATACAAGTAATAAGAGAGGATTTGAATCCTGCAATAATACGTTCTAACTTTCCAGCTCCAATGTTTTGAGAAGTATAATTTGATATTGCATTTCCATATGCAGTATAAATGTTAACTACGATATAGCATAATTTATATGCAGCACCATATCCTGCAATTAAAGCTGAACCGTATGAGTTAATTTTCTTTTGTATAAAGAAGTTTCCAACAGATATAGTAGCTCCTTGAATAATTGATGGTACTGCGATAAGCATTACCTCTTTTAGAATAGCCTTATCAAAAATTGCGGCTTTTTCATCAGTTTTTAAAGATTTTTTAATATTTAAAAGTAAGAATAGTAAAGACGCAATCATTGCGATCCCTTGTGCAATAAATGTTCCAAGCGCAAGTCCTAATACTTCTAAATCAAATGGTCCTACAAATAATATATCAAGACCTATGTTTAAAACTGTAGAGAAGAATAGGAAGTAAAGAGGAACTTTACTATTTCCAAGAGATTGGAAAATACAAGCAATTACGTTATACAAATATGTAAAAAGTAATCCACCGCAGTATACCATTAAATATATTTTACTATCATGGAAAATATCATCTGGTGTTGATATTAGCCTTAATGATAGTGGTGTAATAAGGATTCCTAATATTATCATTATTATTGCGATTAATGATGTAAATAATAATGAAGTTGTAATTGTAGTTTTTGTTTGTCTATAATTTTTTTCACCAAAAAATCTAGAAGTAATAACACCACTTCCAACTCCAAGTCCTGTAGCTATCGAAAGATAAATCATAGTAATTGGGTATGATGCAGAAACTGCTGCTAAAGCGTCAGCCCCAATCATTTTACCAGCTATAACACTATCAGCTATATTATAGATTTGTTGAAGTGTTACAGATAAAATCATTGGTAGCGCAAAGATTAAAAGCACTTTCCATGGTGTGCCTTTACTTAAATCGTTTGTTTTCATAAAATCACCATTAAATGTTATACAACTTAATTTTTATTTTTCAAGTGAAAACTATCTATATTAAATAAAATAGTAATATTATTAAAAAAAGTTCAAAATAATTTTAAATTTTGAACCTTTAAAAATTAAGATAATTTAACTTTATTATTATTCCATGTATAATTATAATTTGAATAACTATAAGTTTTTAAATTTGTTTTGTCCCAAGAATTTTCACGTACTACAAAATATATTGTTTGTGAAGTTTGAGGGAAAACTTTAGTTAAATCAAGTGTTAAATCAAACTTAGCAGTACTTTCTACATTTTCTTTACTAAATTCGCATAATATAGTTTCACTATAATTTTGTGAACTAAATGGACTTTCAAAACAATATGCTAATACATATGATGTGCTTATAGTAGAATTACTATCTTTTTTGTGAATAGAACCACTTAATTTTGCGCCTTCACTAAGTTCTTTAGATATTTTATATTCAAATACTACATTATCACCCACATAAACACTAGATGATATTTTATTATCACCACCACAGCTTGCAAGGAATAAGCAAAATATAGATATCATAATTAAGGATAATGAATAAATTATTTTTTTCATAATTAAAACTCCTTTCACAGTTATTATATATTAAATTGTTTTTAATTCAATAAAATATTATAACATTTTTTAATGAGAACGTAATCACTAAATAATTGACTTTATAAGATTAATATAGTAATATTTTGTTGTTGTGTATAAATCAACAATTATAAGGAGTACATTATGGGAGTTAGAAAATCTGTTAAAGAAGCCCTTTCATTAGAATATAATATTAAAATGTATAAGAAAAAACCTATTTTTTCATTTATAAAAAGGTCATTTGATATATTTGCGAGTTTATTGGGCTTAATAATTTTATCACCACTATTTTTAATTTTAATTATAGTAATTAAAATTGATTCTAAAGGAAAAGCATTTTATGGACATGTTCGTGTAGGCAAAAATGGTAAAAAATTTAAGGTATGGAAATTTAGATCAATGAGATCTGAGAATAGACCTTTAGAAGAAATTCTTACTAAAGAACAATTAGAGGAATGGAAAAGAGATTATAAAATCACAAATGATCCAAGGGTTACAAGAGTTGGTAAAATTTTAAGAAAAACATCTTTAGATGAACTTCCACAACTTGTAAACATATTTTTAGGCCAAATGAGCATTGTTGGTTGGAGACCTATTTTAGATGAAGAACTTGCAAGGTATTCTGAAGAAGAACAAGAATTATTGCTTAAAGTTAGACCAGGACTCACAGGTTTTTGGGCTTCACATGGTAGAAGTGACATAAATTATCAAGATAGAATAAAGATGGAATTATATTATCCAGCTAAACGAAGTCTTTGGTTAGATATAAGAATATTATGGCATACTGCGATTGGTGTATTTAAACATGAAGGTGCTAAATAAGTAGTATAAAAAGCTTTTTATTAAGCTTTTTATTTTTTTATATAAAATACGCTTGATTTTAAGTCCTGAAAGTATTAATATATCAGTGATATATCACAAGAATATAAGGAGG
The DNA here is from genome assembly GCA_963623875.1 of Parabacteroides distasonis. Taxonomy (GTDB): domain Bacteria; phylum Bacillota_I; class Bacilli_A; order Acholeplasmatales; family Anaeroplasmataceae; genus UBA3206. Next base: position 40,380 of record CAVFNL010000042.1, on the reverse strand, counting down.
AATTATGACACCATACGAATATATAAAAAAAGAAATTATATTATGTCATAAAATGCCTGGTGAAGTTTTTGATGAATCAGAAGTCGCAAAAGCTCTTAATGTTTCAAGAACTCCAGTAAGGGAAGCTGTATTAAGATTACAAGCAGAGGGGTATCTTACAATAATACCTAGGAAAGGAACACTTGTATCTAATATAAGTATTAATGACATAAAAGAAGTATATGAATATAGAATTATCTTAGAAGGAGAAATAATGAAAAAGATTTCTTCAAATGATGATTCACTAATATTACTTAAATGGAAAAATTATTTTCAACAACTTTTAAATGAAGATTATACGCATTTAGAACTTCCTGTTGAAAAAGATGAATTAGATGATATAGATAAATTATTTCATTTGTCTTTAGTTGATATATTAAAAAATAAATTAATAAAAAAAGAGCTTAATTACCTAATGGATTTAAGTGCAAGAATAAGATTTTTAACGAATGCTTCTAATAAAGATAGATATATTAAATCTATTGAAGAACATATAAGCATAATTGATGCACTATTAAATCATGATGGAGAAGTAGCATCTAAGAAAATGAAAGAGCATTTACAAAACTCTTTAGAAGGGTATAAAAAATAATATGGATTTAGCAAAAATATCTTTACAACAAGTTTTCATAATGTTTATTATGATAATTTTAGGTTTTGTGCTTGTTAAAGCAAAAATAATTGAAATAAGTTCTAAAAAATCATTATCAAACCTATTAGTATATCTAGTAGTACCTTTTATGATTGTAAGTTCTTATTGCAAAGACTACGATAAAGAAATAATGACAAATATATTGTGGTGTTTTCTTGCAAGTTTTATAGTTTTAATAGTTGGTATATTAATAGTATTTATTTTAACTTTAATATGGAAAATAGATGATAAGCCAATATTAAGATTTGGTATGATGTTCTCTAACGCAGCATATATGGGATTTCCACTTATTGAGGCTATGTTTGGAGATACAGGATTAATTTATGCTTCATGCTTTGTGTCAATTTTTAATATCTTACTTTGGACAATAGGATATATGGTCGTAAGTAGATGCTTTAGCCCTAAAGTTGCGATTAAAAGTATTTTAAAAACACCTGTTATTTATTCATTAATAATAGGAATTATAATTTTCTTCTTCCAAATTCCTGTTCCAAATATTATAAAATCACCACTTAGTATGATTGGTTCAATGAACACTCCTATTTCAATGATTATTACAGGTATGATTATTGCATCATCGAATGTAATTGGAGTTCTTAAAAATAAATTCTTATGGTTTACTACAACAATAAGACTTTTAATAATACCATTTGCATCTCTTTTAATAGTATATTTATTAAGCCTTGCAGGAGTTGATAGTGAAGTATTAAAGATAATATTTATTCTAGAAGCCTGTCCATGCGCCGCAATTACATCAATATTTGCGATAAAATTCCAATATAATGAGGACTTAGCGTGTGGTGCTGTAGTTGTGACGACACTACTTTCAATTATAACACTGCCAGCATTTACACTATTAATTGAACAAATTTTTTAAAAAATAAAAGCATGATTTCAAGTCATGCTTTTTGTTTATATATTTTATAAATCAATCAAATATCTATTATAATCTATTATATTGTTTGAATCATGTATTGTAGATTCAAAAACACCACCATTAGCAAGTATTGTTTTTTGACTTGCTAAATTAGAAGTAGTACAAGTTATTAATAATTTTGAAATATTAATCTTTTGGCAAAATGGTAAAGTCATTTTAAGCATTTTTTTAGCATAACCATGCCCTCTTTCAAAAGGCCTTATTGAATAACCAATATGCCCTCCATAATTTTTTAAATAACTATTTAAATAATGTCTTACTTGAATCATTCCAATTAATTTATTATCAGATTTACGAATAAATAAAAATTGTGTTGCAGGGACTAAATGAGAAGGCACTTTTGAAGGGGTTTCTTGTTCTAAAGAGAAATTTATATATAAATCGATATCTTTTATATCTTGAAGTTGACCTGTTCCATCCATAGAAGATGATGCATTAATAAATTCTTGTTTGTAAGAAGTTATTTGTTCCTTATATTCTTTTGTAATTTTGATTAGAATAAAATCTTCCAAATTATCACCCACTAAAAAATATTACAATGATTAAATAAAAAATATACGGCATTATTTATCATGCCGCATATTTTGTTCTATTTTGTAAGAAATGTCATATATGCCTTATATGCTTCATATACATCAGCCTTAGATACAATCTCCATAGGCGCATGCATATTTAAAACTGCGATACCAGCATCAATTACATTCATATTTGTATTACCGAAAATATAGGCAATAGTACCACCACCACCTTGATCAACACGACCAAGTTCTGCAGTTTGATAGAATACACTATCATTATCTAAAATGTTTCTAATCCATGCAAAATATTCAGGCATAGAATCATTTGATCCACTTTTTCCTCTAGCTCCAGTATATTTGTTAAATACTATACCTTTTCCTAAGAAACAAGCATTTTTATCTTCAAATGCTTCAGAAAATAGAGGATCAACACCTGCTGAAACATCACTTGAAAGCATAATTGAGTTTTCTAATGTCTTACGTAGATTTAATATACTAGCTTCCGCAGTTTTGTCTAAAATTTCAAGTACTACATTTTCAAAGAAGTAGCTTTGGGCACCTGTTGCGCCAACTGAACCAATTTCTTCTTTATCAACAAGAAGAGCACAAGAAGTATATTTAGGATTTTTAATATCAACTAAAGCTCTTAATGAAGTATATGCACATGATCTATCATCATGCCCGTACCCTGCAATCATTGAACGGTCTAAACCGTAGTCACGTGCAGGCCCTGCAGGAACTATCTCTAGTTCTGCTGATAAGAAATCTTCTTCAGTGATATCATATTTTTCTTTAAGAATATTTAAAATGTTTTTCTTTACAGCATTCTTTTCATCTTTTGTAGGAATTGAACCACAAGTAACATCAAGATTTTCACCCTCAATTACAACAGATGCTTTCTTTTGCATTTGATCTGCTGCTAAATGGATAAGAAGATCAGAGATACCAAGTATTGGATCATTTTCATTATCACCAATTGAAATATCAACTACACTTCCATCTTTTTTGCATACAACACCATACATCGCAAGAGGAATAGTTACCCATTGGTATTTCTTAATTCCACCATAGTAATGAGTATCTAATAAAGCAAAACCTTTAGATTCGTATAATGGATTTTGTTTTAAATCTATTCTTGGTGAATCAATATGGGCTCCTAAAATTCTAAGTCCAGATACAACATCCTCGCTTCCAATAATAAAAGCTACGACATTTTTATCTTTGTTAGTTTTGTATACTTTATCACCAGCTTTTAGTTTCTTAAAAGAAGAAAGTTCTTTAAAACCATTAGCTTCTAAAACCTTTACAGCTTCTTTTGTGCAAAGGCGCTCAGTTTTGCATCTCGAAATGAAGTCTTTGTAGTCTTCTGCGAACGCAAAAATTTCTTTTTCTTGACTAGATTCTAGCCATACATTTTTGTTATACATATAAATTACCTCCGAAATGTATTATACTTTATAAATAATTATAATTCAATTAATATAATTTCTTAAATGTATGCTATAATAAATCTAGGTGATTTTATTATGTATGAAATGGAAGAAGTCAAAAAGAAAGCGTTAATTTCAATACTTGCATATGCAATTATATATTTAATATTTGGAACTATTTGTCTTGCGATACTTATAAAAATTAATGAAAATGATATATATGATTTTGAAACTATTCAAAAAGCATTACAACAACCATCAGGCGTTTTAGAACTCGATAGAATAGCTGCTAAAATTAATACTCTTGATATGGTATTTATTTATGTACCTGTTATGATTGTTTTAATTACAATAATGTTTAAAGAATTAAAGACTGATGCATTAAAAGTAAAAGAAAAACCTCTTTTTACTAGTCTGTTTATGATAATCGGTAGTGCAATTTTCTTTTTAATTTCGTATTTTCTGTCAAAATTTGTAACAAAGTATGCTGGAAGTTCTTTAAATGAAGAAGTTTTAGAATCGGTATTTTCATTTAAAAAATATGGTATTATTATGTTGCTTGTAACATCTATATGTGGTCCTATTGTAGAAGAAATTGTATATAGAAAATCTATTTTTAATATACTATGTAATAAACCAAAATGGGTACCTATTTTAGTATCTACAATAGTATTTGCATTGATACATTTGATTTCTACAACAGATGTATCCGCAAAATCAATGATACTAATTGCTATACCATACTTTGTATCAAGTTTTATACTTGCACTTTCTTATGAATATAGTGGAAGAAATATATGGGTTACAATATCAATGCATTTTGTAAATAATTTTATTACTTGTTTAATTTTACTTGTGAGGTAGGAAAATGATTAAAGGCGTTATTAATGAAGATTATGAAAAGAATATTTTTAAAGAATTTGGAGAAAATTATGCACTAATTACAGCAGGTGGGAAAAAAGGATTTAATCCAATGACTGTTTCATGGGGCACAATTGGTAAATTATGGAATAAAAATGTTATTATTCTATTTGTAAGACCTGAAAGAGCTACATGGCCATTAATGGATGAAAATTTAAAATTTAGCGTTTCATTTTTTGGTGGTAAATATATGGAAGCCTTAAAAAAAGCTGGAAGAATATCAGGTCATGATTATAAAGATAAATACAAAGAAATAGGACTTACACCTATTTATGATGTTGATGCGGATATTTATTATGCAAAAGAAGCTTCATATATCTTTAAATGTACAAAACTTTATGTATCAGATATAGATGAAAATTCATTTATTGATAAATCTATAATAGATAGTTTCTATAAAGAACATGGTGGATACCACAAGATGATAATTGCCCAAATTAATGGGTATTTTACAAATGATTGTGAGGAATAATTTTTGATAAATAATTATAAAGAATTTATCAAGTTTTGTGCTTCTTTAGACTATAAGCCAAAACTTTTGCTTCATAGTTGTTGTGGGCCATGTTCATCTTATACACAAGAATTACTTCAAAAATATTTTGATGTGACAATATTTTTTACAAACGACAATATTTATCCAAAAGAAGAATTTTATAAAAGACTTGATATGCAAAAAAAGATATCAAAGGATTTAGGATTTAATATTGTGGTATTAGAAGATGAATATAATCCAAAAAATTATTATGAAGCTGTTAAAGGAAAAGAAAATTTAGGTGAAAAGTCTTTAAGATGTTATGAATGTTATAAATTTAGAATGGAAAAGACTGCTTTAAAGGCTAAAGAATTAGGATTTGAATATTTCACTACAACAATTTCAATATCTCCATATAAAATTGCTAAATGGTGTAATGAAATAGGTTATGAATTAGAGAAAAAATATGGCGTAAAATACCTATATTCAGATTTCAAAAAAGAAAATGGATATAAAAGAAGCATTGAGCTTTGTAAAATGTATGATATATATAGACAAGATTACTGTGGGTGTGTATTTTCTTTAAAAGAGAGGGAGGAGAATTTAAAATGAAAAAAGCATTAGTATTTTGTGGCGGAGGAGCTAAAGGTTCTTATGAGGCTGGTGTATGGCAATATTTAAATGAAAAAGGATTAAAATTTGATATTGTAACAGGTACATCTATTGGTGCACTAAATGCTGCGATGTATGCCCAAGATACATTTGATAAAGATTTAGAGGTATGGAATACTATAACTCTAGATAAAATTATGAAAGATGCTTTTAAATATGATGAAAAAGTTTCTCTTAAATATACGCTTAAACAAAAACAAAATCTAATGGGATTTTTGGGCTCATATTTTACTAAACTTGGTGGAGATATAAGCCCTTTTTATGAACTAGTTGATAAATATATAGTTCCTGAAAAAATCATTAATTCTAATGTTTTATGTGGGATCATTACTACTAAATTTCCTCAATTTCAGGGGAAAGAAGTATTACTTAACGAATTAAGTCCTAAATTATTAAAAAAATATTTAATAGCTAGTGCTTCAGCTTTTCCTATTTTTCAAGTATGTAAAATTGGCAAAGAATCATATATAGATGGTGGATATGCTGATAACTTGCCTATTAATTATGCAATAGAACTTGGAGCTTCTGAAATTGTTGCAATAGATTTATCTCCAAATATTACGCATAAAGAATTTTTAAACAAAGATTATGTAAAATACATATATCCTCGTTGGTCGTTATGTGGTTTTTTAAAATTTGATAAAGAAACAATTGAGAAGAATTTTAAACTAGGATATATTGATGCTAAAAAAGCATATGGTGAATATTTAGGATTTAGATATGCATTTAATAAATTTGATTTGGATATAGATTATAAATCTTATATGCTAGAGATATCAAAAGTATTATATTATGCTTCAAAAAATAAAATAATGACTGCTGACAAAAAACCACTAGAAACTTCTGTATATCAAACACTAGAGTCCGCAGCGCAAGATAAAATGACTTCTAAAGAATATTATATTCGTATGGCTGAAATTGCAGGTGAAATTGTAAATATGGACCATTATGAGGTATATGATTTCAATACTTTTATTTCAAGTATAAAAAATGAAGTTCTTATGATTGTGCTATCTAAAAAAGAAATAACATCTTATGAAAACTTGAAGACAATTAATGGTAAAAGAAATCATATTTCAAAGATGGAACAAAAACAATTATTAAAAATGGCTCTTTCAAAAAGTCTAGATATTTTGGATATGGCAATTTTCGCTAGTGCTAGGCCAAAAGTATTTGTAGCTTATATGCTATTGAGGGAATATTATGAGTGAAACATGTTATTATGTAAGTAAAAAATTTAATAACAAAAAAATAATAGATTTCTTAGATTTTTACCACTTAGGAAAAGATAAGAAGAATTTATGTACTTTTTATTTGAATTCTAATTATGCGACTATAAATTCATTGTTAAAAACAGATGATATCTTAATGATTTCATATCCTGAGGATATTGATTTTGTAATAAATCATAAACATATTGATATTTTATATGAAGATGAACATATTCTTATAGTCAATAAAAAAGAAGGAATTATGGTCCATCCTGATGATAAAACAAAAGATGGTACACTATCTAACTATGTCGCAGGATATTATGAGGCTAAAGGAATTAGAAGAAGTGTTAAATATCTACATAGAATAGACACATTGACTTCGGGTTGTGTAATATTTGCAAAAGATATATTAACTCAAAGCTATTATAACTTTCTACTTTCAAATCACGAAATTAAAAGAACATATTTATTGCTTGCAGAAGGTGTATTTTCAAATACTGAAGGTACAATATGTGAGCCTATCGCAAAAGATAGACATGTGAATGGTAAAAAAAGAGTAGGAGAAAGTGGTCTTAAAGCTATAACTCACTATAAAGTTATAAAAAGACATAAAAACTACACTGTATTAGAAGCTATGCTAGAGACAGGAAGAACACATCAAATAAGAGTTCATTTTTCATATATAAAACATCCATTACTTGGTGACACCCTATATGGTGGTAAAGATAATCTTATTAAAAGACAAGCTCTTCATTCATATAAAGTAGAAATGAAAGACCCTTATACAGAAGAGGATATAGTAGTTGTAGCACCTATTCCTAAGGATATGTTTAAATTAATATGAAAGAATTAAAATTAGAAATATCATATGATGCCACATTAAAAGAATATATAAAAGATAATATATCTAGAAAGTTTTCAAGACATTTAAAAAACATGAATGTTAAATATTTTTTAAATGATATTGAGGTAAAAAATTATTGTTTAGTATCGAAGGGGGATATATTAAAAATAGTTTACGAACAAGATATGTCAAGTGATATAAATTATTATGATATACCACTTGATATATTATATGAATGCGAAGAATATATTATAATAAACAAACCAAGAGGGTTAAAAACTATACCTACAGGGTATAATGATTTTAGATCACTTTATAATGCATTACTTTCGTATTATAAAAAAAATAATAAACAAAATACTATTCATTTCATCAACAGACTAGATAAAGATACTGAAGGTATTTTAATTGTTGCTAAAGATAAATATAGTGCTTTAGTATTATCTAGCATGCTAGATAATATTAATAGATATTATTTGGCTTTAGTCGAAGGCGTAATAGAAAAAGATGGTACTATAGAAGCGCCTATTAAAAAAGTTAATAATCAAAGAAGAGTAGTAGATAAAGATGGCAAAGAATCTATTACAACGTATAAAGTTTTAAAGAAGTATGAAGATAAAACACTTCTAGAATTAAAATTGTATACAGGAAGATGTCATCAAATAAGAGTACATCTTTCTTATATAGGACATCCTATTGTGGGTGATGCGATATATGGTAGTGGATGTAATCTTCATCTTTGTTCATATAAATTAAATTTTATAGACCCATTTAATAATAAAGAAATGAATTTTGAAATAAAACCATCATTTGGAGGATAAAATGAGTTTACTTGACGTAGAAGGATTAAAATTCAAATATACAGATAATGAATTATATAATGATCTTTCTTTTAGAATTAATGAAGGAGAACATATTGTAATTGTTGGAAAAAATGGTTGTGGAAAATCAACATTTATGAAAATAATTACAAAAAATATAATACCTGATAAAGGTAGTGTATGTTGGATGCCAGGCGTTACTTTTTCATATCTAGATCAACATTTAGAAGTTAAAAGTGATATATGTGTAGCTGATTATATATATGGTGTGTTTAGACCATTATTTGATAAAGAAAAGGAAATGAATAATTATTATGCAATGCTAGAAACAGCCCCTGAATATGATTATGATAGAATCTTAAATATTGCAGGAGCTATTTCAGAAGAATTAGAAAGATCTAATTTTTATGCTATAAATTCAACAATTGGTAATGTTGTTAACGGACTTGGACTAACAAGCATTGATATGTCACAAACAATGCTTAAGAATTTGTCTGGGGGACAAAGAGAAAAAGTATTTTTAGCTAAGATGTTGCTTGAAAATCATAAAGTACTACTCTTAGACGAACCTACAAATTTCTTAGATAAAGAGCATGTTGAATGGTTAATAAAATATCTTAATTCCTATCAAAATGCATTTGTGTGTATTTCACATGATACACATTTTATATCTGAGATCGCAAATGTTGTGTATGAACTTTCTAACAAAAAGATGGAAAGATATAAAGGAGATTATAATTTCTATTTAAAGGAATCTGAAATAAGAAATGAACACTACATTCGTGAGTATAATAATCAACAAAAGTTTATTAAACAAACAGAGGCTTTTATTGAAAAAAATAGAGTAAGAGCAACCTCAGCACGTGCAGCTCAATCAAGAGTTAAGATGTTAGAACATCTAGATAAATTAGATAGACCTGAAGCTACTATGAATATTAAATTTAATTTTCCATTTTCTAAAGGTTTAGGCCAAGAAGTACTTAAAACAAAAGATTTAGTAATTGGTTATAATAAGCCACTTTTAGAGCCTTTAAATATTTTGATAAAACAAAATGAAAAAGTAGCTATAATTGGTAAAAATGGTATTGGTAAATCTACATTATTAAAAACAGTATTAGATGTAATAAAACCACTTAGTGGAACATATAAGTTTAATCCTAGTGCGGATATAAATTATTTTAGACAAGAAGAGGAATATGAAGATATTACCCCTGTTAACTATCTAAGAGGTTTTTATCCCACAAAAACGGATTTAGACTTACGCAGTGTTTTAGCTAAAACAGGTATTAAAGGTGATTTAGCAATTAAGAGTATGCGTGAGTTATCTGGTGGAGAACAAACAAGAGTAAGACTTGCGTTAATGCTTATGAAAAAGAGTAACATACTTATCTTAGATGAGCCTACAAACCATCTTGACTTAAACACAAAAGAAGCCTTATATAAGGCGTTAAAAGATTTCCCAGGTTCTGTTATATTAGTATCCCATGAGGATCATTTTTATGATGGACTTGTTGATTATGAACTTAAATATTAAAGGAGTAAATTATGATAGTAAATGCTTATGATAATAATGATAATTTAGTATTTGACCTAGAATTTGATATAGAAAGCCCTATATCAAATTTACTGATTGAAAAAGAACTTAAACAAGCCCCAAATAATTATTATGATAATAGTTTTGAAGGACTTAAAGTAAGACTAAACACTAAAACAAGTAATGATGATATAGAAATATTTAATAATAATTTTAGCCTAGATAATGAATTATATAAACTTTTATATGATCTAGAAACTAAAGATAGTGTTAGCATTTCAATAGATTTATTTAATGAATTTTGTGATAGTAAAACATCATTTTTAAGAAATTTATATGATAATATTTGCGATGAATTTAAAAATTCGCTAGATGATGTAGAAATATTAATTATTAAATTATAATTGTGAGGAATTAATATGAAATTTAAAAACTTAATTGGAATTTTAATTCTTGCAGGAACATCTCTCACCTTATCATCATGCAGTCTTGATTCTTTTACTGATCTAATTGATAAATATATAAAAAATGATACTTCAGAAGAAAAAGATGGTGATAGTACTGAAGAGATTGTAAAAAACGATGGTGTTATATATGATGATTTTCAAATTCATTTTATGATGCTTGGAAATGATAAAGCAGGGGATTCGATATATATTAAGGCAGGAGATAATGATATATTAATTGATGCTGGATCAGAAGTATCGTCTAGTGAAACTATTGAAGCATATGTTGATAAATATTGTCTTGATAAAAAACTAGAGTATGTAATAGCTACACACGGAGACTCTGATCATATAGCATCATTCCCTAAACTGTTTGATTATTATAGCGTTGATACAGTAATAGATTTCACATATACAACTAAAACAACTTCTACATATAATAAATATCTTATGGCTAGAGAAAAAGCTTCAAATCATTATACAACCAAAGAATGTTGGAATAATGAAAATGGCGCTCAAAGAAAGTATGTTTTAGGTACTGGTTCTAACGGTGAAGAGATTAGTTTCGAACTTCTTTATAATTATTACTATTTTAATCCTGCAACTGATGAAAATAATAATTCTGTAGTTACTATGTTTAATTATGGTGATAAGCATTTCTTTTTAGGAGGAGATCTTGAAAAAGAAGGAGAAGAAAAACTTGCTGAATATTATGATTCTTCGACTGCTGAAAAGACTTTACCACAAGTAGAGCTTTACAAGGCTGGACATCACGGAAGTAAAACTTCTTCAAATGATTGCTTGTTATTATTAATTAAACCTAAGATGAGTGTTGTATCTTGTTGTTGTGGAACTGACGAATATACTAAAAATACAGACAATCAATTCCCTACGCAACAATATATTGATAGAATTGCAAAATATACAGACCAAGTATATGTAACAAGCACTTATGAATCATATGAAATATTAACTGACAAGAGTGGAACTGATTATATTCATACTGAAGGATATAAGGCTATGAATGGTAATGTTGTTATATCTTGTAACGGCGAAGTTGGCTTATTTTGTTCTAATAGTTATACAAAACTAAAAGACAGTGAATGGTTCTCAACTAAAGTTACATTAAACGGAGTTGAGCGAACTATAAGAAGTATGCCTGAAGAGTGGAAATAAGTAGTAAGAAGGACGTTTATGAAAGATTTTGATAATTTAGATTTGATTGGTGAAAAACAATACCAAAATACCAATAAAAAATTAAGAAAAATTGCCTACACACTTATTATTGTAGGAATATCTTTATTAGTTATTAGTTTTATAGGATTTATAATTAGTAAAATATCTTATAACAAACAATATGATAAATGGTATGATGGATGGTGGTATTCAAATACAAAAGACTTAAATGATATGCCTAGAAGATATTATATAGTATTCGTTGTTATAATGTTTTTATCAATTATGCCTATAGCAGGTGGAATAGTTTTATTAGTATTTACTTATAGAAGAAATATCATTGCGTATGGCGTAAATACTATGGGCCCTATTGTAGGTGAAGTTCACGATGATTATGTTAAACATCATGTAGAAGAGAGTGGTACTACAATAGGTAAAGCCTATAATAATTTTAAAAAAGAGACAGGAAGTAATTTAAAAAAAGAAATTATTAAAATAAAATGTCCTAAATGTGGTAAATTAAACGAAGAAGATGCTAAATTTTGTAATAACTGCGGAAATATGTTATAAAAGAGCATTGTAAAAAAAATAATGAGATACCTAAGAAAATAGGTATCTTTTTTTAAGGTATAAAAAACGAGCGTAATCATTAAGAACAAAATCATTTAATATATTACTAATTTTTACAAATTGTTCATTTTTTATATTAAATAATATAGAAATAATGTAAAATAAAAGAAAGATAAAAAATAGAAGAGGTATATTATGTCAAAATTTATAGATGTTATAAAAAAAGTTATTGATGCTTATAATACTAATAAAGCAAAGCTTAATGATGCAAATAAAGATGTTAGTGATAAAGATATAGATAAGTCTGTTAAAGCAGAAGCTAAAGTTTTATTATACGAAGATGCACTTCAAACTGATTATAAGAAAATGGTCAATTTGTTTAGAGTTTTATGCTCTAGCCTATCAAAAGATGAATTTAAATTGCTTGAAGAAAAATTCATAGAAATGGGCGATGGTGAAAAACTAGATAATTTAAAATCTAAATTGATTTCAAATAATAATAATTTCAAAAACATGAAGCCTGAAGATATTGATTTGTCTATGATGTATACTAGTTTAAGTTCTGGTTATTTTCATGATGAAATCGGAAAATATGTTGACATTGTAACGTCATTTGTAGGCCAGGAAAGATGTGATAGACTTGCGGATGAAATTTTATCATATGATCCTATAGAAGAAAATTATGTTCATGATTTTGAAGTAGACATTAATAATGCGAAAAATGGTTTGAACGAAACAAATTTAAGCGATGAAGATAAGAATAAATATAGTGCTATTCTAGATGAAGTTAATGAACTTGAATATGTTTCAAAACCGCAAAGTGATCATGTAGAATCAAGTTTGCAAAAACTTATTGCTAAACGTATAAAAGGACACGTAAAAGATTATGTAGAGAAAAATAATTTAACCGATTATATAGATATAAAAACAAGTAATGAAGCTATATATAAGGATGTTTTAATTGGTGATGAGGAAACAATAAAATCACTAAATAGACATAATCTAGAGTTTGGTGCTGAGTATAAAAAGAATTTAGTTGAAGTTTATAACAAAATGGATCAATTAGGACTTTTAGATAGTGAATTTGTTTTTGAACAAGGGACTAAAGTATATGGATTTAGACGCTTTTATGATGCAAGAAATAATTTGCATGATATTATAAAAAATAATGATTATGCAAATCTTGAAAGAGCTAAAAATGAATATGTAAAACAATATAATAATTTGAAAGAGATTTATGCATTCTTAAGAGAAAAAATAAATCCTGATTTATTATCAATCCCAACTAATATGTCTAACTTAAGAGAGAGTTATATTCCTAAAGAATTTTCTTTAGATTTAGACTTAAATGCTACCCTAAATGGATTCTATTATGTGTTTTCAAGCCTAAAAGCTGCGGGTATTGATGTAGTTAAATATATAGATAATCCACTTGCCGGAAGTAAAGATATAGTTGAAAAATTATATTCTGATGAATATGTTGATAATGTCTTTAAAGATGTTTCAAGAGAAGAAAAAATAATGAGACTTTATAGTCTTAAAAATTATGTAACTGTTAGAGGAACATTCCGTTTTGTTGAAAACTTTATTTGTCACGATCCAGATCCAAAAGATGAAAATTTGTTACACTATTCACTTTTTGTAGGAAATGATGATATGATAACAGGCGCGTCAAAAGAATATGGTGATTTCTATTTCTATGACAATGCAAATGTTTGTGATCAATTGTTTAATGTGATTTTAACACACAATGATAATTTAGAATTTAGTGAACTATATTGTAAAGATTTTAAATCAAGGGATGCACTACATATAATAAAAGGCTTTGATTGTAAGAAATATGTTAGTGAACATGAAGTTAATGTTTCAGATTTGATTTCATATTCTAAGAGTTTATTTCAAGAGATGACTAAGCTAAAAGAAAGTGGGCTTCTAAATCTTCAAGGTCAAAAATTAGATAGAAAATATGACTATAAAAATATGTTGACATTCTACTTTCCAGATATTGCGCAAGCATTAATGAAACTTGCAAATTATAAAGATTTAAGTATTACTGAATATGATGAAATATATTCGTTTGTTAAAAATCCAAAAGAAAATTTAAAGGGTTTAGGTTTTAGTGATGAAGAACTTAAATCTATGGCAGGGGCAATTATTCGTCCTGCTGTATTTGAAGAATTTAGGGAGCATCAAAAGTTTTATAGTGCTTTAGACAAATTTAATGAAAAATATAATTTGAGCCTTGATAAAAAAATATTTACTGATAATTTTGGGAAAATAGATTTTGATAATAATAAATTTTATAAAGAAGAATTTATTAAATTGTTTAATGAAGTATATAAAAATTCACTAGAAAATAATGTACTAAAAGAGGATTCTATTATTCTAAATAGTAATGCAATGAGTGAATTTGCGATTGAACTTAATGATATTTTCAAAATTGCAATAAACGATCTTTTAGACAAGAATTCTTTGAGCCCTCTTGAAACTATGAGCAATCAAGATAAAGTGGATATGCTTGAGGTTGCATATGGAATGAATAGAATTTTAGATGTTAAATATGATGGGGTTTCGTATAAAGAAAAGAATGATGCTGGATTTAATAATTTAGATTATAGAGGAAAAGCATTAGAATTTTTACATGCATATCAAACAATTAGTGAGGGTATTGTTAAATTTGATGATAATAAGAACTATACTAATGATTCTAAAAAAGTTTTCTTACAAAGCTACCGTGAAGTATTTAAAACTATGAAAATGATTCATAATAAAAATTGGTTTATTAAAATGTTAATTCACCCAAAAGATTACAAAGAAGAAAAAAAGATGCTTAATAACACACTGAATTTGGTGTCTAAAAAATTAAAAATAGAAAGAGATGTAGTAAAAGTATATCTTAACAAGAATACAGATACCCTATATGATGGCTCAATGAGTGAATTTGCCAATAATCCAAGAAACACTAAATCATATTCATATGATAAGGCTTTAGTGGTTAGTGATACTATTACAAGAACAGCTGATATTATTAATGAAAAATATAATTTAGAAAAAGAAAATCTAGATATTATTATGCGTTCTAATAACATTAATGCCCAAAGAAAAAATATTGATAATGTTAAACTTGATGATAATGTAATAAAGAATCAAGAAGTAGTAGACATAGATATTAAAAGTAGTCAAAAAAGTAATGAACTAAATTAAATATAGTTTACTCGTTGACATATAATTTATATAGTATATAATTATTCATGTGTTATAAAACATC
This sequence comes from Parabacteroides distasonis, assembly GCA_963623875.1. Lineage (GTDB taxonomy): Bacteria > Bacillota_I > Bacilli_A > Acholeplasmatales > Anaeroplasmataceae > UBA3206. The sequence continues at coordinate 24,866 of CAVFNL010000042.1, read as the reverse complement.
GGAGAACTCGTGGCCGTAGCCACATCACATAATGTGTGCGAGTTGATAAGATGTCGAGTGAGCTCGGTTATTAATTTAACCGAGTTTTTTTATATGTATGGGAGGCTTTTATGCAAAAAATTCAATTAAGTGATCATTTTACTTATAAAAAATTAATAAGATATTCGATACCTATGATTGGTGTATTGATTATTACATCAATATATGGAGTAATAGATGGGCTTTTTATATCTAATGTAGAAGGCGATATTGCGTTTAGTGCTGTGAATTTAATATTACCAGGAGTTATGATGTTTTCATCGATTGGCTTTATGATTGGATCAGGAGGAGCTGCGATTGTTTCTAAAACTCTTGGCGAAGGCAAAAGGGATATGGCATCAAAATATTTTTCTATGCTTATATATCTTCTTATAATAAGTGGTATTGTTTGTGCAATAATTGGAGCAATTTTTACAAAACAAATTGCAAATCTTTTGGGCGCATCCGATAAGATGATGGATTATTGTATTGAATATGGAAGAATATTGTTTTTGTTTTTGCCATTTATGATGTTGCAGTATGCATTTCAATCTTATTTTGCAGTAGCTGAAAAACCAACATTTGGTTTAATTATTACAATTTGTGCGGGGCTTGCTAATTTTATTGGAGACTTTTTACTTATTAAAGTATTTAATTTAGGAGTTGGTGGAGCTGCAGTAGCATCAGGTGCTTCGATGGTTGTAGGAAGCATTCCTGCTATACTTTATTTTGCATTAAATAATAATTTGAAATTTAAATTAGTGCCTACAAAATTTAATTTTAAAATAATAAGACAAGCTTTATCTAATGGTTCTTCAGAAATGGTTTCATACCTTTCTATGTCATTTGTAAATATGTTGTACAATTCTAGACTTATGAAATATTATGGAGAAAATGGTGTATCTGCATATGGAGTTATAATGTATGTAGGTTTTGTATTTAGTGGATTTTATATGGGTGTATCTCAAGCGATGGCTCCTGTTGTTGGATATAATTATGGTGCGGAGAATAAAGAAGAACTTAAAAATGTATTTAAAAAATCGGTTATTACACTATCGGTTGTTGCGATATTCTTAACAGTAGCAGCTGAACTTTTATCATATCCAATTGGGTTTGTTTTCTTTAAAAAGAATAAAGAACTTTTAAGACTTACTATAATGGCTATTAGATTATATGCGATAGGTTATATAATTTCTTGGGTTAATATTTTTGGTAGTGCATTTTTTACAGGACTTAATAATGGATTTGCATCAGCTGTTATATCATTTGGAAGGATGTTGGTATTTCAACTTTCAGCTATTTTTATTATGCCGCTCATTTTTGGTGAAAAAGGTTTATGGCTTGCGATGGTTGCGTCTGAATGCTTATCTTTACTTGTAACATCATTCTTTGTTATAACTAAAAGAAAGAAATATGGATATCTATAAAAAAGACCCTCTTTATAAAGAGGGCTTTGTTATTTGTTATTAACTATTTTTAAAATTTCTTCTTTCAATTCATTCAAAATATTTTCTTCATTAATTTTTCTAATAGGCTCACCATGCTTAAAAAGAAGAGCTTCACCACATCCGCCAGCAACTCCTATGTCGGCTGTTCTTGCCTCCCCAGGGCCGTTAACAACGCATCCCATTACAGCTACATGGATATTTGAGTTAATTGTGTATAAGAAGTTTTCAATTTCTTTTGCAATGGGAATCATATCATATTGTGTTCTTCCGCAAGTAGGACAAGAAGTAAGTGTTGGGACATTTTCTATTAAGCCAAGGTTGTTTAATATTTCTTTTGCGGCTCTTATTTCATAAATAGGATCATCAGTAAGAGATACTCTTATAGTATTTCCTATACCAAGACTTAATATTTTTGATATACCAATTGCAGATTTAATACTACCACTAAACAGTGTTCCTGCTTCAGTTATTCCTACATGCAAAGGGTATGGCCATTTTAATGAAGCAAGTTCATAAGCCCTGCAAGCTATATCTATATCAGAAGATTTAAGGGATAAAACTATATTTGTAAAACCATATTTTTCAAGAATTGAAATATGATATGAAGCAGCTTCAATCATATTTTCGGGGGTGGGAAGAGCTCTATTTGGAAGAGAACCACCGTTTACACCGATTCTTATTGGGATGTTTTTTTCTTTACATAAATCAATAATTTCTTTAATATCATTTTCTCTTCTAATATTACCTGGATTTAATCTTATTGCATTAACTCCAGCTTTTATTGATTCAATTGCAAGTTTTGGATCAAAATGAATGTCTGCTACAAGTGGAATGTTAATATTTTCTACAATATGCTTAATTGCATAAGCATCTTCTAAATCTAAAACCGAAACTCTTATTATTTCACAACCAGATTTTTCAAGTTCTTTAATTTGAGCTATAACTTCATTGTATTTAGATGTTTTAATATTACACATAGATTGTATATAAATATGATTATTACCACCAAGCATAATATTTTTAAGCTTAATTTGTTTTGTTTGTTCTCTTTGCATAAAATCACCATATTTAGTATATCATAAAATATAAAACAAATAATATAAAAATTTATACATAAGAAAACTCGTAAGAAAAAAATAAAAATTTTTGTTGCAAACCACATTATACTTTGATATAATTAATAAGGAATACATTTAAGGTATTATTGTTTATTACAAAATCATTTAATTGTGATTTGATGTCTGGAGGGATATTGATGCGTGATTTAGTTAAATTAGTATGTGAAGAGTGCAAAAACGAAAACTATTATACAGACAAGAACAAGAAGCTTAATCCTGAAAGAATTGAGTTTAAGAAGTATTGTCCAACATGCAAAAAGCATACAATTCATAAAGAAAAGAAGTAAGCCATTAAGGCTTTTTCTTTTATATGGAGGTTACGATGGAAATTAAAAGATATATTAGTGGAGATTTTAAAACTAATACTTATGTTGTAACAATTAATGATAAATCTATTGTTATAGATCCTACATTAGATTTAGAAGAGATAAGTAAAGAAATTAAAGAAAAATATAATGTTGTAGGAGTACTAATTACCCACGCCCATATAGATCATATTGATGGTATTATTTTCTTTAAAGATTATCCTATTTATATGTCTAGAATAGATTATGAACATATTAATGATGGTAAATATACATTATATGCATATTATATGTTACATCTTCCTTTTGATGTAAATGAATTAGATGTTCATTTATTAGATGATCATTCTATAATTGATATTTTAGACGAGAATATTAAAGTAATGCTTACGCCTGGCCATACATTAGGTGGTCTTACATATATGATTGAAGATGAGAAAGTTTTATTTACAGGGGATACATTATTTAAAGAATCTGTTGGAAGATGTGATTTCTTAGGCGGATCTGAAAGTGAAATTTTGAAGAGCGTTGTAAAAATTTTAGATAATATAGATGATAATTTTATAATTTATCCAGGACATGGGGATAAAACTTCAGTTTTAGATGAAAAAATGAATAATCAATATTATTTATATGCTAAAAGTAAAGTTAATATATAATATTAAGGACAAGTTTTTTGATGAAATTTGTCCTTTTTTACAAATTGGCACTTTGTACTTGACAGTGAAAATTAAATATAATATAATGTAATTGCACTTAGAAGAAAAGAGTGCAAAAATGGCAGGTGATGTAGATTGCTAACAGATAGACAAAAGTTAATATTAAAAGCTATTATAGAGGAATACATTGAAACAAATGAACCAGTTGGTAGCAAAGTTTTAACTGATAAACCATTCTTAAAATTTTCAAGTGCAACGCTTAGGTATGATATGCAGTGGCTTGAAGAAAATGGATATTTAGAAAAGCAACATACTTCATCAGGTAGAGTTCCTTCTCAAAAAGGATATAGTTATTATATTGAAAACTTAATTACAAGAGATGATACAGTTTCAAATGTTTATCATGAATTTGATGAGGTTTTTGATAATAAAAATTTATCTAGAGAAGAAACAACTAAAAAGGTTGTAGATTTATTAAGTAAGAAAACAGGATATATGGCTGTTCTTAATGGATCATCTGCAAACTATGCTTTAGTAAAAAAACTAGAAATAGTGCCGCTATCAAACAAGCAAGCAGTCCTACTTGTTATAACATCAGCAGGAGTTGTTGAGAATCAACTAATAGATGTTCCACCATATTATAAAATGGATGATTTAGTTAGATTGATTAGCATGTTTGATAATGCAATGTATGATAAGCCAGTATACGAAATAAGAGATATTCTTACTAAAGAATCCATGAAACCAAGAATAAGACAACTTGTTGATTTTAGAGATGATGTATTAAATTTTATTATTAAATGTTTCTCGAGATTTAGCAATGGTGACTATTTCATATCTGGTCTTTCAAGAATGCTAGAACAGCCTGAATTTCATGAGTTTGGTAATATGCAAAGGTTTGTAGATATGTTAGATTCTAATATTCTTCCTAAAATACTTGTTGAAACAGGTAAAGGATTAACTATTAGAATTGGTGAAGATAATAAAAATGAATGTTTGAGTTCATGCTCGATTATTTCAATCCCATATTACATTAATGATCAGGCATATGGAGCACTAGCCGTTGTTGGACCTATAAGAATGAAATATAGAACGGTTATTCCTACACTAGAATATGTAGCTAAATGTATGCAAAAACTTTATAAGTAGTAAAGGAGTATAAATGGTGAATAACGAAGAAATTAAAAAAGATGATGCAATAGATAAAGAAGTAGAAGATTTAAAGACTAGTGATTGCGATGCGACTGATGAAGTTGTAGAAGACAAGGAAGTAGAATCTGAAGCAACAGAGGCTAAAGCTGAAGATGCGAAAAAAGAAGATAAAAAGCAAGCTAAGAAGGCTAAAAAAGATGAAATACAAAAACTTAATGAAGAATTAGCAAAACTTCAAAATGCTAATGCGAAAATTAAGGAAGATTATTTAAGAGCCTTAGCTGATATGGAAAATACAAAAAGAAGATTAAATGAAGATGTACTAAAGCAAAAAAAGTATGCTTCATATAATTTGGTTGAAAGTCTTGTAACACCTGTAGAAATGCTTGAAAGAGTTACTAATATGGAAACTGACAATGCAGAACTTAAGAATTTCTTACAAGGATTTAAGATGATATCAAAGCAAATAGTTGATATTCTTGAGGCCGATGGTCTTAAAGAAATAGAAGCTTTAGGAAAAGAATTTGATCCAAATTTCCATCATGCGATTGAAAAAGAGCATAAAGATGGAATTGAAGCAAATATAGTTCTTGAAGTAAAACAAACAGGATATACATATAAAGATAGACTTATAAGACCAGCAATGGTAAAAGTTAGTGAATAAAAGGAGATAGATATTATGGCAAAAATTATAGGTATTGATTTAGGAACAACAAATTCATGCGTATGCGTAATGGAAGGAAAAGAATCAAAGGTTATTGCAAACCCAGAAGGAGCACGTACTACTCCATCTGTTGTAGCATTCAAAGGTGATGAAATTATTGTAGGTGAGGCAGCAAAGCGTCAAGCAATTACTAACCCTAATACAGTTATTTCTATCAAGAGACATATGGGAGAAGATACTTACCGTGTAGATGTTAATGGTAAGAAATATACACCTCAACAAATCTCTGCAATGATTTTGCAAAACTTAAAAGCTACTGCAGAAGCATATTTAGGGGAAAAAGTTACAGAAGCAGTTATTACTGTTCCTGCATATTTCAATGATGCACAACGTCAAGCAACTAAAGATGCTGGAAAGATTGCAGGACTTGAAGTAAAGAGAATTATCAACGAACCAACAGCTGCTGCATTAGCATATGGTATTGATAAACAAGATAAAGAACAAACAGTATTAGTATTCGATTTAGGAGGAGGTACATTTGACGTATCTATTCTAGATCTTGCTGATGGAACATTTGAAGTTAAGTCAACTGCAGGAGATACACACCTTGGAGGAGATGACTTCGATCAAAAGATTATTGATTATCTAGTAGATGAGTTCAAGAAAGAAAACGGAGTAGACTTATCAAAAGATAAGATGGCTCTTCAAAGATTAAAGGATGCTGCTGAAAAGGCTAAGAAGGATCTTTCAGGAGTTACAACAACTGAAATTTCATTACCATTCATTTCTATGGGAGCAGCAGGACCTCTACATTTAAATACTACACTTACTCGTGCTAAATTTGATGATTTAACTCGTGACTTAGTTCAAAAATGTTTAGGACCAGTTAAGAGAGCATTATCTGATGCTGGACTTACTGCAAATGATATTGACCAAGTATTACTAGTAGGAGGATCAACTCGTATCCCTGCTGTTCAAGATTTAGTTAAGAATGAACTTGGAAAACAACCTAATAAATCTGTAAACCCAGATGAAGCAGTTGCTTTAGGAGCTGCAATTCAAGGTGGAGTATTATCAGGTGATGTTAAAGACGTATTATTACTAGATGTTACACCACTTTCACTTGGTATTGAAACTTTAGGAGGAGTATTTACAAAATTAATTGATAGAAATACTACTATTCCAACTCAAAAATCACAAGTATTCTCAACAGCTGCAGATAACCAACCTGCTGTAGACATTCACGTTCTTCAAGGTGAACGTCCAATGGCAGCTGATAATAAGACATTAGGAAGATTCCAATTAAATGATATTCCACCTGCACCAAGAGGAGTTCCTCAAATCGAAGTTAAGTTTGATATTGATGCAAATGGTATCGTTAATGTTTCAGCTAAGGATTTAGGAACAGGAAAAGAGCAAAAGATTTCTATTACAAATAGTGGATCATTATCTGAAGATGAAATCAATAAGATGGTTCAAGAAGCTCAAGCAAATGCTGAAGCTGACAAGAAACGTAAGGAAGAAGCTGATACTATTAATGAAGCATCACAATTAATCTTCCAAGTTGAAAAAACTGTAAATGACTTAAAAGATGTTACAGAAGATGAAAAGAATCAAATTAATGCTGCAAAAGATGCTTTACAAAAAGCTATTGATAGCAAAAATGTAGAAGATATCAAGGCTAAGAAACAACTTCTTGAACAAGCAGCTCAAGGTGTTGCTCAACGTGCATATCAACAAGCTCAAACACAACAAGGTGGAAACAACACAAATACTAGTGAATCACAAGGAAATGGCAACGACAACACAGTAGATGCTGATTTTACAGATGTTAACTAATATATGAAATATGAAATAAGTAAGGGCTTTAAAGGCCCTTACATTTTGTAAAAAAGGAGGGTGCTAGAATGACAGATAAGAAAGATTATTACGCTGATTTAGGCGTATCTAAAACTGCAAGTGCAGATGAAATTAAAAAGGCATATAGAACACTTGCTAAAAAATACCATCCAGATGTAAATAAAGAACCCGGTGCAGAGGAAAAATTCAAAGAAATTAATGAAGCATATTCTGTTTTAAGTGATGAGACTAAGCGTAGCAACTATGATAAATATGGTTCAGCAGATGGTCCTCAAGGCTTTGGAGGACAAGGCTTTGGAGGAGGTCAAGGTTTTGAAGGATTTGGTGGATTTGAAGATATATTTTCATCATTCTTTGGTGGTGGTTCAAAAACACAAAGACAATCAAATAATCGTGGATCTGATGTTGAGAAGAGTATGACAATTACTTTTGAAGAGGCAGTTTTTGGTTGTAAGAAAACAATAAAAGTCTCTGTAGATGAAGATTGCGCTTCTTGTGGAGGTAGTGGAGCTTACTCGAAAAATGATATTCATACTTGTAGTAAGTGTAGTGGACAAGGGTATGTATTTGTAAATCAAAGAACATTCTTTGGAACAGCACGTTCACAAGTTGTTTGCCCTTCATGTTCTGGTAGGGGACAACAAATAGATAAAAAGTGTCCTAACTGTAATGGAAGTGGTAGAGTTAGACGTACTAAGGAAGTTGAACTTACAATACCTGCTGGAATTGATGATGGAATGTCACTTAGGATGTCAGGTTATGGTCAAGGAGGAAAAGAAGGCGGAGAGAATGGAGATTTATTTATCACTATTCATGTTGAACCGCATAAATTCTTTGTCCGAGATGGTAGTGATGTAAGTCTTGTAATTCCTATTAGTTTTAGCCAAGCCGCACTAGGAGATACAATAGATGTTCCAACTCTTGATGGTACAGCTTCTATGAAGATACCCGCAGGTACACAAACAGGTACTAGATTCCGCTTAAGAGGAAAAGGTATAAAAGCTGTTAGATCTTCTACTAAGGGAGATCAATATGTAACAATTAAAGTTGAAACACCTGCTAATCTATCAAAAGAAGAAAAAGATTTATATGCTAAGATAGCTGATTTAGAAAAGAAAGAAAAGAAATCAGCATGGGAAAAATTTAAAGATCTTTTTAAAGGAAAATAATAAAAATAGTGAGTTAACACTAAAAAATGTGTTAGCTCTTTATTTTTATATTCATTTTGAAAAAAAACTGTGATATAATTTCATTATAAATTTAATGGAGGAATAAACATGCAACAAGAAACAGTTGATATGGAAGAAATCGTAATTGAGAATTCTTCAACTAAAACTAAAAAAGAGTACGAAAAGATTTTATTAAGAGAGGAAAACAGAAAGAAAAATGTCAAGGCATCTAATTTGGTTAAATTAGGTTGTTTTGAACAAAAAGAAGAACAAAGTCTTGATTTTTCAAAGTTAGATAAAATAACTTATGGAAAACTTTTCCAAAAATTATATGATCTTTACGAAGATAGAGAGGGTAATTTGTTATATGTTTATGCAAAAACTGAGGATGAAGGAACTAAAGCATATGCTTATGATGTAATTTACTTAGAAACAGTAAGTGATGAAGACTATAAGAAGTTATATAGAGCACATACTTTTGAAGGAGCTTCATTCATTAAGGGATTATATATTACAACATTTGTTTTATGGATTGTGTCTATTGTAATATCACTTTCAATAATAATTTATTATTTAGCATCAGGAACATCATTTATGGATATGCTAATTAATTCATTATCATATGTATTTTTTATTGCAATTATAACTGCATTACTTGCAATTACTAATACAACATATAGAAAGTACATTGGTAAGTAATATTGCAAAAATATTTCGTATCTAAAGATGATTTTAGATTAAATCAAATCACAGGCGAAGATTGTCATCATATTAAAAATGTAATGAGATTTAAGATAGGTGATTTAATTCTTGTTTCAAATGATGAAGAAGAAATAATGGCTAGTTTGATATCCATAGATACAAAAATATGTAAGTATGAATTGAAAATGGTAGTTCAAAATAATAATGAATTGCCATTTTTTGTCGATTTATATCAAGGATATCCTAAGGGTGATAAATTAGAAGAAATCATCAAACATTCTACTGAATTAGGCGTTTCTAATATATATGCAGTTATAACTAAGAGAAGCCTTTTTAAACTAGATAAAAATAAAAAAGAATCTAAACTTATAAGATTTAATAAGATAGCAAAAGAAGCTTCAGAACAATCAAATAGAAGAAGATGTTCAAAGGTATTAGATATTGTTGAAATTAATAAAATAGATTTTTCAGAGTATAATCGCCTAATAGTATGTTATGAAGAAGATGCTAAAAAAAATGAAACATCAAATTTTAAAAATGTTGTTAAAAACTTAAAGTTAGGAGATAAAATTTGCGTCTTTGTAGGACCTGAAGGTGGAATTGATGAGACAGAGATTCAAATGTTAAAATCTAAAGGATTTATATCTTGTGGATTAGGACCTAGAATATTAAGGACTGAAACAGCAATAGAATATGTTTTATCAGCTATTAGCTATGAATGGGAGCTTAAGTAATGTCAAAAATTGCATTTATAACACTTGGTTGTAAAGTTAATACGTATGAATCTAATGCTTTAATGCAAAAATTTATAGAATTAGGTCATGAAATTGTATCGGAAAATGAAGTTGCGGATGCATATATTATAAATACATGTGCTGTAACAAATATGGCAGATAGAAAATCAAGAAAAATGATAAGACATGCTAAAAAATTAAACCCAAATGCATGTGTGTGTGCAATGGGATGTTTTATTCAAACTAATAAAGATGCTATAAATTTAGAAGAGGCTGATATTTTACTTGGAAATGGTAATAAGGGGCTTGCGGTTGAAAAAGTTTTAAATTTCATTAAAACTAAAGAAAAATTTACTGAAATTTTAGATATTAGAAAACAAAAAGAGTATGAAAATTTAAAAAGTATTGAATTTGATCAAACAAGAGCTTTTATTAAAATAGAAGATGGATGTTCTAACTTTTGTACATATTGCATAATACCATATGCGAGAGGTGTTGTAAGGTCAAAACCTATTGATGATTGTATTGAAGAAATAAAAGAAATAGCCGCAAATGGTTATCAGGAATTAGTATTTTCTGGAATTGATACAGGTAAATATTATTCTGACGGGTGTAGATTAAAAGATTTAATAAAAAGAATCAAAAATGAAGTTCCTGGAATCAAAAGAATAAGATTATCATCTATTGAAATAAATTCTATAGATGATGATATTATAAATCTTTTAGCTGAAGATAATGTAATTGCAGATCAAATTCATTTGCCTATCCAAAGTGGTTCAGATAAGATCTTAAAGCTTATGAATAGACATTATGATAAGAAAACATTTATAGATAAGGTAAATAAAATAAGAAGTGTAAGACCAAATATATCTATTACAACAGATGTGATAGTAGGATTTCCTTATGAGAGTGAAGAAGATTTCTTAGAAACTATTGAAACAATAAAAGAAATAAAATTTAGTGAACTTCATGTTTTCCCTTATTCGAAAAGAGCAGGAACAAAGGCAGCTATAATGCCACAGGTGCCTGATGATGTTAAAAAGAAAAGAGAAAAAGTTCTTTTGAACTTATCTCGTGATTTAGCATATGATTATGCATTAAAATTTGTAGGTAAAAAATTATCTATAATATTTGAAAATCATCCTGATAAGACATTTATTAAAGGTCATACATCAAATTATTTATTCGTTGAAGCGGATTATGATGAAACATACATTCATAAAATGTGTGATGTTGAGATATTAGAAGTCGGAACGAATGCAATTTATGGAAAAATAGTAAAAAAAGATTAAAAATATAATTTTTTTTGAATTTTACTATTTACAAATGAAGTCCTAGTTGTTATAATACAAAAGGACTGTGAAATCGGAAGGAGGCAAGGAAGTATGCCTAAAACAGTAGTACGTGATAAGGAAAATATTGAAGATACACTACGTCGTTTCAAGCGTGATGTTGCAAGATCTGGTAACTTACAAGAAGCAAAGAATCGTCAATATTACTTAAAACCTTCTGATGTTCGCAAACAAAAGAAACAAGAGGCTCGCAAGAGATTTAAGTAAGAATTAAAGCCATCGTTGATGGCTTTTATTTTTCTTGTTGCAAATTTCGTACTTATATGTATAATAAGTTTGAGGGAGGTTTATTTGTATGAATGATACATCGAAAACTTTTTATAATGTAGGTAACGTTTTTAATATTATAAAAATTGTTTTATCTATAATCATGTCAATATTATTCTTTCTAGCTTGTGCAAATACTAATGCTGATGTTGCGAGTAGTTTTAATAAAGAATTTGCTGATGATTATGAAGATTGGCTTACTGTAAGTGAAGTTAAGACTGTGTTTTTGGCTTTTGCGATAATTTTTATAATAGTAGCGATTTTACTGATTGTTATACATATATTTGCAAAGAAGGCAAAAAAAGATTTGGATTCAACAAATCCTAAGCCAAATTTCCATATAGTTGTAATTGTACTTGGAGTATTTACGAATTCGTTATTCTATATATTGGGAGCTATATTTGGATTAGTTGCTTATGCTCGTAGTAATAAAAAGAATGATATTAGTACTCAATAAAACAGGTTTTAAATAACCTGTTTTTATTTTAGTAAAAAATATGTTTTATATATATAACTATATTGGGTGGTAAAATTGATTTGTAAGGTTTGTAAAAGAGCATTTATTATTAAAAGAAATATTATAGACTTGTTTTCTTCGCAAAGATATTTTATGTGCGATGAATGTTATATAAAAAATCCAATTAATATAAAATTATCAAAACTGCCATTAGATGATAATTACATATTAACTGTTATAAGTATTCTTGATGAAGATAAACTTGTAAATTTTGATGCTTATTTAAATGAATATTCACTAATTGCAGAAAAATATATGCATAATACAATGGTTTTGTATGATGTTTTTAGACCAAATAAGACAATACTTGACAATATGTCGGCTATTGCTAAATTAGAAAAAACTAATATATGTGTTTTATGCTTTAAATTCGTGCTTAATTAGTCTAATATTTCTTGTAAAAACGCTTTTATTAGTATATAATATAAGTGAACAAAAGAGATGTGTTCAAAAATAAATGTTGCGGTCATACGCAATGGAAATGAGGTACTATTATGAAAGTCGAAGTTTTAGGAAAAAATGGTTTTAATCCAACAAAGGCAAATGAGGAGTTTGCAGCAAAAAAACTAGAAAAACTTCAAGGATACTTTACTGAAGAATTAAACGCAAGAGTTGTATGCAAGGTATACAACGATCATCATAAAGTAGAAGTAACAATCCCAGCTAAAAATTTAACATTACGTGCAGAATCAAGTGGACTAGATTTATATAGCGCAATTGATGCAGCAATTGATAAATTAATAGCTCAAATTAGAAAATATAAAACTAGAGTTAAAGAAAGAAGTGACAAAGAAGGAATTAAGGAAGCATTTGCAAATCCTGATTTAGACCTTGAAGCTTTAGATAAGGAATTAAAAGCAAGTCAATTAGTTCGTAATAAACAAGTTGAACTTGTACCTATGACTCTAGAGGATGCAATGACTCATATGGAGTTAACAGGACATGATTTCTTCGTATATCTAGATAAAGAGACAGGAAGAACAAATGTTTTATACATTCGTGAAGATGGAGATTACGCTGTAATCGAAACTAAGTAGTTTATTAATTACGTTAAGGTCATACTATTATGGTATGGCCTTAATTTTTTAGGTGATGAAATGGAATGGCAAACTTTTTTAGAAGAAGAGAAACAAAAAGAATACTTTAAAAAACTAATGGATAAAGTATGTAAAGAATATGAAGAATTTACGTGTTATCCTTTGTTTGATTACATCTTTAATGCTTATAATACCAGATATGATGATGTTAAATGTTTGATTTTAGGACAAGACCCATATATCAATGAAGGTGAAGCACATGGATATGCGTTTAGTGTTTATAATCATACTATCACTAAAACATTAAAAAATATTTATCAAGAGATGCAAAATGATTTAGGATGTGAAACGCTAGAGGATGGTGATTTATCTTATCTTGCAAAAGAAGGTGTAATGTTATTAAATACTATACTTACAGTAAGAGCTCACGAATCGTTATCACACAAAAATTTCGGATGGGAGATTTTAACAGATAATACTATAAAGGCACTAAACGAAAGAGAAAAACCATTAGTTTTTATTTTATGGGGAAATGATGCAAGAAAGAAAAGAGAATTGATAACAAATCAAAATCATTTAATAATTGAATCATCACATCCATCTCCTCTTGGAGCATATAGAAGTTTTTTTGGTTCTAAACCTTTTTCAAGAACAAATGAATTTTTGATATCTAACAATATAGAACCTATTAATTGGATTAAAAATAAAAGAGACTTATTTAATAATTAATGATATACTATTTACGGTGATTAATTTATGAGAATTAGAATTATTGGAGCAGGGCTTGCAGGTTGCGAGGCTTGTTATTATTTAGCAAAAAAAGGATATGAGATAGATTTATATGAGATGAGACCAAATAAAATGACGCCAGCTCATAAAACTAAAAATTTTGCGGAACTTGTATGTTCGAATTCATTGCGCGCTGATTCTTTAGAAAATGCATGCGGTATATTAAAAAAAGAAATGGAAGTTTTTGATTCGATTGTTATTAAAAGCGCAAGATTAAATTCTGTTGAAGCAGGTGGAGCTTTAGCGGTTGATAGAATTTCATTTTCAACATATATAGAAAATGAAATAAGAAAGTTTAAGAATGTTCATGTGATAAATGAGGAAATCAATGAGATTGATGATGAAATTCCTACTATAATTGCTACAGGACCTCTTACATCAGATGCATTATCATTAAATATAATCTCTAAATTTGGATATAAGGAATTTCATTTTTATGATGCGGCAGCACCTATAGTTATGGCGGATAGTATTGATTATAATAAAGTATATTTAAAATCAAGATATGATAAGGGTGTTGCATCGTATTATAACTGCCCTATGACAAAAGAGGAATTTGATATATTTTATGATGCATTAATAAGTGCTGAAGGCGTAGTTCCTCATGATTTTGAAAAAGAAGATAATAAAAACATTAATAATCAAAATGATGAAGTTAAGGTATTTGAAGGTTGTATGCCTGTTGAAATTATGGCAAAAAGGGGAAGAGAAACATTGCTTTTTGGTCCACTAAAACCTGTAGGGCTTGAAAAAGCAGACGGAACACTTCCATATGCAGTTGTTCAACTAAGAGTTGATGATGCAAAAAAGACAATGTATAACTTAGTAGGTTTTCAAACACATTTGAAATGGCCTGAGCAAAAAAGAGTATTTAGCTTAATACCAGGACTTGAAAATGCAAATTTTGTTAAATATGGTGTTATGCATAGAAATTCATTTATTAACGCTCCTGCAATATTGAATAAAGGCATGCAAACAAAAAAGTTTAAAAATATATTCTTTGCTGGACAATTATCAGGAGTTGAAGGGTATGTGGAAAGTGCTGCATCAGGAATTGTTGCGGCAATCAATATGGATAGATATCTAAGTGAAAAAGATTTGTATTATTTTTCATCAAAAACAATAATGGGATCAATGATAAACTATATTTGTAATGCATCACCTGATGGATTTCAACCTATGAATGCAAATTTTGGAATAGTTGATGAACTTGGCTTTAAACACAAAAAGCAGGATAGAAAAATGCTTTATGCTACAAGAGCACTAGAAGAAATAAATAAAGCCAAGGAGTGGTTAGATGAAAACTAATGATGATTTAATAGATGATTTTAAAGAATATTTAACATCTATAAAAAATTATTCAGATTATACATCTATTGCGTATATAAAGGATGTTAATGAATTTAAAAATTTTATTGTGTCAGAAAAATTAGCTCGTGATTTGATACATGTCTCTGAGAGAGTTTGTAAAAATTATCATGCCATTCTTAATCGTAGTGGTGAAAAAGCTACAACGGTCAATAGAAAAATGTCATCTCTTAGAGCTTTTTATAAATATCTTTTAAAAGAGCATTATGTAGATATTAATTATTTTGATGAAATTTCATCTGATAAAATAGAAAAAAGACTTCCTAAAGTTTTGCGCCATGAAGAAATTATGCTTATGATTAATTCTATAGATAAAGATACAATTCTTGGATATAGAAATTATGTATTAATTAAACTTTTATATGCGACTGGTATTCGTGTATCTGAATTATGCGCACTTGAAATAAAAGATATTGATTATTATAGGGAAGTATTAAGAATAAGAAATGGAAAGGGTTCTAAAGATAGAGAAGTTCCTCTTTTCGAAGGCTTGATAGGCGATATAAAAAAGTATATTGCGAATGAAAGAATAAAATTACTATCAAATGGAAAAGATGAAAATCTTAGAATATTATTTTTAAATAAAAATGGTGGTTCATTAACACCTAGGGGTGTTAGAATAATATTAAATAGTATTATTCAAAAAATGGGTGAAACTTTTAAAATAACTCCACATATGTTAAGGCATAGTTTTGCAAGCTCAATGCTTAACAATGGCGCTGATTTAAGGACAGTTCAAGAATTATTGGGACATGAAAATTTAACAACTACTCAAATATATACGCATGTAAGCGAAGAAAAATTGAAGAAGGCATATCTTGATGCTTTCCCTAGAGGAAAAAAGTAGTAGATTTTTAAAATAAAGTATGTTAAAATATTAAAGAATTTTAAATAAAAGATTGGAGAATACCATGAAAAAAGGATTTTTAGTAGCAACTTTAGGGCTAGTTAGTGTTTTAAGTCTTGCGTCATGTAGAAAAAATAATACTAAAAATGATCTGCCTGATACATCTAGTAGAGAAACAACGACATATATTAACTATATTGAAAATAAAATAACATTCAACACAACAGCTATGAACGCAGCTGATTTTGAAGGTAAAGATGGTGCTCATTATGAAGTATATCTTCCATCAAATATTAGTGAAGCATATAGATTAAATGTATTAGATGTTTCTAAATATAATAGTGATAAAGAAAAAGTGTCTGTCAAATATGGTACTTTAGAAGATTCATGGGGACAAAGTCAAATTAATAAAGTTATTGATATTTTAGTTAAGGATGGAACTTTAGGTGTTCAATCTACATATTCACTTGATTTAGAAAAACCAGAAGGATATTTTGATACTGAAGCATCAACAAGAAAAGCTTGCGTTTTATATTTGCCTGTTCAAGTAAATTATGTTGGAAATAGTAAACAATCAAATGATGTTTATACATATGTATTTGCGCCAGTATATAGCGTACTTACTAATTTAACAGATAATAAACTTACTGATACTAAGGCTCAAGAATATAATAAGGAAAGTTTATTAATTAAATTTTAATTAAAAGGTTAGCATTGCTAACTTTTTTATTTAGTAAAAAAATATGTTGTATTTTTTTAAATTATATGTTAAAATGCTAAAGGCATTAAAATACACATGTCATTGGAGTAAGCCGTCATGTGCACCAATTGGTGTGGAGGCGTACGAAGAAGATGGCAGAGGCTAAAAAACGAAATAAAATGGAGGAATTTAAAAAATGTCAGTAGTTTCAATGAAACAATTATTAGAGTCTGGTGTTCATTTTGGACACGCAACTCGTAGATGGAATCCTAAGATGAAGAAGTACATCTACACTTCAAGAAATGGTATTTATATCATTGACTTACAAAAGACTGCAGACCAAATCGAAAAGGCATATGCAGCATTATTAGAAATCGTTAAGAACGATGGAAAGGTTCTTTTTGTAGGAACTAAGAAACAAGCTCAAGAAGCAGTTAAGGAAGAAGCAGAACGTTGTGGACATTACTATGTTAACAATCGTTGGCTAGGAGGAACTTTAACTAACTTTAGAACTATCAAGAAGAGAGTTGCAAGATTAAACTCATTATATAAGATGGAAGAAGATGGAATCTTTGATGCTTTAACTAAAAAAGAAGTTGCTAAGTTAAAGGATGAAAGAGAAAAATTAGAGAAAAACCTTGGTGGAATTAAGGAAATGAAGAATTTACCAGATGCTTTATTCATTGTTGATCCACGTAAGGAGCATAATGCTATTTTAGAAGCACGTAAATTAAACATTCCAGTATTTGGAATTGTAGATACTAACTGCGATCCTGATGATGTTGATTATGTTATTCCAGCAAACGACGATGCAATTCGTGCTGTAAAACTTGTAACTTGGGTAATGACTAATGCAGTTATCGAAGCTCAAGGTGGAGTAGTAGAAAAATTCGAAGAAGAAAATGTAAACCTAGGAGAAGAAATCTCTAAGGAAGAAAACAATAACAAGAAGGGTGATCGTCCTGCTCGTCCTTTCAATAAGGATAGAAAGCCATTCAATAAGGATGGAAAGAAACCTTTCAATAAGAAACCAGCTGCAAAACCAGCTGAAAAAGCAGAAAAAACTAGCGAATAATTATTAGGAGGATCTAAAATGGAAGTTAAAGTTACACCTGCGTTAATTAAAGAATTACGTGATAGAACTGCTGCCGGAATGTTAGATTGCAAAAAAGCTCTAGAAGCATGTGAATGCGATATGGACAAAGCAATTGACTATTTACGTGAAAAAGGTATCACTAAGGCTGCTAAGAAAGCTGACCGTGTTGCTGCTGAAGGACTTTGTTCTTATGCTATTAACGGTAATGATGTTGTTTTATATGAATTAAATTCAGAAACAGACTTCGTTGCTCAAAATGATAAGTTCTTAGCTTTATTAGACAAGATTGGAACTATTTTGGCTGCTTCAACTGTATCTAATACAGAAGATGCATTAAAATTAGATGTAAATGGTAAGGATTTAGCTACAGTTATTCTTGAAGATTCTTCTGTAATCGGAGAAAAGATTTCTTTAAGAAATGTTATTAGATTAACTAAGACTGATTCTCAAATCTTCGGTGCTTACAAACATAATGGTGGAAACATCGTTGTTGTTGATATCGTTGAAGGTGATGAAACAGTTGCTAAGGATGTTTGTATGCAAGTTGCTGCAATGTCTCCTAAATATGTATCAAGAGAAGAAATTCCAGCTGCTGAATTAGAGCATGAAAGACAAATTATTTTAGCAGAAGCATTAAATGAAAATGCAAGTGCTGCTAAACCTAAGCCAGAAGCTATCGTTGTTAAGATGGTTGAAGGAAGATTAAATAAGGAACTTAAAGAAGTTTGCTTACTTGATCAAGCATTCGTTAAGAATCAAGACCAAACTGTTGGTGAGTATGCAAAAGCAAACAAGACTACTGTTGTTAAGTTTGTTCGTTTAAAAGTTGGAGAAGGAATCGAAAAACAAGTTGTAGATTTCGCTGCAGAAGTAGCTGCTCAAGCAGGATTAAACAAGTAATTTTTTAGAGGAGCTTTGTGGCTCCTCTTTTTGATAAATTAGGATGGTGGAATAATGTATAAAAGAGTTTTATTAAAACTAAGTGGAGAAGCTTTAAAAGGAAATACACCTTATGGAATTGACACTCCAACTGTAAAATCAATTGCTCAACAAATTAAAGATGTTTGGGAACTTGGTGTAGAGGTTGGAATTGTTGTTGGTGGTGGAAATATATGGAGAGGTAAAACAGCATCTGAACTAGGTATGGAAAGAGCACAAGCAGACTATATGGGAATGCTTGCGACAGTTATGAATGCTCTTGCTGTACAAGAATCACTTGAAAAATTAGATGTGCCTACAAGAGTTTTATCAGCTCTTGATATCCAAGAAGTTGCAGAACCATATATTAGAAGAAGAGCTATAAGACATTTAGAGAAAAAACGCGTATGTATTTTTGCTGGTGGATTGGGATCGCCATATTTTTCAACAGATACAGCATCGGTACTAAGAGCTACAGAAATTGGGGCTGAATTAGTTTTAATGGCTAAAAATGGTACTGAAGGTGTGTATGATAGTGACCCTAAGACTAATCCTAATGCTATTATGTTTGATCATTTAACATTCTCAAAAATTTTAAATGAGAAGTTAGGTGTTATGGATATGACAGCTGCTACACTTTGTCGTGATAATAACCTTAAAGCAATAGTATTTAATATGAATAAAGAGGGAAATATTATTAAAGCTGTTAAGGGTGAAAAAATTGGAACACTTGTTTCAGAAAATTAATTTTAGGAGGAATTTATATGCCAGATATGATTTTATTAGATGCTGAAGAAAAAATGGATAAGGCCATTGAGTCTTTAAAGCATGAATTTGCAACTGTAAGAACAGGTAGAGCAAACCCTGCTATGCTTGATGTTATTTATGTTGAATATTATGGAGTTCCAACTCCTGTAAGACAAGTAGGAACTATTTCTGTTCCTGAAGGAAATCAAATTTATATCAAGCCTTATGACAAATCAATTCTTAAGGAAATTGAAAAAGCAATTAATGCTTCTAATTTAGGTATTACACCTCAAAATGATGGTCAAGGTATAAGACTTGTAATTCCTGCAATGACTGAAGATAGAAGAAAACTTTTAGTTAAAGAAGTTGCAAAAATGGAAGAGAATTGTAAAGTTCAAGTTCGTAATTGTAGACGTGATGCAAACGAGCAATTAAAGAAATTAGGATTACCTGAAGATACTGAAAAGGGATATCTAGAAGATATTCAAGAATTAACAGATAAGAAGATTGCTGTTGTTGAAGAAGTAACTAAGGAAAAAGAAAAAGACCTAATGACAATTTAGTTAATCCACCCCGTAAGTGCTCTTATGGGGTATTTTTTTGCAATTGAAAAAAAAACATATGTATTGTATAATGATTTAGTATTTATATAAGGAGTGACCATTATGGAGCTAGATATGAATAATATACCAAAGCATATTGCTATAATATTAGATGGCAATGGCAGATGGGCTAAAGAACATGGAAAACAACGCTTCTTTGGTCATACAGAAGGTGCAAAAAATATTGCGACTGTTGCCAAGGCCGCAAGCGAATTAGGTGTTGAGGCTTTAACTGTTTTTTGCTTTTCAACAGAAAATTGGAAAAGGCCTAAACTAGAAGTTGAATTTTTAATGACTATGCCTGTTAAGGCATATAAAAAATATAGAGAGAGTATTTTATCTTCTAATTATAGAATTAGATTTATAGGACGCAAGAATGTGATTCCTAAAAAAATGTTAGAAATTTCTAAAGAAATTGAAGAGAAAACTCAAAATAATACAGGATTAATTTTGACAATTTGTTTTGATTATGGATCATATGAAGAATTAACTACTGTAACAAAATCTATTGCCAAGGATGTATTAGAAAATAAAATATCGCTTGATGATATAAATGAAAATCTTATTGAAGAAAGACTATATACCGCAGGTCTTCCTAAACTAGATCTTTTAATAAGAACATCTGGTGAACAAAGAATATCTAACTTTTTGTTGTGGCAATTAGGGTATTCAGAACTTTATTTTACAAAAACATATTGGCCAGATTTTCATAAAGATGAACTTGTTATGGCTATACATGACTATCAAAGTCGTCAACGTAGATTTGGTGGTCTAAAGGAGGAAAAATAATGCTAAAAAGATTAATTACGGGGGCTGCAATACTTGCGATTTTCGTTCCACTTTTAGTTGTAAAGGACTTATATCCTTTATTTCAAATTTTGATGATGGGACTTTCAGGATTTGCGGCTTATGAAATGATTAAATTGTTTGAACATAGTCATAAGTTTCCTTTGCTTGTTAAAGTAATTATTATAGTATCTACCTTATTACTTTACTGGCAGTTTGTATCACAATATGATTCAGAAACTATATCTAATGATTTTATTACGAAATTAAACATAAATATTGGCTTTATTCCAACTCTTTTAATAATAATTACAATTTTCTTAGGCTTAATGGTTGCCTACGATGATTTCAATGGAGCGGCTATTGGTAGAGCTTTAACTGCTATATTATATACATCGTTAGGATTTGGTTCTTTAACATTGTTAAGAGCTACAGGTTTAGAATATATTTTGTTCTTATTTATAATAACTATGCTTACTGATACATTTGCGTATGTTTTTGGAAGAATATTTGGTAAACATAAAATGGCACCTAAAATTTCACCTAAAAAGACATGGGAAGGTGCAATAGGTGGAACTATTACTGCCTGTGCTGTAGCAGTATTGTTTGCGTTTTTTTATAATAAATTGTTAAATAATCCTGATTATTATAATAATTTCTGTATTTTTAACAATAATATTACCTATATGAAATTCTTTAATAAATTTAACCATGCACAAGCTATATGCTTTGTAATCATTATTACAATACTTGGTTCTATTATGGGACAAATTGGAGATTTGGTTGCGTCTAAATTTAAAAGAACATATGAAATCAAAGATTTCTCTGATATATTCCCAGGACATGGTGGAGTACTAGATAGATTTGATTCTGCGATTTATTGTGGTATGTTTTTATGGGGATTATTCTTAATATTCAATAATTTAGTATCGCTTTTAGCATAGGAGATTTTATTATGAAAGATTTATACTTACTTGGATCTACAGGATCAATAGGTACACAAACACTAGATATTGCAAGAGCTAATAGGGATAAATTTAATGTGGTTGCGATGAGTATGGGAAGAGATTTGGAAAAATCTCTTTCTTTAATTGAAGAATTTAGACCAGAACTTGTTTGTTTTAGAGAAAAATGTGATGTTAAATTATCTTATAATCCTAAAATTGTTTATGGAGATGAAGGATTAAATGAAATAGCAAAATACAAAAGTCGTAATAAAGGTATTGTTGTAAATGCTTTGGTAGGACATGCTGGTCTTAAACCTACAATTTGTGCAATTGAGGCGTTAAATGATGTTGCACTAGCAAATAAAGAAACTTTGGTTATGGCAGGCTTTTTAGTTATGCCTCTTGCTAAAAAAAATGGTGTTAAGATATTTCCTATAGACTCAGAGCATAGTGCAATTTGGCAATGTTTAACAGGAGAAAAGCATGAAGATATTAAATCTTTAATTATTACTGCATCAGGTGGTTCATTTAGAGATCTTGCAAGAAAAGATTTGGAAAATGTTACTCTAGAAGATGCGTTAAAGCATCCAAATTGGACTATGGGGAAAAAGATAACTATTGATAGTGCTACTATGATGAATAAGGGGTTTGAAGTTATAGAAGCTCATTACTTATTTGATATAGAACCTGAAAGAATTAAAACAATTATTCATAGGCAATCAATTGTTCATTCTTTAGTTGAATTTAAAGACTTATCAGTTAAGGCGGTTTTAGCATCTCCAGATATGAGAATGCCTATTTTATATGCATTATCATATCCTGCGCATCTAGAATATAAAGGAAAGGAATTACATCTTGAAGATATCTATAGTCTTACTTTTGAAAAAATGGATTTAGAAAGATTTAGATGTCTAGACTATGCATATATGGCACTTAAAAAAGGTGGAATTTATCCGTGCGTATTAAATGCTGCGAACGAAGCAGCGGTTATGCTATTTATAGATGGTAAAATTAAGTTTTTGGATATTGAAAAAATAATTTATAGAGAAATCTCTAGAGAATATAAATTAAAAAATATATCGATTGACGATGTTATTAAAATTGACGCAGAAATTCAAAATAGAATTTATGAAGAATGGGGGAGAAAATAATGGTATTAGTTAAGATTATTGTTTTTTTATTAGTACTTTCTATTATTGTAATTGTTCATGAATTAGGACATTTTTTAACAGCAAAAAAATTTGGTATTTTATGCCATGAGTTTTCTATTGGTATGGGGCCTGCTTTATATAAAAAGAAAAAAGGAGAAACAACTATTGCTATAAGAGCATTGCCTATTGGTGGTTATGTATCTATGGCAGGAGAGCAGTTCTCTGAAGAAATTTTTAAAGTCGGAGATAAAATAGGCCTAAATTTAAAGAATAAAGAAGCTTATGAAATAGTTTTAGATGATAAGACTGTATGTGATGTAAGAGGTAGGGTAATCAAGAAAGAATTATATTCTAGACACGGTGAACCTTTAGAAATTGAACTATGTCTTGATGATACTATTAGTGATGAAGATATTTTTAACGCTAAAGGTGAATCTTATGCAGTAAAAGAAGATGCATTTATTGTCGATGGTGCAACAAGAATTCAAATAGCACCATTCAATAGATGCTTTGAATCTAAAAAAGTATGGCAAAGATTTATTGTTATGCTTGCAGGTCCTTTTATGAATATGGTTCTTGCAATGTTTATTTATTTAATTTGTAGTTTTATTCAAGGAACGCCAAAATATTCATCTTCAGAAATAGGTAGTGTTGGAAGCCAATACCCTGCATCTATGGTGTTAGAAGCAGGCGATGTTATTAAGGAAGTTAAAATAAGCGATAATTTAAGTTTTAATATTTCATCATGGCATGATTTTGAAAATGCAATGGACGAAGCACTAAATCAAGGCGCTTATGAGATAAGTATTTCTATTTTTAGAAATGGGGAGATTATTACAAAGAACATAAAGCCAAATGTATATATAAATTCTATAGGCATTTCATCAGCTATTTCAAAAGATTCTAAATATTATAATGAAAATTATCAAGAAATTGCAAAAGGTGCACTTGTAGGTGAGTATGGCTTAAGATATAAGAATGATGTAAGTTCTAAGGAGACACAAATATCTACAGGAGATATTATATATGCAATAAATGTATATAACCATAATGATGAATATGATAAAAACGCATGGGTTCCAATTGATTCGTGGCAAGATTTAATTAAGAATTTAAAAGATTTAGATGTTGCGAATATTTATTTTAGATACTATGATGTTTCAGTTGATGAAAGTGGAAACTTTAAATATACAAAATCTAGTACACGTGGAGACGATAATACCGTAGAATATGCTAAAGAGATGATTGTTGAATCATATGGAAATGAAGTACTAAATTCACAACATGTAGAGAAAATAAGATTAATCGTAGGATTATCACCAACATACCACCATGCTTTCTTTGAATCAATCAAACAAGCGGGATCTAATTTCTGGGATGATTTTACACTTATTTTTAATACATTAAAAATTATCATTCATCCAAGCGGTGTAAGGCAAGTAGGAGTTTCTAATTTATCAGGTGTTGTTGGTATATATTCTGTAATGGGTACCTATATAAGTGCGGGTATAATTGCGTTAATGCTTTTCATGGCACTACTCTCAGTAAATATAGGCGTTGTAAATTTACTTCCTATCCCAGCTCTTGATGGTGGAAGAATACTATTTGTATTAATTGAAGGTATAACTCGTAAACCACTTAATCGTAAAGTAGAGGCAATTATAAATAATGTTATGTTTATAGTACTAATGATATTTATGGTATATGTTTTATATAATGATATCACTAGACTAGTGAAATAAAATAATTCGACATCAAAGGTCTAACTTTGGTGTCTTTTTAATTTTGATAAATAAAATAATTTGTTTAAAAAGTGCATAAAAGAAGGCAAAAAAAATAAAAAAAGTAGTTGCAAATTAAGGCTTGATGGTGTATTCTAATAAAGGTCGTTGCAAATAGCAAAGCCAGCCGCG
>CAVFNL010000041.1:0-79066 GCA_963623875.1 Parabacteroides distasonis | reverse complement strand
AATAGTGGTTCAAAAAAAGTTGACCAAACTGGTTTATTTTATCTTGACACTTTCACATTAAACTATTCTAAATCAACAATTTTATTAGATTATTTAGTTTCCAAAAATTAAAGGCAAAAAACAAATTCATTCATTAAAATGTTAAGGATATAATGAAGATGCTCAATTTGGAGTGAAGACAAAAACTTGGACTTTTTAACATTGACTTTAATAATTAAAACGACCATTAAATATAAAACATGCAATTTTAGACCAACCTATAAGTGACGCTTCTTACACAGGCCATCAATTTGCATATGTAAATTTGAGAACCGTGTTTAATACTATGTCTTACCTATTAAATTAGACTTTATGCTCTTTTTCTAACAAATTCTATTATGTAGTTTTTATATTAGGCAAACCTAATATAATAAAAAATCTCCAAAGTATTAAACTTTGAAGATTTATAAACGCTATCTAATTGTATGAAGTTTTAGAGTATCCGTAACACCAACACCGATTACAGAAGATGTAGTAATTACTACATTGTCACCTGCTTCAACAAGCCCTGTTTCTTTTGCTTTCTCTATAGCATATAAGAATAGTTCATCTGTTGTATTTTTTCTTTCAGCAGGGACTGGAACAACTCCCCAAGCTAAATTTAATTGGCGGCAAGCTTTTGGATTTACAGTAATCGCAATAATTGGACATTCTGGTCTGTATGCTGAAATAATTTCAGCTGTTTTTCCATACATTGTTACACAAATAATCGCTTTAGCATTAGTTTGGAATGAAGCTTGTACAGCACTATTAGCAATTACTGAATGTTCATCTGATCCTAAAGAAATATGATTCTTTGTAAATCTATTCTTATAATTGATATCTTCTTCAGCATATCTATCAATATCGCTCATTGCTTTAATAGCTTCAATAGGATATTTACCAGCAGCTGTTTCACCTGATAACATTGTACATGAT
Source organism: Parabacteroides distasonis (assembly GCA_963623875.1). GTDB lineage: Bacteria > Bacillota_I > Bacilli_A > Acholeplasmatales > Anaeroplasmataceae > UBA3206. Next base: position 78,109 of record CAVFNL010000041.1, on the reverse strand, counting down.
GTTGAATCATAAACAGCATTCGCAACATCTGATACTTCAGCACGTGTAGGACGTGGATTTTGTTGCATTGAATCAAGCATTTGAGTTGCTGTTACAACAAGTTTTCCTTTATGATAACATCTATTTATCATATCTTTTTGAATTGATGGAAGTTTCTTATATGCAACTTCAACTCCTAAATCACCACGAGCAACCATTATTCCATCTGATTCATCAATGATATCATCCATATTTGAAACACCTTCTGTGTTTTCAATCTTAGATATAATCTTAATATCATCTCCACCATGCTCATGTAATAATTCTTTTAAATCAAGAATATCTTGTCTACGACGCACGAATGATGCCGCAATATAGTCAACGTTATTCTCACATCCAAAAATAATATCATTCTTATCTACTTCTGATAGATAAGGCATATTTACTATTACATCTGGAATATTAATAGACTTATGGTTAGAAATACTTCCACTATTTAACACTTTAGTTACAAGTACTCTGTCTTCAATTCCTGTAACTACAAGTTGAATTTTACCATCATCGACAAGTATCTTATTACCCACTTTTACATAGTCTGCAAGATCAGGATATGTTAGTCCACAAATCTTAGAATTACCAAGTAAATCTTTATCTGGAGATAGTCTAAATTCATCCCCTTCATTTAAAAGGATTTTATCTCCTTCAAAATTACGGACTCTTATTTCAGGTCCTTTTGTATCAAGCATAACTGGAACATTAGTTCCTAATTCTTCATTTAATCTATGAATTAAATCAATTTTTTCTTTCTTTTCATCATATGTTCCATGTGAAAAGTTTAATCTAGCGCAATCAAGTCCAGCCTTAAAAGCTTCTTTTAATACTTCATATGAATCTGAAGCAGGACCTAAAGTACATATAATTTTTGTTTTACGCATAATAATCACCTCTATAATTATTATACAATTTTTTAGAAAATATATGAATAGATTTTTTATAGTCAATTATGTTTTTTTTCATCTATTTTTTATATAATTTTATATCATTAAATAATCTTGTTTAAAGTTTCATTTAATTTGCTTATATCATCTTTTGATGTATTAAAATTAGTAACAAACCTAGATATTATTTTACCATCTTTTTCTTCCCATTTTTCAAACATTATAGTTTCAGATAATTTATCAAACTTTTCTTTATCAAGGCTCACAAACACTTGATTAGTAGGATTTATGTAAGCTTCTTTTATTCCATGGCTATTAAATACTTCTCTAAGACGTTTTGCCATAACTACACTATTTTTAGCATTTCTATAGTACAATCCATCCTTAAAGAATTCTTCAAATATAATTCCTGAAATATATCCTTTTGCAAGTAATGCACCTTGATTTTTTATTAAATACGAAAAATTCTTTTTTAATTCATCGCATAATATAATAAGTGCTTCTCCAAATGGTGCGCCATTTTTTGTCCCACCAATATAGAATATATCAGCATTAGATGCTAAATCTTTTAATGTCAAATCATTATCATCGCACATTAATGCGCATCCAAGTCTTGCACCATCTATAAATAAATATAAATCATTCTTCGTACATACTGCACGAATTTCTTCAATTTCTTTTTTAGAATAAATAGTACCTATTTCAGTTGGTTGTGAAATATAAACAGCACGTGGTAATACTTTATGATTATCTTGATGGTCATTTAATATATTTAAAATATCTTGTGATGATAATTTACCATTATGTCCTTCCGCTGTTAAAACTTTATGTCCTGTTGACTCAACTGCACCTGTTTCATGGACATTAATATGACCGCTTTCAACCCCAATAACTGCTTCATATGGCCTTAACATTTGATAAAGGCCTACTCTATTAGTAACCGTTCCACCTACAAGAAAATAAACATCTGCATTAGGTTTTTCCATTTCTTCTCTAATATATTTTATAGCATTAGCGGTATGATAATCTTTGCCATATCCATAATTATTTTCCTTACTATATTTAGCAAGAGCTTCGAGTATTTCACTTGAGCCGATACAATTATAATCATTTAAAAAACAAATCATTTTAAATCCTCTTCTTTCATTAACTAAAAAAATTATATCATATTTATTTGAAATATTTCTTTATATTTTTAATCATTTTAAAAAAATTAAATATATATTAAAGCACTCTATGTTAAAATAAAAATAGTCAAAAAAAAAGACTTATTAACTAAGTCTACTACATAAAATGGTGCCGACAAAAGGAATCGAACCCTCAACCTACTGATTACAAGTCAGTTGCTCTGCCAATTGAGCTATGTCGGCATATATAAAAATGGTGGAGGTTAACGGGCTCGAACCGCTGACCCTCTGCTTGTAAGGCAGATGCTCTCCCAACTGAGCTAAACCTCCAAAATATGGCGCACCCAGAAGGGCTCGAACCCTCAACCTTTTGATCCGTAGTCAAACGATCTATCCAATTGATCTATGAGTGCATATTAAATTTTGTTAAAAACAAGTGGCGGTCCGGACGAGACTCGAACTCGCGACCTCCTGCGTGACAGGCAGGCATTCTAACCAACTGAACTACCGGACCATTTATTATCTTTAACAGCCCTTTAATTATAGCATAACGATTTATAGTATGCAAGCACTTTTTTTTAAAAGTATAAAAAAGGTATGAGGTTGTCGCTCATACCTTAAATATTATTGTTGATTGTTTTCAAAATTTGGTGTTTCGTAAGTAGCATTTTTAGCCCATGATTTAATTGATGCTATTGTACTCTTTACTTGATCTTTTGATTGATATAATTCACCCGCAACAACAAGTCTTCTTCTTAGATATAACTTGAATTGATAATTTGAATTCTTATCCTTTACAATTTGCCATTCCCCATTATATACTGCATCTTTAAATCTTTCATATGCTTCTTTTGCAGCATTTAATGAACTATAGTCTTGAGATGTAACAATCTTAACTCCATTGGATGCTTTTAACACATAGATGAATCCATGTGGATTTTGTTCAATAGTATATTCTCCACCATCTTTTACTTCAGCTTCAATGTTTACAATTTCAGCATTCGATGCTTTTTTGCTTTCTTCATCAACAACAATGTTGTCTGTTAAAGCAAACTTCTTAAATGATTCAGATGCTCTTACAGCTGAATCTTTTGCTTTATAAGAAGCTGATTGAGCTAAGATTCTATTTTGTTTAGATACTAATGTGAAGAAATATAGATTATGCTTGTCTGCATCAATCTTAACTTGTCCAGCTTGAACATTTCTCTTTATTGTATCAATTCCTCTACGGCATCCTGCTTCTGTTGTATATGCTTCAGAAACAATTAATGATTGTCCATTTGATGCTACTAATTTGAATCTATATCCAGTATCATCTATAGTAATTATATACTTACCAGCATATCTTGCATTAGCAGAATTATTTGCAGTTTCTATAGAATTCAAAGATTTTTCTTCTTCAGCATCTATTTCTTCAACTTCTTCTTCAGCTTTAGGCTCTTCTATTATTTCAATTTCGTCATCATCATTATCTTCTATCTCTTCTGCCTCATCTTCAAATTCAGTTTCTTGAGCAGGAGTTTCTTCCTCTTCAACTTCTTCTGACTCTTCTTCAGTTTTGGTATCTTCTACCTCTTCATCTTCTTCTATTTCTTCTGCCTCATCTTCAGATTCAGTTTCTTGAGCAGGAGTTTCTTCCTCTTCTTGTTTTTCTTCTTTTGAATCTTGGTTCTCTTTCTCGTCTTCTTTTACAACTTCTTTAGAATCTTTTTTATTTGGAGTTTTCGACACAATTGCACATATAATTAGAATCACTAATAATCCTATACAAACTCCACAAATTATTTCACCCATAAGTTTACTTGTAATTAATAACATGCCCTTCACCTCTTAGTTTTTTTTCTTTAATTTATTATACATTTCTTTAAGCAAAAAAATCAATTAAATTTAACTTCTTTTTTATAAAAAATCACACGTTTTATAAAATAATATATTAAATTTATTTAAATGTCTATTTTTTATCTATGTTATTAAAAATGGCACTATTTCTAGTGCCATTCTACTTTTGATTTATTTTATTATTGTTGATCAGCTGCAATTACCATTTTTGCAAAATCTTTTCCACACTTTAAAGCTACTCCAATTGTCTTAGCTCCTTTTACAATATCTCCACCTGTGTAGATATTTTCAACAGATGTTTGGAAAGATTCACCAACATTTGAAACTGCTTTTAGATATCCGTGATCTGTTTCAAGGCGTCCAACGTTATAGATTGAAGTATCAGGAATTTGTCCAATTGCAGAAATTACATAATCACATTCAATTGTTGTATATTCTCCAGTACCAACTGGTTTTTTACGTCCTGATTCATCTGGCTCAGAAAGAGTCATAATTTCACATTTAACTGCCTTAACTTTTCCGTTTTCACCAATTACTTCAACAGGGTTAGTTAAGAATTGCATTATTACCCCATCACCTTCAGCTTGATCCATTTCAGCCTTTGTACATGGTGCTTCATCACGAGAACGACGATATGCAATAATAGTTTTATCTGCATTACAACGAGTAGCTACTCTAGCTGCGTCCATCGCAACATTTCCAGCTCCTACAACTACAACTGTTCCATGAAGTACTGGACGTGTTGTCGTAAGATTTAATTTGTCATCAAAGTTGTATTGTCTTAAGAATTCTAAGGCATTAAGTGATCCTTCAAGATCGTCTCCTGGCACTCCTAAATGTCTTACTTTTGTAAGTCCGTATGCTAAATATACATAATCATATTCTTCTGCCATCTTTAAGAAATCTGATTCTTTTAAATCAGCTCCGAAGTGGAATTTTCCACCAAGAGTTTCAACAGGCTCCACTTGCTTTTTAATTGCATCCATCTTAAATCTAAATGATGGAATTCCAAATGCCATTACTCCTCCTGCAAAATTTTCCTTATCAAAAATATCAACGCTATATCCCGCAGTAAGTAATTCTTTTGCTGCCGCAAGTCCTGCTGGACCTGCTCCTACGATTGCGATTCTTTTATTACTCATTTTTAAAATTCTCCTTCTTCTTTATTTTTATAAGCATTATCTATTAGATATGCATCACATAATGCTATTGCACATGCTGCTTCTAAGCATACTAAGGCTCTGACTATAATTGCTGAGTCATGACGTCCTTCAATTATAAGTTCTGATACTTTGTTTTCTTTAAAGTCATACGTCTTCTGAGGCAATCCTATACTTGGTGTTGGTTTTATAAATACTTTTAAATCAATTGGATTGCCATTTGAAATTCCACCATTTATTCCACCATTATTATTTGTACTAGTCTTTCCACTCTCATCTATTATTTTATCATTAAATTCTGAACCTTTCAATGATGCTCCATCAAATCCGGTACCGAATTCGATTCCTTTTACTGCACCAATCGAAAACATCAAGTGTGATATTGTTGATTCAAGTGAATCAAAATATGGTTCACCTAGTCCTACTTTAACTCCATTTATTATAACTTCAACTATTCCACCGACTGAATCATGTGTTTCTACTGCATTCTTTAAAATATCTTGGAACTTTGATTGATCTGTTTCTCCACAAAGATTTATTATCTTCGTTTCAAAAGAGACATCTTTAAGCATCTTTTTTGCAATAACACCTGCCGCTACTATTCCTAGTGTAATTCTTCCACTGAAATGTCCGCCACCTCTATAATCATTAAATCCATCATATTTTTTAGATGCTGTAAAATCAGCATGTCCTGGTCTTGGATGTGTTACTAGATTAGAATAATCTTTACTCTTAGTATTATTATTTACAAATCTTAAAGAAATTGGTGCTCCTGTTGTGTATCCGTTAAATACGCCTGACTCAATTAAAACTAAATCATCTTCAATACGTGGTGTTGTACCAAGTCCTCCTGACTTTCTTCTTAAAAGATCTTTTAAGAAATCTTCTTCTGACAATTTAATACCGCTTTTCACACCATCTACTACAACACCAATAGATTTTCCATGCGATTCACCATAAATAGATACTCTAAATAGCCTTCCAAAACTATTCACAAGAAATCACCCCTTTTAAATAATCAAGCATAGCTTTATAATCCACATCTACTTCTTCAGAAAGCCATATATCTTGAGCTTTTTTAGCTTGACCTATTAACATCATAATACCATTATAACTATTTTTGTTATAGCTCATAAGTTTAGTCACATTTGGATTAAAAATAATATCTACTATAGTCGATGCTACTTCTGCAGTAGTACTATCAAGCGGACTTTGTTTTGTGTTAGGATACATTCCAACAGGAGTAGTATTTACTATAATATCATTAGAATTTATTTTTAATTCATCATATGTGATAGTATTTATATTCTTATTTCTTGATACAGAAATTGTTTGTGCTCCTAAATCTAAAAGTGCTTTATTTACCGCAAGTGATGCTCCTCCTGTACCAAGTACATAACATTTCTTGTTTTCCACATCTATACCATAAAATTTTAATTCTTCGATAAAGCCAAAATAATCAGTATTATATCCAATTAATTTCCCTTCAACACATTTTATAGTATTTACTGCCCCTATGGTTTTTGCTTCTTCTGATATTTCATCCAAATATTTCATAACCTCTTTTTTGTAAGGGATTGTGACATTGAATCCTGAATATACTCCTTCTTTTAACAAGTCTAAAGTATTTTTTATTTCATCTTCCTTAATTTCTAAAAGTTTATAATCATAATCAAGCCCTTTAAACTGAAACAATTTTTTTTGAATTATAGGTGAATAACTATGTGACAAATGTTCACCTAATAGTGCAAATGTTTTCATACTATTCTCCTTTAATCTTCTTTTGATAATCTTTTGAAGATTTTAATACTCCTTCAAAAAAAGTAAGATAATATTCTTCTAATTCTTTATCATTTAATGCTTCTAAATTTTTATTTAGTAATATACTTTCTCTAGAAGAATCAAGTACAGGAAGATTATTTTCTATTTTATAAGAAACAACATCAGATACAGCCTTCATTCTTTTTTTAAACAATTCTATCATTTCTAAATCAACAGAATTAATTACTTCTCTTGCAGATTCTAGTTTATTCTTCATATTCAACAATTCCTCCTATGCTTTCAAACACGTTAAAGAAATGTGGGAAACTCTTTTTGATAGCTCCAGCATTTAAAATTCTTATTTTACCGTTAGTTTTAAGTGAAGCTATTGATAATGCCATTACTATTCTATGATCATTATGAGAATCTAAGTCCATTGCGCCATTTAGCATATCAACACCATCAATTTCCATAGTATCACCATTATCATATACTTTTGCGCCCATTTTATTAAGTTCTTCTTCCATTGCTTTTACCCTATCACATTCTTTAATACGAAGACGTTCAATAGATGTAAATGTTGAATGTCCTTTTGATAATGCTGCAAGAACTGTTTCAATAGGTCCTAAGTCAGGTGAATTTTTAAAATCAATTACAGCACCTTTTGTCTCAAGAGAATCTACTTTTAACATACCTTCTTTGAAATAGGCATTACCTTTAAAAGAATTAATATCTAGAATAATCTTCTTATCACCTTGATATGAATCTTCATTCATACAAAGGATATTAAGATTTGCACCCAAGGTATTAGCAACCGCAAAAAATGCCGCTTGTGAATAGTCTCCTTCTACAGTATAATCTTGTGGTTTATATGTTTGATTTCCCTTAATATCAAAAGTTGTATAATCATCAGTTTTTATTTCAATACCAAACTTCTTTAAAACATCCATTGTAAGATCAATGTATCCTTTTGATTCTAATGCTGTTGTAATCACAATCTTAGAATCTCCGCTCAGAAGTGGTAAAGCATATAAAAGACCTGTAATAAATTGTGATGAAATATCTCCTCTTATTTTATATACTCCAGGCTTTAAGCCATTATATACCTTCATAGGTAAATATTTTTCACCACGTTCATATTTAATACCAAATTCATCAAATAGGTCAGTAAATACATCTAATGGTCTATTTACCAAATTATTTTTACCCATAAATTCTACGGGACTATCAACAACAAGCGCAATAGGAATCATAAAACGAATTGTAGACCCAGATTCATTCGCATCTATTATATTACTTATTCTTTTAGGCTTAGATCCATTTATTATTAAATAATCATCATGTTTTTCTATATGTGCTCCTAAACCTTCCATAGCGTTTATTGTCGCAATAATATCTTCACTATATATAATATTTGATATTTTACTTCGCCCTTCAGCTAAAGAGGCCGCAATTATCGCTCTATGAGATAAGCTTTTTGAAGGTGGAACTATAACATTACCTTCTAATTTGTTTGGAGTTATAATAACATTCATCTACATCAAATCCTTTATATTTTCTTCTTTAATTTCATATAATTCTGGTTTACCAAAATCTTTTATAAATACAAATTTAATTACGCCTGCAATATTCTTCTTATCATATGCCATATCTAATAGATAATCTTTATAATTATATTCTACAATAGGGAAATCACATTTCATCAAAATGTTATAAATTACATCATAGCATTCTTTTTTAGTTTCATTCATATCGATTCCAAATTTTAATGCCATAAGCATTCCAATAGCTACTGCAACCCCATGCTTATAACCATATTTAAGTTCAATCGCATGTCCAAATGTATGGCCAAAGTTTAAATACATACGTTCTTTTTGATCAAATTCATCAATTTCTACAACAGCCTTTTTAACCTTTAATGATTCCTCTACTATTTCTTCAGTCATTTTATCAAGACCATTTTCAATCAAAGTTAATAGTTTAGGATTACCTATTGCGCCATGCTTTATAAGTTCACCCATTCCATTAGTAAATTCTTCTTTTGACAAAGTATCTGTAGTTCTTGGATCAATCAAAACCATTAGTGGTTGTTTAAATACACCAATAATATTTTTTCTATTATAAAAATCTATTCCTGTTTTTCCACCAATAGATGAATCCATTTGTGCTAAAAGAGATGTTGGTACACCTATGTATGGTATTCCACGGTAAATAGTTCCTGCAATAAATCCTGTTAAGTCACCGATTACTCCTCCACCTAAAGCTAAAAGTAATTCATTTCTTCTTATATTTAGGTTTATTAATTGTTCACATACATCTTTATATACATCAAAGCATTTAGACTCTTCTCCTGCTTTTATTACAACACTTTCTACTTTATATAATTTACTTAAACCTTCTTTAACTTTATCTAAATAAAGAGGCGCAACATTAGAATCTGTTATAATATATATTTTTCTGTTTTTGTATACTTCACTTATATATTCTGCAAGACTATCTATAATACCATCTTTGATTACAATATCATAAGAATGATCTTTTAAATTAATATGAAGTCTTCTCATTATTCCATCTCTTTTCTATGTTTAGTAGAACTTTTAAATTTTTCTTTCAATAGTTCTTTATCATCATTGTTTAAAGCTTTTTTTATTTCATCTAATTCTTCTTCAAAAACTCTTATCTTTTCCATTAAGGCATCTTTATTATTAAAGAATAATTCACTCCACAATTCTTCATTTATTTTAGCAATTCTCGTAAGGTCACGATACGAATCTCCTACAAAATTCTTAGAATCATCTGACCTATCAGAATTGACTAAAGCAACCGCAATTGCGTGTGTAAGTTGTGATGTGTAAGCTATAATTTCATCGTGGTGTTTAGGTGTTACAATAGAAATTTTACCAAACTTCAAATCGTTTCCAATTCCTTTCAAAACTTCTATAGCTCTAGTTGTATTTTTTATTGTAGGTGTAATCAAAAAGTTAGCTTTTAAAAACATCTCTGTATTCGCATATTCTACACCACTTTTTTCACGTCCAGCCATAGGGTGATGAGAGATATATTCAGCTTTTGTAACAATCTCTTGGGCTTTTTCTAAAAAGTATGTTTTTATTCCACAAAGGTCAGTTATAATTTGACCTTCTTTAAAGTATATATTATATTCTTCTAAAAAATTTATAATGTTATTTGGATACAATCCAATAACAACCATATCAACATTTTCTATAAAATCCTTTGGATTTGTTGATCCATCTATTATTATTTTTTTATCTTTAGCATATTTGATAGACAAAGGATTAATATCTGTTGCGTATACCTCGTGTGAAGCCTTTGTTAGCCCCATCGCATAAGAGCCTCCCATAAGGCCTAATCCTACAATTAAAATTCTCATATGAAAACCTCATTTTATTAAAAAAAATATATAGTTAGTATAGCATAATATAACATTAAATAAAAGTAAAACCATTTAAATCAAAATATTTGATTAAATATTTATTTATTTCAGGTATATATTTCATAATTAATTTAACACTTTCATATAAAATGCAAAAAGAGATGTAAAAAACACCTCTTTTTAATTATTGTTCTTTATACCTTACAGCGGATAATAAAATACTAAACCCATATGTGTCAGCTAAAAAATCATTAGTTGCGCTATCATCTGGCTGAACACCAAATAAATATAGATAAGCAGTTCCAACTGTTTTTACCTCTACTTTACTTGGTAAAGTTATCTTACTTGAAGAGTTCCCAATCTTTTTAGCTTCTAAGACCTCTTCTACCGAATTATAGTTAGTAGTAGATTCTATTTTCTCACTCGTTAAAAGACCTTCTAAATGAGCAACAGTAGTTTCTTCTTGCGCACTAAATTCTAAAGAAACAGTTAAATCATAATCACATACATTTGTGATGTTGAATTCTATTTCTAAAGCCATATCTTTAAAATATTTCCCCTCATCTGTGCTATCTTTATCAAAAAACGCAACATTGTTTACAGAATATGCTAGCACATCAGTCTTTTCATCAAATCCATCATTTATTTTATATGAAAAAACTATACCTTTAGTGTTCCAATCAATAGGTTCTGTTTGCGATTGGTTAATGAACCACCCATATCCATAACCAAATCCTATAAAGGATAAGGCAAGAAGTGAAACTAAGCAAGTTATTATTAATATTTTCTTTCTCAACGTTATCCCTCCATTTCAATTCCACTATAGATAAATATTTATAGATTCAACCCTAAATTGTTGATATATAAAGTAATCATTCGAATCATATATCTCTGATTCTACCTCGTCATAATCCTCATATACTATTGAAAAATAACAATAAGTAACATCATTTGCATAAATTGTTTGTCCTTGGCCATCAAATATATTTTGCCCTAATGTTTTTTTAGTAAGCCCATCATATTTTGGTAATTCACTTGGTGTAAGATCATCTTTTGATGAGGTTAAATCATAAGTTACAACCGCATTTTCAATTTTAGAAAAATCAGTAAGCACAATTTTACCATTGCTATCAATATTATAAATAGTATGACCTTCATAATTTGTTATATATGGATAATCTGCTTTAGTCTCTTCATCCTTATTTTCTATAATATCAAACACTTGGTATGCCTTATCTAATTCTATTTGCATTTTTTCAAGATTTGCAGAAAGATGATCTGATATTTCTGAAGAATACGAGCTAAGATTAGACTGAATATATGAATTTTCACTTTTGGCTGATACAATCTTATATCTTAAATAAATAGAATCTCCAGGACTAAACTTATCAAATGATAGTGGATTTTCGCTATTAACATTTACCCATTCATTTGTGTCATAAGTTTGCAGCGTATATTCGTATTTAGAACCACCTGTTACCTTAATTATAGTTGTAGAATTTACTTCACTATTTGTCGTGAACCACGCAAACGAAATAAAAACAACGAGCGTTGAAGCAAGAATTAAGGATAATATTGAAAATATTAAATTTTTTTTCATAATATCCGCAACCCCTCTCTAGAAAACGCATATTACTTTTTTCTTCTTTCAATCTATTTTATTATAGCATTATTTTATAGTAAATACAAATTAAATCACGTGATTTATCTAAGAGTTATTGTATTGTAAAACTTTTATACTTTTTTGATTTGATTTCAAATAATAAAATTAAATCCTTTGCATAAACTTACTTATTAATTAAACTATAACATTAGTATACTATAGTTCATAACATTTTTCTAATTATATATCATTTACAATACTCACTTATAAGATATTATAACGTTTATTAAAAAAGGCAGAATCACTCTGCCATTTTTATTATTTTACTACAATGTTTAATATTTTCTTAGGAACATAAATTACTTTTACTATTTCATGTCCATCAGTGTATGATTTAATCTTTTGTGAATTTAAAGCTATATTTTTTACTTCTTCTTCACTGCTTGAAGCATTTACTTCAACTCTATCTCTTAGTTTACCATTAACTTGGCAAATAATAGAAATTGTCGAAGCTTCTAGTTTTGATGGATCATATTTAGGCCATGATTCATAAGCAATCGTTGTATTATGTCCTAATTTTTCCCATAATTCTTCACATATATGTGGCGCAATAGGTGATAACATCTTTACGTAATTTAATACATAATCTTTAGAAACAACCTCTTGTCTAGACATTTCGTTTAAAAGAACCATCAATGCAGATATTGCAGTATTAAAGTTTAGTGAATCATAGTCTTCTGATACTTTTTTTACTGTTTGGTTATAAATTAATTCTAATTCTTTTATTGGTCCATTAACCATTTTATTACTAGATATAGCTGATACTACAAATCTATATACTCTATCTAAAAATCTACGCGCACCATCAAGTCCTGTTTCGCTCCAAGGTTTTTCAGCCATTAGAGGTCCCATAAACATTTCATATAGTCTTAATGTATCCGCACCATATTCCTCAATTACATCATCCGGGTTTATTACATTTCCACGTGATTTACTCATCTTTTCACCATTTGATCCTAAAATCATTCCTTGGTGAACTAATTTCTTAAATGGTTCTTTACATGATACAAGACCTTTGTCGTATAAATAATTATTCCAGAAACGCGAATATAGTAAATGTCCTACTGCATGTTCAGGTCCACCAACGTAAAGGTCTACTGGCATCCAGTGTTTTATAAGTTCTGGGTCTGCAAACATTTTATCATTGTTTGGATCAATATAACGTAAGAAATACCATGAAGAACCAGCTGAACCTGGCATAGTATTTGTTTCTCTCTTACCTTCTTCTTTTGTTTCTTTATTTATATATTTTTTCCATTGGGTTGCGTTTTCAAGAGGCGCAGTTCCGTTTACTTTTGGTTTGTAGTCATCAAGTTCTGGTAACACTAGTGGAAGTTCATCATCAGGAAGCACTTCATCATGATCCTTATAATGAACTACAGGAATTGGTTCTCCCCAATATCTTTGACGAGCAAATATCCATTCACGAAGACGGTATGATATTTTTTTCTTTCCAATTCCTTTTTCTTCAAGGAATGAAATCATCTTATTTATTGCGTCTTCTTTATTTAATCCATTTAAGAATCCACTATTTATATGAAGACCATCTTCTTCGTAGGCTTGTTTTGAAATATCTCCACCCTCAAGTACTTCGATTATTTCAATACCAAATTTTTTAGCGAAATCATAATCTCTTCCATCATGTGCAGGAACCGCCATAATAGCACCTGTTCCGTATGATGCTAGCACGTAGTCTGAAATATAAATAGGAATTAATTTATCATTTACAGGATTTATTGCATATGTTCCTGTAAATACTCCTGTTTTTTCTTTATTTAATTCAGTACGTTCAAGTTCACTTTTCTTAGCACATAATTCTTTATAAGCTTTTACTTCTTGTGCCTTATCTTTTGTAGTAATTAAATCAACAAGTTCATGTTCAGGTGCAAGTACGCAATATGTAGCTCCAAATAGAGTATCACATCTTGTTGTAAATACAGTAAATTTATAATCTGTATTAGATACCTTAAATTCTACATGTGCTCCAACGCTCTTTCCAATCCAATTTCTTTGCATGGCTTTAGTAGATTCTGGCCAATCAACGTCATCAAGTCCTGAAAGTAATTTTTCAGCATATGCAGGAATATCTAGAACCCATTGTTTCATATTACGACGAACAACAGGGTATCCTCCACGTTCAGATTTTCCATCAATTACTTCATCATTTGCTAAAACCGTACCTAATTCTTCACACCAGTTTACAGGCATATCTACTTGCTTTGCAAGTCCATCATTATATAATTGTTTAAATATCCATTGTGTCCATTTATAAAATTTAGGATCGCATGTTGATACTTGTTTACTCCAATCGAATGAAAATCCAAGCATTTTTAATTGCCTTGTAAATGTTTCAATGTTTTTTAATGTAAAACCTTCAGGATGATTTCCTGTTTTTATTGCATATTGTTCTGCTGGAAGACCAAATGAATCAAATCCCATTGGATGTAATACATTATATCCTTCCATTCTCTTTTTACGAGATACGATATCAGTCGCAGTATATCCTTCAGGATGACCTACATGTAATCCTTGTCCTGATGGATATGGGAACATATCTAAGGCATAATATTTAGGTTTAGAAAAATCCCACACATCAGTTTTAAATGTTTCGTTTTCATCCCAATAAGTTTGCCATTTCTTTTCTATTTTCTTGTGATCAAATTCCATATAAATTCAACTCCATATTCTAACTACTATATGATACCATATTTAATTATTTTTTTAAAGAATTAAAAGCACCAAAGGTATGGTAATAATCGATAATAATGTTGATATTAAAACCACATTTGCGGCATAATCTTGTTCTGATCCAAGCATTTCAGCTAAATTTAGGATTAATGATGCACATGGGGCACACGCTAAAATAACAATTGATGCTCGCATTGAATAAGGTAGTGGTGTAAAGTATACAATTACAAAGCATAATAGTGGAAAGATTACTAATTTTATTAATGAGACAATATATGCATGATAATTTGTAAATACAGTCTTAAGCGATGTTGTACCAAGCCTTATTCCTAAAACTATCATAGATACTGGTGTTGTCATTTTACCAAGTAATTTTATTGCATCACCTAAAAGTGGTCCAAAATCACCCATAGTGTTTTGAAATTCAATGTCAAATCCATAAATAACCATCGCAATAATAACAGATATTGTAGTAGGATTTAAAAGCATTTTCTTAAGACTCATATATTCTTTTCTACCTGTTACAGCATATGCTCCTACAGTAAATATCATCAAGTTCATTGAAAGTACAAATAATGATGAATATACTGCGGCTTCAGGATAATTTTTAAGAAGGGCTGTAACAATAGGAAGTCCAAAGAATCCTACATTTCCAAGTGCTGTACCTGCAAGTCCTACTTTTTTAAGTTTATGTTCTTCATCTTTATTTTTGTTATAAAAATGAGCAAACGAAAACGCAAGCGCAATCATTAATATTTGAAGCAATAATGTAACTATGACAAATATAGCCATATTTTCAACCATCTTTTTACTTCTTTCAATTCCTTGAAATGCATTTATTATCATACATGGAGATAATATGTATAAAAGAATGGTTGCGATAGATTTTGAATGAGTTGCGTCTACCATTTTAACCTTAGCTAAAACAAATGCTGGTAGTGCATATAATAATACTATAAATACATTAAATAATGTCGTTTGAAAATCCATAATAACACCTCGACAAACTAAATTATATACCTAAAGAAATAAAAAAATAGAATGTAATTGCTTACATTCTATAAAAAAGTATTAAATTTTATTCTTGATTGTTTTTAACATATAATTCCATTCTATTATATGGTACTTCTATATCATTAACTTCTAATGCAGTCCATACTTCTTCTAATAGATAGAAATATACATCCCAATAATTTTCACTCTTAACCCACACACGGCATTTTAAATCAAGTGTATATTCATTGTATTCACCAATACGACAGAATGGTGCTGGGTCCTTAAAAATAAGCTCATTTTTTGCGCATGTATCAATAATTACAGCTTCAGCTTTTCTAAAGTCAGCTTCATATGCAATAGGGAATACTAAATCCACACGCCTTGTATCTTTAACTGATTTGTTAGTGATAACACCGTTCGCAAGAATACCATTAGGTACCATATTTACAACATTATCTGTTGTTACAACATCAGTATAGAAAAGTCCTATATTTTCAACAGTACCAGCAATTCCTTGAGCTTCTATGAAATCACCTATTCTAAATGGTCTTGTAAGAATTATTAAAATTCCACCAGCAAAATTAGATAGAGCTCCTTGAACTGCAAGACCAATTCCAACAGAACAAGCCGCAATTACAGCAGAAATTGAAGCAGTTTCAATTCCAATGTATCCTAAGAACATTAGGAAAATTAAAACCTTAAGTACTTTAGATATTACGCTTTGGAATACCTTAGAAATAGTTGCGTCTGCTTGTTTTTTAATAAGTCTTTTATAAAATTTCTTACATACTACATCAACAATTTTGATGCAGATAATCATTACAATAAAAGCAATTATATAACGAACAAGATTAGTTGTAGCCCATTCTTTTAAGTCTTCCCATTTACCTTTCCACCAATCACTTGATGTAAAATCAACCTTATTCTCTGTAGTAGTATCTGAGGTTTCTTCCATTAATTTAATAAGTCCATAATTTATTTTATCAATCATTTCTTTCTCCTTAAATTATAAAGGCTTGTATAAAACAAGCCTTATATATTTTATAATCCAAAATATTCGTGAGCGTTATTGTAGCAAATATCTTCAACTATTTTTCCTAATGTTTCTAATTCAGATGCAGGATATTGTCCTGATTCAACTAAATTACCAAGCATTTGGCAAAGAAGACGTCTATAATACTCATGACGAGGATATGCTAAGAATGAACGAGAGTCAGTTAACATACCTACAGTTTGACTGATGATAGCAACTTGCATCATTGTTTCCATATTTTGTCTCATTCCATCTTGTTGATCTAGGAACCACCAAGCAGTACCTACTTGAACACGGTTCTTAACACCTTCTTTTTGGAAGCATCCAGCAAGAACCATTAACGCATAGTTATCACGAGGATTTAGATCATATAAGATAGTCTTAGGTAGAGCATCTTCAGCATCTAATGCTCCTAGTAATTGAGATAATTTTTCCATGTATACAGAATCTTCAATTGCGTCAAATCCTGTATCAGGTCCAATCTTCTTAAGCATAGATTTAGAGTTATTTCTTAAAGCTCCAATATGATATTGTTGTACCCAACCATGTTTAGAATATTCTTTTCCTAAGAATAATAAGATATATCCTTTATATTTGTCTTGCTCTTCATCAGAAATAGGCTCATTCTTTAAACCTTTTAGATAAATAGCGTTAACTTCTTCTTTAGTAGCTGGTGCATAGTGAACAACATCTAGAGCGTGGTCAGATAAACGTGATCCCATTTCATGGAAGAAATCAATACGCTCAGCTAAAGCTTTAGTGAAAGTATCAATAGAATCTAGTTTATATCCAACAACTTTAGATAATTGGTCTACCCATGATCCAAACCAATCAAGTTCTACATTAATTGCTTTATCAGGACGGAAAGCAGGACGTACTTCTACTTTTAAAGTCTTATCTTCTTTCATTAATTTATGATAATGAAGATCATCAACTGGATCATCAGTAGTACAAACAACTTTAACATTGAATTTGTACATCATTTGACGAGCAGTAAGTGTTTCTAACTTCTTGTTAGCTTCAGTCCAAATCTTTTCAGCGTTTTGTTTGTTGATAACATCATAGATATCAAAATATCTTTGCATTTCCAAGTGTGACCAATGATATAATGGATTTCCTACGAAATATGGCATTGATTCAACAAATTGCATATATTTTTGTTTATCTGAGGCTTCTTGAGAAAGTCCAGGAACGTTTCCTGAGATTGAATCTTCACTATATCCTCTAGCACGAAGAGCTCGCCACTTATAGTGGTCTCCGTATCTATCTCCTGCTCCTAACCAAACTTCAGCAAGGTTACGGAATTTTTTATCTTCATAAATTTCTTTTGGTTGAAGATGGCAGTGATAATCTATAATAGGTTGTCCTTCTGCATGTTCATGATATAATTTTTTAGCAGTTTCTGTAGTTAATAAGAAATCCTTATCCATAAAATTTTGCATAATTTTATATTCTCCTTCTTTTTATAGAATTACTCCATCCTTGAAAATTGATATTTCACGGAAGTTATTCTTTTCGTTGCATGTTTGTTTCTTTCCTGATGCAACATCACAAATGTAATCAATAAAATGCTCTAGTAGTTGATCCATATCCATTTTGTCAACTAAATCACCAGCATTGAAATCAATCCAATTTTGTTTTTTATTTGCAAGTGTTGAGTTTGTAGCAACCTTAACGGTTGGTACAAATCCACCAAATGGTGTTCCACGACCAGTAGTAAATAATACCATTTGACATCCAGCAGCCGCAAGTGTTGTAACAGCCACAAGGTCATTACCTGGTGTACATAATAGATTAAGTCCCTTCTCAGTAACTCTTTCTCCCATGCTTAAAACATCATTAACTTTTGAAGCTCCACCCTTTTGCGTACATCCAAGTGATTTATCCTCAAGAGTTGTGATTCCACCGGCTTTATTTCCAGGTGATGGATTATCATAAATTACTTGATGATGATTCTTGAAATACACTTTAAAATCATTAATTAATTTAACAATTTTTTCAAATGTTTCTTCATCTTTAGCACGTGCCATTAATAATTTTTCTGCTCCAAACATTTCAGGAACTTCTCCTAAAACTGTTGTCGCATCATTTAGTGATAAGAAATCACTTAAACGACCAAGCAATGGATTGGCAGTGATTCCTGACATACCATCAGATCCACCGCACTTAAGTCCAATACGAAGTACTGATAGAGGTTTTGTAACTCTCTTATCATTTTTCATCTTATCGTATAATACTTTAAGTCTCTTTACACCTTCTACAACTTCATCTTCAAATTCTTGAGCAACTAAGAAATCTACTCTATCATGGTCATAATCTCCTAGTGTTTCTTTGAATTTTTCAATTTGGTTTTCCTCACATCCAAGTCCTACTACAAGTACGGCACCTGCATTAGGATGTTTAACCATATCTTGAAGAAGAGTTCTAGTAAGTTCTAAATCTCCTCCCATTTGGGAACATCCAAATGGATGTTGGAATGTGTAGACACCATCAATTTCTGAAGTATCATAAGTTGCTTTAAATTGTTCAATCATATCTCTTGCCATACCAGAAACGCAACCTACAGTTTGAACAATCCATAATTCATTTCTGATACCATATTCACCGCTCTTACGAGGGTAAACTTCAACCGTTCTATCAGATTTGTATCCTAGAACAGTTGGATAATTTGGCTCATATTTATATTCGATAACATCATCAAGATTAGTCGCAACATTTTGTGTGTGAACATGCATACCAGGTAAAATATCTGCCGTTGCGTGTCCTATAGGTGAACCATATTTTATTACGTCTTCACCTTTTGAAATTTTCTTTAAGGCTACTTTATGTGCTTGAGGGATGTCTTCTAATAATGTTATACCTTCTACTACTTCACCTTTTTTGAATGGACGTAGTACAACGGCCACATTATCAGTTTGGTGTATTATAATATAGTCGTTCATTTTATCACCCTTTTATTTTTTTATTACTTTACAATTTCCTTTAATGCTTCACGCATTGTCTTAGTTTCAATTGCATATAATGCATCTGTAACATAATCAGTTACACCTGCAATATTATTTAAGTTAGTCTCCCAGTGATCTTCTAATCCTAGAGTATCAACAACAATAGTCTTAACTGATTCTTTAGTTCCATCGAACTTAGTCCATTCATTCTTGAAGAATTCTAAGAATTTAGGATCGTCATTTAATTGAATATCAGCACCATTGATTTCTCTTTTTCCTTTGTAGAAGGCGATTAATGCCGCAAGTCCGAATAATGCATGAGTTGGCATTACTCCCTTTTCTAAGTTTTGAAGAACAGTAGGTAATACTCTTGTCTTATATTTTGTTACAGAGTTTAGGGCAATGCTCATTAATTCATGACGAACATATGGGTTCATATAACGCTCTAATACTGAATTAGAGTATGCAACCATTTGGTCTTTTGGAATTGCAATTGTAGGAATAACTTCATCAAAGATAAATTCTTTTACGAATGTTCCTAATTGAGGATCTTCAATAGTTTCTCTTACTGTATCAATTCCTGCAAGGTATGATACTGGAACTAAAGTAGTGTGAGATCCGTTAAGAATCTTAACCTTTCTTTGTTTGTAAGGAACAATTGATTCAACAAATAATACGTTTAAGTTAGCTTTTTCAGTTGGTAATTTAGCCTTTAATTCTTCTAGATTCTTCTTAGCTTGTGCTTTATCTTCAACTGTATTTGCATCAATGCACCATAAGTGGAAAATTTCACCTACAACCATATTATTGTCTTGATATCCTAGGTCTAATTGGAATTGTTCAGCTTCTCCACGAGGGTATCCTGGAACAATACGGTCTACTAATGTATTGTAGAATTTGTTTGCTGTAACAATCCAGTTAATGAATTCTTCGTCCATATTGTTATGTTTTGCAAGTTTAACTAATACGTTCTTTAATTCAAGTCCGTTATAGTCAATTAATTCACAAGTGATAATATATAATCCTTTTTTACCAAGGTCATATCTCTTCTTTAAAAATGCAAGAAGTTTTCCTGGGTATGATTTAGGACATACTGTAAAATCTGTATCAGTTTCATCGAATGCGATTCCAGCTTCAGTTGTATTAGAAATTACAAATTCTAGATCATCTGATGCTGCATATTCTAAATACTTATCATATTGTTCAAATGGATTGATGAAATCTTGAAGGCACTTAATAACTTCATGCTCTCTTACAGCCTTTCCGTTTTGTAATCCTTGAAGATATAATGTATATAATCCATCTGCCTTTTCAAGGTCTGCAACTCTTCCGAATGGCATTGGTTGTACTACTACAACACCTGCGTTAAAATCAGTTGCTTGATTAGTTTTGTTTATAATCCAATCTACGAATGCACGTAAGAAGTTTCCTTCTCCAAATTGCATAATCTTAACTGGTTTTACTTCTTTTTTGTTAACTTCATTAATTAGTGGTAAATTTTGTACATTTGACATTTTTATTTCCTCCGAATTTTTATATAAAATCTTAACAATTTATACCTTAAATATTTTATCACAACCATATTTCATAGTCAATAAATAGCACTCCATAACTAGTCTATTGATGTCTAAATTTATTTGTGATAAGTTTCGTTGTTATTTATTTTAAATGCTCTATAAATTGCTTCAAAAAGTATTAATTTCATAAGTTTATGTGGATATGTCATTTTTGAAAAGCATAACTTATAATCAGCTCTTTGTATAACATCACAAGACAACCCTAAAGAGCCACCTATAATAAACGTAATCGTAGATGCATTATAAGAAAATATTTGATCTATTTTTTGTGCAAACTGAATAGAATCTAACATTACTCCTTTTAAATCAAGAGCAATTACATACGATTGAGGATTTATGGCTTTTAAAATTCTTTCCCCTTCTATTTTTTTGACTTCTTCGACCAACGCTTCTTTATCCTTATCTTTTATAGGCTCATCCGCTAATACTTTTTCTTCAATACTAACGTATTTACCAAGCCTTTTTTTATATTCTAATATTCCATCTTTAAAATATTGTTCTTTTATTTTTCCAACGCTAATAATTTCAATTCTCATAGTTCATACACCTTAGTCGCAATCTGATTTGTATATACAAAAGATACATTAGACACATCAACTGCCATTTTTTGATACATTCGTTTAGCTTCTTCTTTAATAATACTTACCAAATTACACTCTTCTGATATATGTGCATAAAACACCAACTTACAATTCTTATCCATTAAGTTAGATAGTAATTCTAAACCGTCTTCATTTGATAAATGCCCAAAATCTCCTAAGATTCTTATTCTAGTTTCATATGGTCTAGATGATGACATTAAAAGTTCTGGGTCGTGATTAACTTCCATTACATAACAATCTGCGCCTTTTAGTCTATCATATAATTTTATAGGGATATAGCCTGTATCTGTAATATAGACTAACTTTTTATTGTTTGATTTAAGAACATAACAACATGGCTCATATACATCATGAAAAGTTGGAAATGTTTCTATATCTATATCTTTGATTTTAAATTTTGAATTTTGTTCAATAATTTTTATATCATTATTTAAAATAATATCTTTTCCATTAGTTTTTTCACTAATTCCTTTTTTTGTCCCAGAAGTCATATAAATAGGACATTTGTATTTTTTTGATATTTGAAGAAGTCCTGAAATATGATCTGTATGTTCATGCGTAATAAGAATTCCATCAAGATTTATGTCTATATTATTTTCTTCCATAAATTTTGTAAATCTTTTACACGAGATTCCTGCATCTATTAAAATTTTTGCTTCACTAGATTCGATATAACATAAATTACCCTTTGAACCTGAAGCCACCATTGATATTTTCATTTTATTCACCGACCCTATTATATCATAAAAAAATAAGGATGCATTTAAGCATCCATTATTTCCAAATAAAATTGTAATCAATTGACCAATTATATTTTGTTGTATCTACCCAATCAGTATATAATGTCCAACTTGTTGAATCATAACCAACTAGTGTATTCTTTAGTGTTTCAACATACATATCTTTCTTTGTTGAAGAAGATGTGAATGTTAAATCTTTTAATTCGTAAGTTAAATATTTCCAATTTTGGAAGTTTGTTGATGTGTAATTTGTGATTGCTGCATCAAACATTGTTGAAATTGCACTATTTACAGATGTCTTAAGTAATGAATGTGAACCCATCACTGTAGTTTCATAGAAATATATGAATAATTGTGAAGCTGATGCGTAATCATTGTCTGAATATCCATTTGCATATAATACATACTCTGGATCATCATCTTTATCTGTATCTCCATCCGCATCATCTGGAATTATAACAACTTCTAGGTGTTCATATTGCATGTACTCATCGCTATCTTTTGCTTTTGAATCAGAAGATTTTTTGAATACAGCAGATGATTTATCTTCAGTACCATAAATATTTAATAAATGATATCCATATACAGTCTTGCATAATGGTTCTAAAGAGCTTATTGTTGAATCAAATTCAAATATTCCCTTATCATCCATAGTCTTTTCATCATATGTACCATCAATTACTTTATCGTACAATTCTTTAACTCTATTTGAGAATTCTTCTACATAACTTGACGCTTTAAACAAGTCAATTGTTGATAAATCTTCAGTCTTCATTGTTATAGGGAATTCATTCTTATAATCATTCCAATAAACGTCATGTCCCAAAGTATATGAAAGAGATGCTATCTTATAGTTATTGTTGAATGCTTCTACTATATATGTGAAAGCTTCAGTAACTGTCTTAGAGATAGTAAGAATCTTTACTTCTGAAATTATAGCATTTGAAATATTTAAAATAGTTCTATCAAATTCGTCTACTAAAGTAGGATCAATTTCTTTTAATGATTCTCTATACACATCAGGATCAGTTGTAGTACCTGAATAATCTTCATCAACAGAGATTAAGATATGTGATATTTCAGCATTAAAATACTTATCATATAAATCTTTATAAATTGATGCGAACTGAGTATATAGTGTTGATGTTTCATCAAAATTAACTTTATCAGTAGTAGGATTACCAAAATAAGTATTTAGCTTTTCAAGAATTAAAGATGCTTTCTTTTCGGATAATACTTCTTCTTTAGTATTTACTCCATAAGTTGTTTGAAGATAAGTTTCAAGACCTAGTTTTTTAGAAATATCCTTATTCCCTTTATTGAAAGATTTAATTTCTGAATTTAAGCTTGTTTTATAATCAGAATAAGTATCGCTATCTACTAGTGCATCAATATATGTCAAACTTAATGCCCATTGATTCTTTAAGTATTCAACAGAAGTTGATGTACCATTTGCTTCCTCTAAGTCATCATAAAGTTCTTTAGGAGTATATGTATATTCTTCTCCGTTATATTTTACTTTATAAATATAATCATTATTAAATGTTTTAGTATATGTGAAATCACTATATGATTGTTTAAAATTATATCCAACTAGTGGGTCATATATTTCAATATCGCCATTATCTACAATCTCTTCAATTCTTTCTTCTACTATTTTAGACGCAAGAGTTGATAAGGATTTATTTGATAAAACGTCATCAAGCATTTTATCGTATACAGTAGTTCCATCTCCTGCAACCTTATCTTTGTCCGCAAGGTTTTCCCATTCAACTTCTTCACTACCTGAAATACGATAAACTAAATAATATGCTCCACCGATATTAAATGGTTCTGTTATATAGTCACCATCTTCCATATTTTGGAAGAATGTTTGTAAGTTTCCAGAAAATTTTGCAGTAAATCTATTCTTTTTCTTAGTAATAGTTAGATTTGTTTGCTCATCTTCAAGATAATTATCAACAGTTAGATTTTCATCAGTTGTATTCTTTAGATTATATATTTTTAAATATTGCTCTAAATAATTTGAAGAATCGATTGTTGTAGAACCGATAGCTTTTTGCATAACACGGTTAGCTTGTGCTTCAGACGCAAACTTAATAACAATTCCTCTATATTCTCCATAAGTTTTTCCAGTTGAGTAATAATAATCTCTTATATCATCATCTGATACATAGTAATCATTTTTACCCTCGCCTTTAATGTATTCATTTTTATAATAATATTTAAAGTCAGGATTTTTTAATTGATCAAGTACATAATTGTTAAGAGCTCTATCAAATACATATGATTCATAGAATGCATAAGGGAATTTAGCTACGAATTGTTCATCCCCATTTTCATCAGTCGCAAAAGTGATAGAAAAATCAAGAATATCTTGTGTTGTATAATATGATCCATCTTCTTTTGTTGTTCCTGCGTTGAACAAGGTATCAACATATTTCTTTGCTTGTTTTTGTTTATCTTTTTCTGTTAATGCTTTATACGCACTTACAGTTGATACTCCGTATATAGAATTTATTACATTTGAATTTAATAAGTAATAATCATATGCATCTTTTTCTTGATCATACGCAAAATATTTTTCATTAGTCAAAATATCAGAAAATAATTGATTTTTTAAATTCGAGTAAACTTCACTATATCCGTTATTTCGCATCAAATTATATAAACCTTTTTCTGATATTGAATTACTTCCAAGGCTTGCATAAGTTTTCGAATCAGATAATGTTCCATATGGTGTTTTTGAGTTAACTTTAGTACCACATGAGACAAGTGCCATTGTAGAAAGCCCTAATATAGGTAATGCAATTATACTTTTTTTCATCTTATTCACCTTCTTTTAGAGATAATACTTTATCCCACCAACCTGCAAATAAGTATGCCTCATCTGTATCTGTAAGATAATTATCATCTTGCCTTCTATTAATTTGCATAACTTCTTTTAATCTTGCGTCATTTGAAGATGTCGCAAATGATATTGATGAATTAAGCATCTTCTTAAATAACAATTCACGTTGAGTTGCTGTTCCTGTATATTTTTCATATACTGGCATAATAAAATCAGTTATGTATGTTTGTACTGATGATGGGAAGAATGTTGAAGTTTCGTAATTTAAATATTCATAAACAAATAATGTGATTTGATCAATTGAAGCTTCCTCTTTTGATTCATTATAAATATTTGAAATATTCTTCTTAACATCATCATAAGTAATTGTGATATTTGAATAACGTCCGTTAACGTCATCAGTAGCTTTAAATTCTGCACTACTTCTTACTGTACATGAAGTAATTAACATTAATGAATATCCAACACTTTCACCCTTACTATTTTCTAGAAGCCATCCTTCTGGTGATGTACCAGTGTATTTTTCAGAATCTAGATAGTCTGTTGGGAAAGTATCGAACTTAGAAATTGTATTATATAGTTCATGTAATCTTTGCTTTAGAGTATTGTATGGTATTGTAGTATCAGTTGATGATTCAGTTGATGAAATCTTTACATCCGAATAATCAGTAGATGAAATATAAAGACCTGCTCTTTTATATTTAGCCCATCTTGTTTCAGGCTCAGTGGGGTCATATTCATCAGTTTGTCCATTGTATTCATCGATACCATTTGTGAACTTTTGTGATTTTTGATATTCTTCAACCATTGATGAAAGTGTAGTTGCTTTTTCATCATCAACATTAGTCATACGTGTAACTAATGTTTGCATTAATTCTACAGCATAATCTTTATATGTCTTTGTAGGATCTGTAGGAACAGGTGTTGACCAATCGAAGTCTGTATCAGCCTTTCCATCTTCATCCATATCAACATATACTAATATATTTGTCGCAGATGCTGTAAATGCTTTATCATATGCACTCTTAGCATATGATTGTAACATCTTATAGAATTCTTGGTTGTTAGCATAGTCTGTTAAAATTTTTGCTTGTGCCGCTTGAATTCTGTAGTAGTTGTTAACTATATCATCTACATCTGTGTAGTGGAAATATAATTTTAAGAAGTTATATTTACCAAGAGATGCATCATAACTATCAATTTGTCCTTGTGCAAAATACGCAAGTAATAAATCTAGAGTTGTTTTATATGTTTTTACATCATCTTTAGTATCTTTATATTCTTGAGTATCTTTAATAGCTTTTTTAGATAATAAGTCAATAGATGTTGTAACTCCATTTTCTTTTTCTAATTCGCTAAATACATCACCAATTGTAATATTAGTTTTCTTTTTCTTATAAACTACAGTCATTAGTGTATCTTTTGTAGGTGCATTTTTATGAGTCTTTGAGTATGAAGATACATTATAGGAGTATACAATTTCTACATCATTATCATAAATATATACTTTAGCATCATCTAATGCTTCTTGAAGGTGAGTTGAAATGTATGAATCTGTAATTTCATCCCACATCATTTCATCTACAAGAACTTGTTTATATTCATCTTTATCTGAAGGAATTACTGTATCAGTATCAATATCATCAACAAGTTTAAATTCATCCGCAAGCGCATCTTCTGAAACTTTAAACACTAGATAGTAATAATCTCCTATATTATATCCTTCTGTAGAATATCTTTGTTCACCATCCGCAATATTAGGGTTAACTTTCAATGTACCTGATACATACATTTTAAAATCGTCATCAACATCATTTAATTCATCTTGAGTATATGTAATAGTTTTAATATCTTCACTATCCCATGCTGAAATAATATCTTCAACACTCTTATCATCTTCTACAAATGTATTAACAATGTTTTCTGTTATATCACGTCTATTAGTTGTAGTATTTGTAGTTTCTATAACAGTTGGCAGTGCATCACGATACGAATAAATATAGTTATACATTTGGCAATATAATTCAAGAGCCATACCATCTCCACCTAAGGCAGTTAGGTTATAACATAGTTCAGTGTTTGCAGCATTAGAAACATCAAAATCATCATAGTAAGTACTATATTCTACATTTGTTTTTCCGTTTTGTGGAATATAGAAGTATTGGTTATTATATGTTTTGATACCAAATGCTTTAAATGTAGATGTGATTTCATCTGTATTAGTAAAACGAATATATACAGCTCTTCTATCAGCCATATATTCATAATTTTCTCTTTGAAATTGAATTACTGATTCATCATTATAATAGTAACTGTCTTCATCATCTTGATCTTCATTATAGTCTACAATATAATCTTCAAGATAGTAATAAGCATATATCTTTTCGGCTACTTTTAAATCATAACGATAGTAGAAATTATATGCATAATATGTAGTTTCATATCTTGTTCCAGCAAAAAGAGTCTTTCCATTAGCTTTTAATGTGTCTGGTTTAATTGAATCTATATCAACAACCTTTTGATTATCTACATATACAGTATCAACAAAAGTTTGTGCTTTATCATCAATTTCTTTTTGTGTAAGTTTATATATATCATCAATTTCAGCAGCACTGTAAAGTTCAGATAACGCCAAAAGTTCAAAATAATCTAAGTATCTTTTTTGTTTAGCGATACTTAAATCTGTACTTTCACCATTCATAGCTTTTAATGCTTCATTAGCCTCATCAAGATATGTTGAAATTACTGCACGTTCAAGCTTATCTCCTAAAGTATTATAAGAATTCCACTTTAATTCTTCCCATAATTCTCCATTTGTGATGGAATATTTACCTGATGTTGCATAAACATCATTGTACGCAATAGACTTATAAGAAGTTTTCTTACAAGACACCAAAGAAATGGCAGTTAAGCCAGCTGTTCCTACTATTGCGATTTTCTTTAATCTTAATTTATTTATCATAGAAAAATTTTACTCCTTTTTCCTCAAAATCTTAAAATCACGCATACTATATATTATCATTAGATAAATCAAAAATCAAGTTGTAGCATTTGTGTATTTCAAGTCTATGTTATTTATGCTTATAAAATTTCACCCTGTCCATAACACCAATAGGTTCTGTAAATTCTCCCGCTTCTATTTTACCTAGTTCTTCACCTAAAACTCTAAATTTAGAATCAATAGTATCTACATACCATAGCATTGCGCTTTCAGCAGTGCATGGTCTTTTTATTGTCCCATATTGAGGAAGACCATGATGGGACGCAACCATATGCAATAACATTAGGACTTCTTCTTGATCGTCATTATAACCTAATTTAATACATACCTCCTTAATAATATCACAACCTATTAATAAATGACCAAGTAGCTGTCCTTTCAATGCATACTCAGTGTTCTCAACCCCACTAAACTCAATCACTTTTCCAATATCATGCAATATTACCCCGGATAACAGTAAATCTTTATCTAAATATTTATAACACATTAACATTTTATCAGCTACTTCAAGCATACCTAATGTGTGATATGCAAGCCCTCCTACATACGCATGATGTAGTTTTGAAGCAGCTGGATATAAATAGAAATCATTTTCGTACTTAGAAATTATAGTTTGAACTATATCATAAAGTACTTTTGATTCTATTTTTTTTATATAGGATTCAATACCACTTTTTAATTCTTTATAATCAATTGCAGAACCTTGCATAAACTTTCTATATACACTATTTTTTAACTCAACATCATCCAATTCTGTAATATGTCTATATGATACAACATAGGCACTTAACTTATCAGAATTTGAATTTTTTGCAATTTCAAATTCATATATACAATTTAAGTCTAATTCTTTAGCTCTTTCATCTTCAATTTTTAAATTGAATTTTGATTTATCATCTAGTGTAACAATTAAATTAACTATTGATTTAGAGTTCATAATTTGATCTATTTTTGCATATATTACACTTTTTATAACTTCTTCCATAATCTCACCATTTTTTATGTATTTCATTAAATCATCTTTATTATTCAAAACTGCACCATCAAGTACCGCTCTAATTAATTTTTCTTTTACTATTGATATTTCTTTTTTATCAACTACTTCCATCAAATCAGTTGATGAAATCATTAGTTCTTTGTCATTTTTTAATTTAAGATTAGAATAAAACTCATCTATATCTTTTATATAATAACTATTTAAATATTTGTTTACTTCATTTATAGTTTTTACTATATCAAGTGGCACATCATATAGTGTATACAAATCAGTAAAATCTATTGTTTTAATATATTTAAATAAATTCTTTAAAAAATCATCATATTCATATTTCTTTTCAATTTTTGATGATAACTTAAAGCAAATCCCTAGAACAATATTAATATCATTTAATACAATATGATTATTATATAAATATAATAAACCTTCTTTTAAAGAATCATAATAATTAATAATTCCTGTTTTTATAAACAATTCAATGTAGGAATTATCTTTATTATATCTAATCATTTTAAATAATTCTTGTTTCTTTCTTAGACCAGATAAATTGTTTACCAAATGTGCTTTATCGCATAAAGCATCATATGTCTCTTCATCGAAATTAAAACCAAGCTTTGATTTTAAATATATCCCTCTAAGAATTCTTAAAGCATCTTCATCAAATCTTTTATACGGATCTTTTATTGTTCTTATTATTTTATTTTCTAAATCATAAATACCATTATGCTTATCAATAACATTCTCATTAATATCAAGTACTAATGCATTTATTGTAAAATCTCTTCTTACTAAATCTTCATCAAGGCTTAAGGCTACAACGCTTACCGGATGGCGATGATCAAGATATTCTATATCTTTTCTATATGTTGTAATTTCATATTTATAGTCTCCCTCAGCAATTGTGACTGATAAATATTTAGAGCCATTATCTATAATATTAAATAAGTTTTTTATTTCTTCTACAGAAGCATTAGTCGTAATATCTATATCATACGAAGGGATGTTTAATAAACTATCACGCACATATCCACCAACAATGTATGCTTCAAAACCATTATCTATTAATTTTTTTAAAACTTTTACTACATTATCTGGTATCATGAAATCTCCTATAAAAAGCAAAAAGAAATGCAAACACATTTCCCTAATAAATATATTTATGTGTCTTTAAAATTAATAATATTCGATTAAAGCCACTTTTTTATTACGATTAAATTATATCAAACTATATATTTTTATTCAATGTTTTTATAAATTATTTTTAATGATATAATATTTTTTGAAGGTTGATAATTATGAAGTATATTGATAAAACATACCAAAATGAAATTATTATTCAAAAATCGCGTTTTATAACGTCTATATATAGTGTCTCATCCTTAGATGACGTTAATAATATTTTATCTTCTACAAGAAAAAAATATTATGACGCAACTCACAACTGTTATGCATATATTTTAGGTGATGATATGTCCATACAAAAATGCAGTGATGATGGTGAACCATCAAAGACTGCAGGTGTTCCTATACTTGATGTATTAAAAAAGAATAATGTGACTAACGTTTTGTGTATTGTCACAAGATATTTTGGAGGAATTCTTTTAGGCGCAGGAGGACTTGTAAGAGCATATAGTGATTCTTGTGCTGAGTGTCTTAGAAAAGCTGCTTTTTTAGAGAAGAAAGAATTAAACACTCTCATTGTACGACTTGATTATTCTGCATATAATCAGCTCTTAAATATCAAAAATATAAAAATTCTTGATACTTCTTTTCAAGAGGTTATAACACTAACTCTTGCATATCCTAAAGAAATAAAAGATTCCATCATTGATACAATTAATAGTATATCGCGTGGTAAAGCTCTAATAGAAGAATCAATGCCTTACTCCATTCTTGCCCCTATAGATTAATATTTGCAAAAGAAATAAGTTTTGATACTAATTCTGTTAGTAGGAATGCAATTATAAAAGATAAAACAAAATAAGCAATTCTTATTTCTGTTACATGTCCTTTTTTAAATGCTTCTTCTATTCTTGTTGCTCTTAATATATAAAATGATAACCCAAAGAATAGTGCAAGCATTGTTGCATAAATGATTGCTTCCATATAACCACCTCTTAAAAATTATATTATATTTTTTTAAATAATAAAAGAAATTTATATACAAATGACATCGCAAAATATTATGTTTTTTAGAAAATAAAATGTGGCACCATAAAGTACCACATATTTTTTTAAATACTACCTGCTTTAGCTTTTTTAAGATTTTCTGCAAGATCAAGTTCTTGTTTTGTGAAATCTCCTTCATCCTTACGATTAAGTTCTAAGCGGTCTTTTCTTATTTGCTCTAATTGTTCTCTTGCGCTTTGTTCGCTCTTACCAACATGCGCTTCTTGAGCAATGATTGTTACAACATTATTTTTGAATTCAAGGAATCCATTAGATAATGCCAAGTATAATTCTTCAGTACCAAGTACCATTTTAATGTATCCATCAGGAATTACACAAACAAGTGGAATATGGTCTTTTAAGATTGCAAACTCGTTATCACTCAAATGTACAATAACATAATCTAGTTCTTCATCATATAATTGTCCTTGGTGAGTTGATACTAAAAACTTCATACGACGCCTCCTTTATTGGGCTTGTTCTTTTGTAGCACCATTTTCTTCAGCTTCTTTTTTCTCTTCAGCCAAAATCTTTTGACCTTTAGCAACTGCATCATCAATAGTTCCTACAAGTCTAAATGCTTCTTCTGGTAGGTCATCATGTTTACCATCAAGAATTTCTTTAAATCCTCTTATAGTCTCAGATACAGGAACAAATGAACCAGGAATACCTGTAAATTGTCCTCCGATGAACATATTTTGAGATAAGAATAGACGTACACGACGTGCACGTTTAACAACAAGTTTATCATCTTCTCCTAATTCATCCATACCAAGAATTGCAATAATATCTAGTAATTCATTATATCTTTGAATTAGTTGTTGAACACGACGTGCTACATTGTAATGCTCTTCACCTACAATATCAGGCGATAATGCTCTAGATGTTGAAGCTAGTGGATCAACAGCTGGATAAATACCTTCCTCTGTTAGTTTACGAGATAGGTTTGTAGTTGCGTCTAGATGTGTAAATGTTGTAGCTGGAGCGGGATCTGTATAGTCATCAGCTGGAACATATACAGCTTGAATAGATGTAATTGATCCATTTTTAGTTGATGTGATACGCTCTTGTAATTTACCCATTTCAGTCGCAAGTGTTGGTTGGTATCCAACGGCCGAAGGCATACGTCCTAATAAGGCTGATACTTCAGATCCTGCTTGTGTGAAACGGAAGATATTATCAATAAATAATAGTACATCCTGATGTTCTGTATCACGGAAATGTTCTGCCATTGTAAGTCCTGTTAAAGCAACTCTCATACGAGCTCCTGGGGCTTCGTTCATTTGCCCAAATACCATGGCAGTTTTAGAAATAACTCCAGATTCCTTCATTTCAAAATATAAGTCGTTTCCTTCACGAGTACGCTCACCAACTCCTGTAAATACAGAAATTCCTCCGTGCTCTTGAGCAACGTTATGAATTAATTCTTGAATTAATACTGTTTTACCTACTCCGGCACCACCGAATAATCCAATTTTTCCTCCCTTAATATAAGGGGCAAGTAAGTCAATAACTTTAATACCTGTCTCAAGGATTTCTACATTATTAGATAATTCTTCAAGTTTTGGTGCTGGTTTATGTATTGGGCTTACTTCTACATTTTTAAGTGGTTCTTTTGCATCAATTGTTTCTCCTAAAACATTAAATATTCTTCCTAATGTTTCTTTTCCAACTGGAACAGAAATAGGAGCACCTGTTGATTCTACATTCATTCCTCTTACAAGACCATTTGTTGAATCCATTGCGATACAGCGAACTATATGATTACCTACATGAAGTGCTACTTCTAGTGTTAATTTTATTTCAACACCTTGATTGTCCTCTGATGCAACATTTACTTTTAGGGCATCATTAATGTTAGGTAGTTCATCTTCAAATTTAACATCTACTACTGGTCCTTGTACTTGAACGATTTTACCATTCATGCTTATTTACCTCCTATAGCATTAGATCCACCAACTATATCATTAAGTTCATTAGTGATAGCTTCTTGACGGGATCTATTGTATAACACCTGTAATTTATCTATTACATCAGTTGCGTTATCTGTTGCACTACGCATTGAATTTACGCGTGAGGCATGTTCCGCAGTTTTTGCATCCAATATAATTCCATAGATTATATCTTGAACATACATTGGTAAAAGTTTATTTAAGGTGTTCTCAATACCACTTTCATAAATATAATCTGTATCAATAATTTCACCATCAATTTTATCAATTGGTAGTAAAACTTTTTCTTCTATTTCTTGAGATAATGAATTTATAAAATGATTATATATTATAACTAATTTATCAATTTCACCATCTAAATATTCTTTAATAATTTGATTAGCAAGGCTTACTATGTCAGAAAACATTACATCGTCACGAATAAACGTTGGTTTATCTTGGTGATTTTCATACTTCATCTTTTTTACATAACTATATGCACGTTTACCAATTGTCGAAACAATGAATTCATCTTGTTTTAAATTTTGCTCTTTAACTATATTTTCAAAATATTTAAACAATCCACTATTATATGATCCTGCAAGACCTTTGTCAGATGAAATTATTAAGAAGCATGTCTTTTTTATATTTCTTTGAACTAATAAATCATGCTTATAATCAAATTTTGCTTTTGATACAACTGATGCGGTCATATCAGAAATTGATTTCATAAAAGCCTTATAATCTTTATAAGTCTTTTCTGCTCTTCTCACTTTTGATTGTGAAACCATGTACATAGCCTTAGTGATTTGAGCTGTTTTTTTAGTAGATTCTATTCTACCCTTTACTTCACGTAAGGAGTTTGCCATATAATTTCACACTCCTTATCTAAACATCTTCTTAGTTTTCTTTATAAAACTATCAAGTTTTTCTGCATCAGGTAATACTTTGTTTTCATTAATATAATTAACAATTTCTTTACCTTCTTCAGTGATGTCTAATTGACGATATAATTCTTTTTCAAAATTAAGAATATTAGAAACTTCAATATTATCTAAGAATCCTTTTGTTAAGCAATAAAGAATTACTGCTTCATTAGCCATAGGAATTGTTTCATGAAGTCCTTGTTTTAATATTTCTACTGTTCTTTCTCCACGATCTAGTCTAGCTTTTGTAGAAGGATCAATATCTGAACCAAATTGTGAGAATGACTCTAATTCACGATACGATGCAAGGTCTAGTCTTAATGTACCTGATACCTTCTTAATAGCTTTAGTTTGAGCAGCACCACCAACACGTGATACAGAAAGTCCGGCATTAATTGCTGGTCTTATTCCCTTATAGAAATAATCTGATTGTAAATATATTTGTCCATCAGTAATTGAAATTACATTAGTAGGAATATATGCAGAGATATCTCCAGCTTGTGTTTCAATAATAGGAAGAGCTGTAATAGACCCTCCTCCTAATTCCTTAGAAAGTCTTGCGGCACGCTCTAATAAACGCGAATGTAGATAGAATACATCTCCTGGATAAGCTTCACGTCCTGGTGCTCTCTTTAATAGTAATGAAAGTTCACGATATGCAACGGCATGTTTTGTAAGGTCATCATATACAACTAATACATCTTTTCCTTTAAACATAAAATGCTCTCCAAGAGTTACTCCGGCATATGGTGCAAGATATAATAGAGGTCCTGGATTAGATGCAGAAGCATCAACAATTATTGAATAATCCATTGCTCCATATTTCTTTAATGTCTCATAGATTGATGAAACAGATGATTCCTTTTGCCCTATTGCCACATAAATACAAATAACATCTTTTCCTTTTTGGTTGATGATTGTATCAATCGCAATAGATGTTTTACCTGTTTGTCTATCTCCTATAATTAATTCACGTTGTCCTCTTCCAATTGGAACTAGCGCATCTAGAACTTTTATACCTGTTTGAAGTGGTACGTTAACTGATTGACGTTCCATAACACCAGTAGCTTTTTTCTCTATTGGTCTAAATGTTTCAGCTTTTATAGCACCCTTACCATCTAGTGGTTGTCCTAGTGGGTTTATTACACGTCCGATAAAATTGTCTCCTACTGGAATTTCAAGAATTCTTCCAGTACATTTTACTATATCTCCTTCACGTACTAGTGAAGAATCTCCTAATAATATAACACCTACTGAATCAAGGTTAAGATTTTGAACCATTCCATATACATCATTTGGAAATAATAGTAGTTCTGATTGCATTGCGTTATCAAGACCATGAACAAGTGCAATTCCATCTCCTACTTCTACAACAGTTCCAACTGTTTCAGTTTTGATTTCATCTTTATATGATTCAATTTGTTGTTTAATTAAACTAGAGATTTCAGATAGATTAATTTTACTCATAAGTTCAATCCTCTCTTATAGTAAATTTTTAATTTGATTTAATTTACCACGAACTGATAGATCAATTAATTTCCCATCATATTCGCATTTGATTCCACCAATCAAATTATCATCCACTATATTTATAATGTTAACCTTTCTTCCTAGTTTAGTAGAAAGTAGGTCATTTAATTTATTTAATTGAATATCATCTAATGCATTTTTAGATGTAACATTTACATCTACAGCTTTCATACTATCATTTAAAAGTAATTTATATTCTTCAGTTATATCTTTAATATTTATAAGTCTTCCGTTATCTACAAGAACATATAAAAATCTAACTAACGTATCATTAAATCCTTTTGTAACTTTAGTGATAATATCCTTTTTATCTTTATTATTTATACTTGGAGCATCAAATATTTGATAAATTTCTTTATTTTCGTCTAAAGCATCTATAAAAATTTCTAACTCCTCTTTAATTTCTTCTTTATCAGTGCTAGCAAGTTCAAATAGTGCTTTTGCGTACTCAGCCTCTACCATTATTTGCCAGCCTCCTCAATTATTTTATTTACTATATCAATATATTTATTTTGATCAACTTCATGTTCAACAATCTTCTCTGCCGCTAGCATAGCAATATCAACGATTTGTTTATGAATTTCAGCATTCTTTTGAAGAACTTCTTGTTCAATTTCTTGTTCAACATTAACAAGTCTTCTGTGAGCTTCTTCTTTAGCGTTATTAATTATTTCTTCACGGCGAATGTTCGCATCTTTTTCAGCTTTATCAAGCATTTCTTTGATTTGTTTTTCAGCAGCTTCAAGCTTTTCTTCATTTTCAATCGCAAGAAGTCTTGCTTTACGATTAGATTCTTTAGCTTCTACTAATTCCTTATCAATCGCAGCTCTTCTAGCCTCTAAAATATTAGTAACTCTCTTCCAAATAAATACACGGATAACAATAAATAATATTAAAGTTGCGCAAAGTTGAATTATTATATCTCTTAATGTATTCCAACCAAAACCAGATGATCCTAGAGGTCCTAAGCATCTATCTACAAAATCGGCTACATCTTGAAGAACTTTACTCATACTTAAAATCATATGTTACCTCCTTAATGTTTTTATATTTTTATTTCTTTATTATTTTGCTAATAACATGAAGGCAATGATTAATCCATAAAGTCCTGTTGTTTCAGCTATTGCACAACCGATAATCATTGTTACTGTGATTTTTCCTGATGCTTCAGGTTGTCTTCCTACAGCTTCTACAGCCTTAGCTGCGGCCATACCTTCTCCAATACCTGAACCAAATCCTGTAAGAACTGCAATACCAGCTCCTAGATATGCAAGACCAGACGCAATACTTCCGTCTACTGCAAAAATTGTTGTTAATAATGATAATAATGTTTGAATCATGTTAATTTTCTCCTCTAACTATATATTTTTTCTTTGTCATCAACTTTTTGAGATGTGTTGATAATTGTTAATATTACGAATACGAAGCATTGAATTAATCCGAATGCAATATCAAAAATCAAATTAAATGCTGGTAATATTGGTATAGCTGCCCAGGTCAATAACCCCTTAAGCATCATTCCAAATACTGCACCCGATAAAATATTTCCTAGTATACGTAAACTCATTGAAATAGGTAATGTCAACTCAGAAACTATATTGATTGGTATCATAATGAATGCCATTGGTTTAACTGGCCCAATGAATCCTTTAAGATATCCTAATAGTCCTTGTGAAACAATACCTGTGATTTGTACCATGAAAAATGTAATCAAGGCCAAACCAAAGTTTAATACGATATATGATGTTGGGTTATCCATCGCAAATATACCGCATGTATTAGCCACAAACAAATAAATTGCTAAAGCTAAGAAATAAGGTGCGTATGCTTTCCATCTTTTACCTATATTTGATTTAGTAAATGTATTTATTAAATCGACTATAAATATAAGTGGCACAAGCCATAATGGCGTTTTCTTTGCAGGATCAACTTTCTTTATAAAGTGACCTAATATAATAGAAACTATAATCAATACAATTGTAATTCCTATTAAAGATTTAACCTGCCCAGAAAAATCATCACGCAAGTAGTCATACGCATTTTTAAACCAAGATGTTAATATCACGCGTCCACCTTCCCTTGCTCTTTTTTATTAAGATTTATTACAAGACTTACTATAATAAACACAACCTTTACTACTAAATAGCCAATAAGTGCAGGTATTACATTAAATCTTGGGGTCTTTGAAGACGCTTGGTCGTAAATGATAAAAGCAAATATTAATCCAGCAATTAATAGCCTTACCAAATATGATAAAATTGAACGTCTAACGGGAGCTCCATCCGCTTTATTTACCTCACGTATAAATCCATGTCCCCACGATACCATGAGTCCTAGATTTAATAGTGCTGTAACCAATCCAAGTACAAAGGATAATGTCCATACTTTATGCATAGAATCCTTTAAACAAAACCAAAAGATGAGACCTACAATCAAGCCTATAGTCCAACAAATAGGTACCGTGATGATTGAAATTATATTTAACTTATTGTTTTTCATTATCATCACCATCTTTCTTTTTAGGTATATTATCAAAATAATGATTTTTATATACAAGACATACAAAATATACAAGTCCTATAAGACAACCTACTACAGCTAAAATTCCCCGTAAAGCACTTTTTTTATCAATTTTATATCCTATATAAAATCCAATTACTCCAAGAGTAATCATTGTGAAAATGCCTTGAGAAAATATAGCATAAGCCTTTACTGCTGATGATGCAGTATTATCTTTTTTATTTTCATCTAATTCTTCTTGCCTATTCTTTTCTTCCATTTTTAATCCTATATATTAATCTTCAATCATATTTATTCTTCTTTGATGTCTTTCAGCATTTGAAAATTCTGTCTCTAGCCAAGTCTTTACAATACGCATAGCAAGATCATATGACACATTTTTTTCACCAAGTGCCATACAGTTTGTATCATTATGTTCTCTTGTAAGTCTTGCACTATTTTCATCAGTTAAAAGTGCACATCTAACACCTTTAACTTTATTTGCAACAATAGACATACCAATTCCTGTAGAACACACTAAGATACCTCTATCACATTCACCATTCGCAACAGCTAAAGCAGCTTTTTTACCGAACACAGGATAATCACAAGAATCTAGAGTATATGTTCCGAAATCCACAATTTCATGACCTATTTTTTTGCAATAATCAATAATAAAATTCTTTAAATTTAAACCACCATGATCAGATGCAAATGCAATTTTCATATCTAAACACCTCTTTAACTCAATCAACATTATTATATTATTTTTATACTTTTTTTTCAACAATTATGAAAGCATTTTAAATTGATTTTTTTCAAAAGAAAAGAGCACAAAAAATTCATTTGTGCTCCATTGCATTCTTTATTACAAGAAATATTATACAAGTTTTTGAATCAATTTAAAATATTTATTATTTATCATAAATCGTTTTTTCAAATATTATGTATTAAATTCAAAAAATGCAAAAAAAGAGTGCAATTAATGCACTCTATTTATTATATTCAATGTGTCCAACTTCTATTTCTTCTACTTCTTTATCCTTAAGTCCAATAAATTTGACTTTATTTAATTTGACTTTATTTACATAATTAAATATAAGTCCTTTACCTTTCATAGCACCAAGACCATCCATCATTGCTGGAACACCTTCTTTTGGATTGTCAGAGTATTCGAAATTAACATTATCAATTATAATTTCCTTTATAGGTTGTTCAGGAAGTCCGTAGAATGTACCTGCCGCAACATTAACATTCTTACAATCGATATTTTTAAATATAAACTTTCCAAGATATGGTGTTTTATCATCTACTGGCAGTTTTTCTTTACTACTAACGTATAAAGAATGTCCATCAGGATCGCAGAAATAGAACATATTTATCACAAGAGGAGTTAATACATCATCCATGATAATATTTTCAAAAGTAATATCATCAATAACAGCTTGTTTACCTCTTCCTCTTCTTGTCTTTATTCTTAGTCCTCTATCAGTTTGATTAAATAAACATTGTGATACCTTAATATTTTTAAGTCCTCCACTCATCTCTGAACCAAGAACAACTGAACCATGGCCAAAATTCATTGAACAATTTCTAATATTTAAATTCTCACAAGGTTTTTTGTATGTCTTACCCATATAAATCTTTCCTGATTTAACAGCTATACAATCATCACCTACAGAGAAATGAACACCTATAATATCAACATTCTTACAAGATTCAGGATCACATCCATCAGTGTTAGGACTATCTTTAGGATTCTCAACTAATAAATCAATAAATTTTAAATCATCTGAAAAATATGGATGTAAATTCCATGATGGTGTATTACATACTTTAATTCCTTGTAACGTAATATTACTACACTTATTTAAAAATACTCCTCTAGGTCTCCATGATCCACGTTTAGTTCTTACATCAATCCACCAATCAGCATTAGATGCATTACCATCAATTACACCTTCTCCTATAATTGATACATTAGAAATGTTGATTCCAGTAATAAGTGATGCATAACAATCTAGCGGATTACCTTCCCAAGTTCCTAAATTATACTCTGAATTTTCATCAGTAGTCATAATCATACCTGGAAGTATTGGATAGTTTGCTCTATTTGTATCCCCTAATATACGTGCACCTTTTGCAAGTTCAATAGTAATATTGCTTCTTAAGAATAATGGTCCTGTTAAATAATCACCTTTAGGTAAATAAACTCTTCCACCATCAGGACACGCATTGATTGCGGCTTGAATGAAGTTAGTATTTAAAGAAATACCATCTTTTTTCGCACCAAAATCAAGAACATTTAAAGTAACATATTCATCTTCGGTTTTAATATTTTTAGTATAAACCTCATTACCACTGACAAGTTTAATAGCATACGTTTTGCTAGGTAAAAGATTGAAAATCGAAATTACATTCTTAATTCCTTTTGTATATAGAGTGTCATCTACATATAATTCATATTCATTTTTTGTATTATAAACATCTGAATTAATTAGTTCTATAGAAATACTCCTTGAACTAACAAAAATAACTTTAAATTCCATTTTTATTCTCCTTTATTTTCCTCATCATTAAGAAAATTATCAACATTATTTAAAGAATTATCATCACCATATAATACAACATCATCTTCACTCAATAAACTTTGTTGTAATTTTAACTGTTTCTTGTATTTGATATGTTTTACAAGACCTATGATTAAATTTTTAATTACAATACAGACCACATCAAGAACTAAATATATTAATGCAACTCCAAATGGTTCCATTCCATTTGAACCTACATCCCATATATTTTCATATGTAAACATATTTACAGTAATAATCATCATTAAAAGAGTTAAGAAATAACAATATACTAAATGTGCTAAAAATGATTTAGCCCCATGCAAATTAATCATGTTATATCTGTATGTATCATCTGAAGTAGTTCGCATTAATCTTATCACATGCTTTTCAATGTATTCTTTGAAAAGAGTATAACCAAATCCGATAACTGCGAATAATAAAAGTGTTATTGCATTATCATCTCTACCATTTGCCCAAAGAAAATATCCACCCATTCCAAAAAAATAAAAGGTGGCACCAGCCACCCAATATTTTAGTAGAATAACCTTAATCCAAGATGGGATTTTTCCTAGCTTGTCTTGCTTATAAGCATTATTAGAATTTTCTACTTTTTTTGTCATTTTAGAACTTATCCTTCTTATAGTTTTTATCTCTAAAGATGAATGCAATTATAGTACCTACTATACCACAAATCATTGAAATTCCAACTGTAATAAATGACTTAATATTTGTAGATGTTAAATCGCCACTAATTTCATCAGTCTTCTTGATAACTTCAATTATATACGCTAATCCAGCTGCAAATATAACTATAGACAAAATTCCAGAAATTATAATTGTCTTTAAATTTCTATATTTAATAATTCCTGATGCTTCAAAAATATTAATGCATCCGCAAATTACTAAAATAAACATACATACAG
This sequence comes from Parabacteroides distasonis, assembly GCA_963623875.1. Lineage (GTDB taxonomy): Bacteria > Bacillota_I > Bacilli_A > Acholeplasmatales > Anaeroplasmataceae > UBA3206. The sequence goes on along the minus strand of CAVFNL010000041.1, from coordinate 36,267 downwards.
GAGCAATTTTTACATCTAAAGGATACACAGTATCAATTTCTAGGTTCATAAAGAAACCAATGAAAATTCCTGGTAATGCAATTAGATATGCACCTAATTTTGAAGGATTTCTTTTAAATGTATCAATAAAATCCAAAAACCATACTGCAATAAATGTAACGAAAACATACATTCCTTTTACAAATCCTGGTTTCATAGTAGATTGTTTTTCTTTAACTCTATCAGCAAATCTCATTTGAGGAGCATCAGCTACGATTGCTTGTTCAGTAGTAGTAACATTTTCTGTTTGAACATTTTCAATTTTTTCATCCATAATAATTTACCTCCTAATCCTCATCGTCTTCATTTTTCTTGTTTAATGAAGCAAGTCTAATTGCCTCAGCTTCTTCATCAACAATTCTATTAGTTGTTTCCTTATCATAGAAATGAGCATTACTCATATCAAAGCAAACATCAAATTGTCCTTCAAAAACACCATCACGATCATCAATTTTCGCAATAATTGAATCAGTACCTAGTAATGCATAAATTAAATTATATGCACCTAGTTGCTCAGAATATTCAACATCAGCAGTCACAACATTTCCATATTGTTTTTTAGAATCATTGTCCACATATAAATATTCAGGTCTTATAGCTAATACTACTTCCTTATCAATATAATCTAACTTCTTTAATAGTTCGAATTTATCTTCAGGAATAGTTAATTCAACTCCAGAATTTGTTAATACAATAGTCTTATTAGAAGTAACAGTACCATTTAATAAGTTCATAGGAGGTGTTCCGATAAATGTCGCAACAAATAAGTTGGCAGGGTTATCGAACATTTCCTTCGGAGTAGCAATTTGTTGAACTCTACCTTGAGACATAACTACAATTCTTGTAGCAAGTGTTAGAGCTTCAATTTGATCATGTGTTACATAAATAAATGTAGTTCCTAACTTATGATGTAAAAGTGATAATTCCTTTCTCATCGAACCACGAAGTTTAGCATCTAGGTTTGAAAGAGGTTCGTCTAATAAATAACATACAGGACGACGTACGATAGATCTTCCTACAGCAACTCTTTGTCTTTGTCCTCCAGATAATTGTTTAGGTAAACGATTTAAATAAGGTACAAGTCCTAGAATTTCTGCAGCTTCCATTACTCTTACATGAATTTCATCTGTGTCATATTTACGAATCATTAAACTAAATGCAAGATTTTGATAAACAGTCATATTAGGATATAAGGCATAGTTTTGGAATACCATAGCGATATCTCTATCACGAGGTGCCTCATCATTACATCTTTTTCCGTTTATAATTAAATCTCCATTAGATATATCTTCAAGTCCAGCAATCATACGTAAAGTAGTAGATTTACCACATCCTGAAGGTCCACATAATACTATAAATTCACCATGCTCTATTTCAATGTTGAAATCAAATACAGCTTGAACACCATTAGGATATATTTTGTTGACATTATTTAAAATTACTTCAGCAGCCATAAATATACCTCCATTAAACTTCTACATTAATTGATTTTAAATATCTCTTTAATTTATTAGTTTTTTGTAAACCAATATATCCAGAGAAACCAAATAATAAAGCGGCAACCACTAACACAATAATCATTAGAATACCTCTAAAATATCCACTTTGAGGTAAATATCCTCTTACAGAATCGACATTAGATAGCGAAGATTTATCTCCATAAACAAGTTTTGAGAAATGATTAGATAAATATAATACATCACCAGTATCTTGATATTTCTTCCACCATTTAATCATTTGTAGTGGATACCATAAAATTCTAAGTAGTGAAACTCCTGCAAACACAAAATATACATATGAAGATTTACTACTATAATGTTTAATATTTTCTGCGCAAGCAAAACCTATTAATAGAATTACTACATTTAATAATATTTTAACAACAGTTAGAGCACTTGGTTTCATAGTATTTAATCCAACAATACCAGCAAAAATACTAACTAAACATGCTAATAAACCTAACCAATAAGCTAAAGTATTATTTTGATATCTTAATTTTTCGTTTCTTACATTTTCAATATCTACAATTTCAATTGTTTTTATTTTAGCCATATTAAATCTTCGCCTCCTCAGTATTTGGAGTTGAATCAATTAAAGTAGTATCTTCAATCGATGATTCAACACTCATCTTATCTGCCTTTACTGTATATACATACTTTATTACACAATAAATCAAATTTAAAGCAAATATAATAATAGCAATAATTAATATAACATTAGCTGCAGTTACATAATTACAATTTAAACCATAAGAATTTGAAGTATCATAATATTTATCTAAAACTTCTAAAACACTCTTATTGTCATTGAATAAATCAATAACTTTTATATTTAAAATTACTGCAACCAACGCAAGCACAATACAAACACCACTTATAACAGTACCTGCTAATAAATTGCTTAAGTAATATTTTTTTCTATATTTATTACCAAAAATGCATAAAATTGCAAATAAAACAATAGAGATAACACCAATATAAAGTAAATAAGTATTAGCTGAATTCATTGCATCTACAAAATCTTTATAATTGCTAAGTATAGCACCTTTATTACTTACCCAAGCTTGATACATTTCAGGGTAGTTAGATTCTTCTTGTAATAAAACTGTACCAATTCCTCCATCAGCTAATTGAGTTGAATAATAAGTAAAATTAGTCGCATAAAATAAACTAGCAATAGCAATTGCAGCACCAGCTAATAGAAAAAGCCACAATACTATTTTTTGTATTTTTTTATTATTAATTAGGTTTTCCATTTAATAACCTCCAAAAAATAAGTATGTTATTTCCGAGGCATAAGCCCCGGAAATAGCATATATAATTAAATTTATAAATGATTGAATTAGCTTAATTTATAATCCAATCCTAAGAATGCATATTGATCTGCTGAATCATAATTTTTATTCCATGCAGCTGATACGTATCTTAAATAAGTACTATTAGAAGCTTCAAATTTAGCTTTAACTGCACTTGCAGAAGTTAAACCAGAAGTATTTGATGACCATCCACCGTAAATTACAGTTAGATATTGAGAAGACCATCCACCATCTCCAGCCTTATCAGCAGACCAGAATTTAGTTAAATCTTTACAGTTAGTAGTAATTGAATCAGATTCAGTTTGTCCTAATGAACATGTTGTTGGAACAACAGATAAGAAGTTCTTTCCTGAAGTCTTAGCAAGATATAATGCACCATTACCCATAGCAGCACCTAATTTTTCAGTTCCAACTTGTTGTTTTTGACCTGTTAATTGTGACTCTAGATAGTTAGATCTGATATTACCTACTCCTAGGCATGATCCCCAGAACATTGTCATATAATTATGCCAAGTACCAGCAGTTCTTGCAACTTGCTCCTTTTTAAAATTATCAGATAGATTTACATAATAATTTCCATCCTCATCTTGTTGAATGTATTTTCCATCAGAACCTTTTTTCCATCCAAGAGCTTTAGTAGTATCACTTGCTTTATCATTGTATCCAAAGCACTCTAGAACTGATCCTTCAGCTGAATATAGATAATCCATAATTTCAAGACATTTCTTTAATTGTTCTTCGTTAGATATATTCTTCTTAACGATAGACCAACCCCCATTCTTTAATGAACGGTCATCCTCTGTAAATCTTGTATAAGAGAATTTATTAGATGAATCTGCTCCAACAATTTGTTTAGTTGTATCTGTAGTTAATGTTCCATCTGTTGTATTGAATGCCCACTTAGCATATGGAGATAATACTGCTTGCATATTTGCACAAACATTACGTTTCTCAGCACCTTCTGAAGGAGAAATTCCTTGGTTTTTATCAGAGTTGTAAGCTGCAACGTTTGTATAATCGTAGCACATAAACGCTGTTCCTTGAGTCATTACATTTTGACGCCAATCTGAAGAAGCCTTAGTACCATCTTGATACCAGTTTGTTGTTGTAGCAAACAATTTCTCTTCTTGTAGTTGACGGCATAAATTTAAGCAGTAAAGGTTATAATCTTGAGTCTTACCATCAACGACTTTACCTTCGCTATTTAACCATGTTTTTTCATATTCTCCACGTCCTGTACCACGTAGACCCCAAATTTGAGCAATATCGTAATATGCTGTAACACGGTTTCTTTCACCAGTTCTTGGGAAGAATGGAGTCATTTCAGCTTGTGCATTACCAGTTAAATATGCTGGATTAGCCTTTACACAACGAAGTAAAGCAATTAATTCATCTGCATTGTATGCTGATGCAACAGAAGTGAATAATTCTGAACGGTTTTTATATGTTTTACCTTCTCCAATATATTCACCATAAACATCATCAATATATTGTTTAAAACATTCAACTAATGTTTTACCATTCTTAGTAGTTAAGTTAGACATTCTTGTGATAATGTCTTGTCCTTCTTTAATAGTAACATGAATCTTAGCACCTTTTTCTGATCCGATTGCTATATCAGAATCCATAGACTTAATGTATGGTGTAGTATATTTAAAATCTGAAACAAAGTTTGTAGCAGCAGTCTCATCATAAGCACCATGTACATACTCGTTTACTTTATTTGATCCATTATCATCGTACTTATCATTAGTAGGATTTTCATCTAGTAAAGCACGAACAATATCAATATTCATATTGAATGCTAATTCTTGTTGATCTAGTCCATCAAAATATGGAGTATAGTAAATACCTTCTTTTGTTGTACCACCAAATAATGTTAATTGGTTTTGAATAACTGTATGCTCTTTTAACCATGATTTTAGGTTTGGCATAAAATCAAGATAGTCATTTAAATTAAGGAAATCACCTTGATCTACAGCATTTGTGAATGAATCACCTGTAGTAATTTGAAGTAATTGAACATTATTCTTATTTAATCCTTTGTATCCAGCAGTAATAAGGTTCTTCATTACTGTTTCAGTATTATCTCCTGTAGGAGAACCATCAACTAGAGTACAATTCATATTTGCAGCAATATCTTGCCAAATAGGAGTTAATGTTTCCTTTTCAACCAATGTACGACCATCAACTGTAGTATAATTTGCAACCCAGTTAACCTTAGATGTGTTTCCACGTCCATAAGTCATATAACCTAAGTTATTATAGTTTACAGCTGCAACAATCTTTCCTGTATATGTAGACTTATCTAGGTTAGATAATGCTCCAGCATTATACTTATCCTTTCCGCAAGAAGCTAAACCGACAACTGCCACGCTTGCGACACTGGCAATTGATAAAACTTTTTTGAAATTCATATTAAATTTCACCTTTTCCTTTCTTTTCTTTTTCTATTCTTTTACTCCACCAACATTTACTCCAGCTGCAAAGTATTTTTGCATTTGTGGATATACAATGATGATAGGTATGATAGAACAAATTATTAGTGCAAACTCTTTAGTTTGCGGTGCATACTTCATAATAGAAGGATCACTATCAGAATCCTCTAAAGCCTTAATTTGGTTTCTCAAGTATACTTGTAATGGATGGTCACGTTCATTGTTTAATAATAGAACAGCCCAGAACCATCCGTTCCATCTAGATAGCGCGTAGAACATTGTTACAGTTACCATAGATGTTTTAGACATTGGCATATAAATCTTAGTTAATAATTGGAATTCGGTTGCACCATCAATTGTTGCTGCTTCTTCGATTTCACTAGGAATTGTTTCAAAGAAGTTTCTTAATAATACAATATTAAATGCATTAAATCCTAAACCGATAATATAACCGTATTTGTTATTAATATTAAAGTTTTCGAAGTTCTTATATGTAGGAATCATACCTGCATTAAACCACATAGTGAATACTAACATAAAGTTGAATCCACGTCTAAACATAAGTCTAGATTTACTTAAAGCATACGCACCAGTTACTGCTACGAACATAGATACTAAAGTACCATAGAATGTATAGAATATTGTGTTACAATAAGCCATCCAGAATGTCTTATCAGTGAACGTTTCTTTATAAGCTACACCCGTAAGGTCTTTAGGCAAGATAACAACTTTACCTAAGTTAACTGCATCTCTTCCAGAGATTGATACAGACACTACATAAATTAAAGGATAAATACAACAGAAGGCAAATAATATTAATATTACGTACGCAACTATTTTGAATATAATTTCACTTTTATCTAATCTATTCATTAATAATTACCCCTTTCTTCTAGAATAACGAAGTATTAGAAACTCGTTTAGAAATTGTATTAGCACCAATTACTAGCACCATTGCAATTAATGATTCAAGTAATCCTGCAACAACTCCAATTGGTTGGTCAGCCGCAGTGTTTACCTTACGATATACCCAAGTTGATATCATATCAGCTGTTTCATATGTCGAATCTTTATAAAGTAATAGAACTTTTTCGTATCCAACACTTAAAATCTTACCTACACGAAGAATTAACATGATCGCAAGAGTAGATGTCATACCAGGCAATGTAACATATCTAATTTGTTGCATTTTTGATGCTCCATCAATCTTAGCTGCTTCATAATTTGTTGGCGATACAGCTAATGCAGCTGCAAAGTATACTATAGAACCATATCCAGCACCTTCCCAAGTATTTGAGATTTCATAAATAGGTCTAAACAATCTAGGAACATACAAAGCACCAGCTGACGAATGTCCGTTAGCACCAGTACCAGCAAGTAAATTTACTTTCTCTAGGAACTTTTGTAAAATTCCTGGAGCATATGTAAATGTTCCTGAAACTGTATATGGTCTACACCAAACAGCTATAATTGCTGCTGTAACAATAGTTGACATAAATTTAGGTAAATAAGAACAAACTTGTACTACTGATCTTACTCCACCGTTTTTAATTTCTGTAAAGAATAGTGCTAAGATAATTGGGATTGGGAATCCAAACAATAACCCATACATACTCGTTACAAATGTGTTTCTGAACGATACCCAGAATTGTTGAGTATCTACACTATCAGCTCTAAATATTTGAAGTAGATAATGAACTCCTTTCCAGTCACTATCCATAACAGATTTTGCTGCTGAATCATAAGTCTTAAAACCTTGTAATAAACCATAGATAGGCATATATTTAAACATGAATAAGAAAATTAACATTGGAACTAATAATAAATATAATCTCCAATCCTTAACTAACGTCTTACCTACACGTTTCCATTTTTGCTTTTCTAACTCTTCTAGCTCTTTTTCATCTGCTTTTAATAAACCCATCGCAAATTTCCACCGCTTTCTTATTTATTTGAAGAATCCTCTTCATTAGGCTTGTCAATAATTTCATTACGATACTTAGAGTAGTACAAATTCTCAAGTTCTTTTTCTTTTCTTTTATTAACAAGATCTTTTTTTACATCTACAACAATTCCTTGATGTCTTAACACCGCCATAATTATTATAGTGAAAAACCAGTTACCAACATTGACTACCGCAAGTGCTGCTAAATAATCAATTGGATTTGTCAAAGTAATTAAACTATATGTTAACGCTTGCAGTAAATAAGCAATAATAATTACAACAAGTGTAACACCCATAGTAAAACTACCATTTTTCTTAATATCCACACTTTTACTTATTTTCCTAAAAGGAACTATTATCAGCGTTGATAATAAGCTCGTAATATTAGCAATAGCCATTCTCCAGTTATAGATATGTGCTCCATCCATATTAAATATAGACCTTATCACAAATCCTATTAGTACAGGAAATATAGCCATTAATATAATCACAGGTGTACCTTTTAAATTCCATCTACCTATTGCAATTATACTAACGAATAATGATGCAGTATAAAACGGAATCAATTGTTCTCCAAACATTTCTGGGTACAAATACATCGCAATTACTTCAAATATTAGCCCTGCCACAACCAATATTAATTGGTCGATAATCATATATTTCTTTAAAGAAATTTTAACCACCTCTATTATGTCAGGATTACACTTGAAGGCTTTTATTACTCTCTTAAAAGGACAACAAAAAAGTTCACTGCTGTCTTTTTTCAACTTATTTTATCATTTAGATAAATGGTAGTCAATAGAAGTATGAAAACTTTTACATTTTTTGGTAAGCCTTTTCATAGTGCGTTAATATATTATCATTTAAGGATTAAAAAATCAAGTTTTTTATATCTTTTTACAAACATAAATGATATAATTCCTTTGAGGTGATTTTATGTTGCATAGAATTCATATGGGTGATTCACTAGAAAAAGTAATTAATAGTTCATCTAGTGGTGATACTATAATTATTAGTGAAGGAGTATACCATGAAAAAGTAAAGATTACTGCTTCAAACATTACAATCAAAGGTGAAGGAAAAGTAATCATAGAAAACAAAGATTATTATTCAAAAATACACGATGATAATAAAGAATATAATACATTTAGAACATACACAATGATGGTTAGCGGAGATAACGTTACAATCGATAATATTGAAATAATAAATAAATCTGTGCCATCAAGAAAATACGGGCAAGCTGTTGCGCTTCACGTTTTAGGCGATAATTTTAAATTATTAAATTCCACGTTAAAAAGTGCACAAGATACGTTATTTTTAGCTCCACTACCTATTAATTTACAACAAAAATATATCGGATTCTTAAAAGATGATGAACTTAGTGGTAGATGGTTAGCATCCTATTTTTATAACTGCTACATTGAAGGTGATGTTGATTTTGTATTTGGCGCATCCGATACTATTTTTGATAAATGCCATTTCCATTGCGTAAAAACGCATAACCACGGCTACTTCTTTGCTCCTTCACATGAAAAAGAAATGGAGTTTGGATTCACTATTATTAATTCAAAATTTACAGCCGAAAATAAAGATTCAGTTCTAATCGCAAGGCCTTGGAGAGATTATGGAAAGGTAACAATTATAAATTCTAATTTTGAAGATGGAATTATAATGAAAGATGGTTTCGACAAGTGGAATAATACTAACCGTGATAAAACCGCAAGGTTTGAATACTATAATATAAATATAGATACCACATCTTTCGTTAAATGGGCTAAAAAATTAAATGATACTGATGTTTTAAAATATTTAGAACACATGCAAAAAAGAGTTGCTTAATTCACAACTCTTTTATTTTTTAAAGCACAAATCATAAAGTTTTTGATGTATTTTATATTCAACTAATACTTTATCTATTTCCTCTTTTATTTTTTCGTTATAATCATCTGATGTCTTTTTAGCTTTTATCATAACGTTTTTAGGTGACGCATCAAAATCTATAAATTCACAAACATTAACTCTATATCCATAATATTCTAATATATTAGCTCTTATGGCATCAGTTAGGATAGAAGACATTCTTTCTTTTAAAAGACCATATTTAGAAACTATATTAAATGAATCTTTTGCTATTTGTGCATTTAATTCTTTTTGACAACATGGTACAGATAAAATATATTTAGCTTTAAGTCTTATCGCATGATATAATGCAAAATCTGTCGCAACATCACATGCATGAAGTGTCATTATTAAATCAATTTTATCTAATTCACTAAATTCTTTTATGTCTTTATTAATAAATGTAATATTTTTATATCCATACTTATCTTTTATTTCATTGCATTTTTTTATAACATCATCTTTAAGATCAAGACCTATTACATTAACATCTATTTTTTTGATTTCTGTAAGATAAAAATACACAACAAATGTTAAATAAGACTTGCCGCATCCAAAATCCACAATATTTATTTTGTCTTCATACCCTATTGTTGAATCTAGAATTTCAAGATATTTATTTATTTGTCTATATTTATCAAAATGTTCCTTAATAATTTTACCTTCACTATTCATAACACCTAAATCAATTAGTGCAGGGCAAATCATTCCTTCTTTTATTATATAATTCTTCTCTTTATTCATAGACTTTACATCAAGTGATGTATTTATATTTTTCTTTGTAGATAGCACTTTACCTTTAGCTGTTATCTTATAAGCATAATATGTTTTACTAGTCCAAATCTCAATTTGTCTAAAATCATTCATATCTTTTATTAAAACTTCATCTATTTCTTCAAAAGAATAATTTTTAACAAACGACTGTGTTTTAGTAAAAAGTTCATGTTTTAACATAATATTATTTTTAATTATCGTTTTAGAAACAATTATTTTTTTTAGTTTTTTATCATTTGGATTTGATACTATAATTTTTTCTACCGAACTAAAATCAACGCTCTCGAACATATAACCTCCATTAAAAGAAAATGCCAACTATTGTTGGCATAGAAAAAAGAAAAGATTGTAGGAATGATTCAAAATAATTTGAATACATTTGTATTATACAAATTTATAAATGCTTGACAATAGTTTTTTTTATGTAAACGTTAACAATCTTTTTTTATTAGAAATTCCCCCCTATAATTGCTTTTTGCACATTCATCATATGCTTCGTACTCACAATTTTTCTTATACTCTTCTGCTTTATACACATACATTTGTTTTTGATCCCATAATAAAATTTCTGATATTCCATCCGAATCTATATCTACTGCATCTTGACACAACACAGGATGCCCATCATCTGGAAATTCTATTACCGTATCAAGTTCAAAGTCTAATAATCCTTCTTTTGAATTAGCTAAAATCAAAACATGTTCACCATCATATGCTACAGGTGTTATTATAATTCCATTTGTCATAAATTCCTTTTCACACACTTTATTTAGATTAGAATCAAACATATAACATATATTATTAGCTCCCCAGAATGATGTTACGCATACTTCATTCTCTAAATCATTATTATAGTCTGCTAGGCTAATACGTTGTGCATGACCTATTTCATTATGTTTATATATACTACCATCAAGGTTTACAACATTAAACCCTTCATTGCCTGAAGCTAAAAACAATCTCTTTTCTTCATCTTTTTTAAGCCTTGCATAAATTATTTCATCTGTGTGATCACTTTCAATAGGCATACTAAATAAAACATTGCCTTTGTTATCAACCATTGAATATCCTACAAACATTTCATCTTTATTATCATTATTAAAATCATAAATATATGGAAAATGCCCAGTGTTCTTTAAATGATATCTAAACAAAATATTCATATTATGATCTAGTGCAAAGACATTTTCATATCTATCTTTTATAATCAAATCGCCTTTATATCCTCTACCTGTAAAGTCCGCAAATCTTATCGCATCAACATTTAATCTTTTATATGGCCTATCTTTCATCAATTCATCAGTAAGTGGTGTTTTATAAGATGATATTAATTCCCCTGTTATCGCATTTCTTACAATGATTTTAAAATCAGCAGAATATACTATCTCAGGAATACCATCATTATTGAAATCTCCTATTTGAAAAGGAAGGTCACATGATATTACTGTTGTATTATAAGAATTATTATTCTCGCCTATTTGCCACATTATATTACCATTAAAATCATAGGCTGTAAGGCATGATATTTGAGCAAAAGAATCTCTCATAATTAATTTTTGATGTTGTGCTAAAACAAAAAACATTTCACCATTTTGCTTTTTACCAAACCTTATTTGTCTTGCAGACCCACCATTTTCTATGTTTATTTTTTTTATTAATTTTAATTTAGAATATTTTTTCCTTTTTTCAATTAATCTATCATTATATTCTTCTTTTTTCCTAAGATGAGTTTCATATTCAACATTCCTCATTTTGATAATTAAATCTGTATATAATGCTGAAACTTTTGATAATACTCCTGCTTTATGTGATGGTAATAAATTTAATTTAGAGTTAAATATCAACTCATCATCTACATAAAGTTCAAAATTATCATTAATAATCATTTTAACATTATAATATTTATATTCATCTACATTAAATTCAAATGTTTTAAGTACTTCTACCTTATCTTGATTTTTATATACAAGTTCAACTTTATTGTCATAGAACAAGACCGCATTATAACATCTTGAAGTAAGATAATTAAACACAAAACCTGCCCCTTCATTTGTTTGAAGGAGTCTTATAACACCTTCAAATATATAAGGACCATAAATATAATCTTTAAAAATCAACATGCTATAAACATCACTGTAATGTCCTTTAGTATAGTCTCCTCTATTTTGCCTTAAATATCTTTTACCGTTTATATTAGATATTATCCAAGATCCATTCATACTTCTCCATTGATGAAGTTGAATAGGATCATAGAAATCTCCTTTATATCCACTAAATTCTACTGTGTGATATTCACCAACTGCGCTATGTTCGTTGTCATAAGGAAATTCTTCTAGTGGAAAGTCTTTAAAATCTTCATTATATAAAATATGCATATAGTTCACCTTCTTTATATATTATAAACCTATTTTTAATAATATAAAAAGAAAACGAAGTATTATTCTTCGTTTAACTCTTTATTATTTAAAAATAAGAACACAATAAAAGTATTTAAAACCACAAGTCCTTCCGAAAATCCAAACAAATTATTAATATGTCTTTTCATGTTAACTGATAATGTAATGGAGCCATTTGAAATGCCTTTATTAAATACAATTAAACCAATAGTCAGTAATATAGTAATTACAAACCCTAATCCTAAAACTATATATTTAAAATACTTATTCATTTGGCACCTCTTCTTCAAAATTATCAAATAGATTATTGTTCTTTACAGCTCTATAGACAGGCTCATAAACAAGTGTAGATAACACAACAGTTATAAATCCTGTTATAAGCGAACCAGGTATTTTAGATGTTGCGACAATAATGGATGTTTTAAACGATGATAAGAACAAACCTTCAAGTAAGAATCTTAATAAAAATTCTCCTATAACATTCGCAAATATTGCGATTAAAACTGCCACAAGTACCGCAAGACTTCTTTTTGATAATTTACTTGAATATATAATCGCAAATAAAGTTCCTATAAAGAATACTAGACTAAATATTGGAATATATAGTGATATTGTAAGTTTTTTATTCGAATTAAATATATTATTAAATGTACCACTAAATCCATTAGATGCGCCAAAACTTGATCTATCTGATAATACAAATAGCACTGTTGATGAAATTGTAAGTATTACAAATAGTCCTAGTAAAACATATAGTATTTTTTTTGCGTTTATATCTTTCTTTATTATAAGTCTAAATATGAATCCTACTAAAAACCCAATCAAAAATTTAAGTATAAATGTTCTTGCGATTGTAGTTGGCTTAGATGTATAGAAAATCAAATCATAAAGTCCCATTCCACAAGATCCTACAATACCTCCTGCAATACCACCAAGTAATAATGCCGATAGAATCATTACAAAGTTTCCTAAATGTACGAAATCTCCTGCAGGCATCCTTATTTGCACAAATGTTGCGGCACAACAAAGTGCAGTAAACATTGCGATTATAATTATTTTATTTGTTAACTTAACTGTTTTGCTATTCATATTAACAAACCTCCTTTATGTATGATATAATACAGTCAAACTGATACTATTTTAAGTACCAGATTAAATATATTTTATAGGACCAGGTGATTTAATGAGACAACTTAGTATAAATTTTTCAAACAAAGAAGCTAAATATATAGAGTTATATAACTATATAAAAAACGCAATAACATCTGGACAATTACCACCAAACGAAAAACTTCCATCTAAGCGCATGATGGCAGATTACTTAAATATATCGTTAAATACAGTTATGCAAGCATATGATCTTTTAATTAGCGAAGGATTCATTATTTCATATCCTAAAAAGGGTTATTTTGTTGTTTCTTATAATTTGAAAATAAAAAATAACAATGATACTCCTTCTTATTTTTCTAATGAGATCCTATATCAATATGATTTTTCAACAAAGAATATAGATTCAACAATATTCCCTTATTATACATTCAACAAAATTTCAAAAAATATAATATATAATGAAGATACGCTAAAACGTTCTGATCCATTTGGAAATATTTTATTACGCCAAGAAATAAAGAAATATTTATATCAAACAAAAGGAATTAATGTTTGTGAAAATAATATAATAATAGGTTCCGGTATCGAATATTTACTTACAAACCTTATAGAAATAATTGATTCTAAAGATTATGCAATAGAAAATCCTGGATATGATAAGATTTTAAAAATTTTAAAAAACAACAACAAAAATGTCGAACTTATACCATTAGATACTGAAGGTTTTGAAATATCAAAATGCAAAAGTGATATAATATATATAACCCCATCAAACCAATTTCCTACAGGTATAAAAATGAGCATGAAGCGAAAGACGGAGATTGCCGCATGGGCTTTGAATGATAGATACATCATTGAAGATGATTTTGATGGAGAATTTAAATATTTATCTAACACATCATTATCTTTATACGATTTAGCAAAAGAAAATACAATCATACTTCAAACATATTCTAGGTCTTTAAGTCCTTCATTTAGAATTGCATATATGATATTACCTAATAAACTTTTATATAAATACAAAGAAAAATACTCCTTCTATTCTTCAACTGTATCAACCCTTGATCAATTAATATTAAAAGAATTTATAAGTAGTGGATCTTATTCGAGAAATATAAACAAGAATAAAAACTTATATAAGCAAAAAAGGGAATTAATTATAAGCCTATTAGAAGATTATCAATTCATAAAAATAGATTACCTGAACTCATATTTATCATTAATTATAAGTATCAATGATTTTGATAAAACAAAATTCAAACAATTAGCCAAAAAAGAAAAAATAGATATTTCTTTAATGGAAGATTATTTTATGAATGAATTAAAAGATAATAGAATAATTATAGGTTATTCAGGTATAAATATCATAGATATACCAAAGGGCATTGATACTTTAATAAATATAATAAAAAAATCGCTTTTATAAGCGATTATTTTATTTTATCTATAAGAAGCGAATATACTTTATCTTTTAAATCATCACGTTTTAAAGCAAAGTCAATTGTAGCTTCAATAAATCCTATTTTAGAACCTATATCATATCTTCTTCCGTCAATGTCTAATGAATATACATCTTTTTCATCCATCATTCTTAAAATTGCGTCTGTAAGTTGAATTTCATTTCCTGCTCCTCTTGTTTGAGTCTCAAGATATTTAAATATTGCAGGATCTAAAATATATCTTCCACCTATTGCGGAATGTGAAGGTGCATTTTCAAGTTTTGGTTTTTCAACAACACCTTTAAGTTTTGAAAGTCCTTTTTCTACTACTTCCTTAGGATCACATATACCATATTTTGAAACATCTTCATCTGATACCTCAAGTGTTCCAAGAATTGATGATGCAGTTTTATCGTACGCATCAATAAGTTGTTTTAATGCAGGCTTCTTATTACCAACATAAACATCATCACCTAGCAATACCGCAAAAGGCTCATCACCAATAAAAGTTTTAGCTGTAAGTACTGCATGTCCAAGTCCTAGTTGTTCATGTTGACGAATAAAATGAATATTTATTTTATTAGGTAATTCTAAGATTTGTTCTAATTCTTTTGTTTTACCTTTTGATCTTAATTGACTTTCAAGTTCAAAATTGTTATCAAAATAATCCATTATTGCATTTTTGTTTGAAGAGACAACAATTAGTATGTCTTCAATTCCTGATTCCATTGCTTCACGAACAATAAATTCTATTGTTGGGGTGTCAATAATTGGTAACATTTCTTTTGCGACTGCTTTTGTAACAGGCAAAAATCTTGTTCCATAACCAGCGGCTGGAATAACTGCTTTTCTAATATTTTTCATTACTTTTTATCCCCTTTTTTAACATTATCCATTAAGTCTGGCGCATCACTACTTTTCTTAATTGGTGTGTTATTAGTAAATGAGCCACCATTATTTTTCTTTCCAAGGCTTTGGAACATAATAATAATTCTTCTTTTTCCGACTAAAATATCACCGATGACTAAAACAAAAATTATATATAATACAAGCGAAATAATAATTTTAAACCATAGTAGCCAGTTTACATAATCATCTGATGTAAGGTATGTATTAGCTCCATCCATAGCCTTATATTCACTAAGCCATGTGTCATACATTGCATTATATTCATCATAATTATCTGCATCAATTGCCACATTATATACTTTAACCATTTCATTTAATTTAGTTAAATATGCTGAATCATAAGATAAAACAGAATCGAAATTTAGGGTAGTATATACATTACCATCACGATCTCTTATTTCAATTTTTGCAATATCATTACTTTCAAATCCACTATATTGAACTAAAAGTTCATATGGTACATAGAACATATAAATATCTTCTATATATTGATTTACTAGATCAATAGTTCCATATTCTACAACCTTTTCTCCATCAATATACGTAGTATCACCATTTTCATCATGAACTACATAAGCGTTTTCTTTTTTAGTGACATTACCATTAATATACCCATTTCCAAAAACAGTAAATGATTCTCCTTTAGAATTATATACAACATACCCTGTTTTGTTGTATACATCCCCCATCGCATCAGCCTTTGGATTTGATGTATTAAGGCTTGATTTCTCAAGAGCGATTCCATATTCTATATCAAGATAATTATATTTATCTGATTTTGGTGAATCAACATTTCTATAAGCAAGTTCAAACACTCTTACAGTACAGTTAGAATCACTATCTGCTGATTTTTGGTATATAGCATTAGTATTTGAATAAGATGCATATACCTTTAATGCATTTGTATAATCTCCACTATTTATACTCTTTTTAATAAATTTTGTTTCTGTATTAGTTGTTACACTAAATGTAACCATTGTCATAAATAAAAAACCAAATATTATCATTAAAGCATAATAAGTTATTTTTTTCCACATTTCAATAAATTTCCTTTCACAAAAAATCAATATAATAATACTACATAAAAAAACTTTATTCAAGAAATTATTTTCTTTAAAATATGACTTTACAAATCATAATTTTTCATATATAATCTAAATTGCTTGATATGGCGTACGTGGTGAAGTGGTTAACACATTGGTTTGTGGCACCAACATGCGCAGGTTCGATTCCTGTCGTACGCCCCAAGTAATATAGTACATAACACTCACTTTTTGTGAGTTTTTTTATTTTTATAGGCATTTAAAAAGCATTCTAGCAAAACCAGAATGCCTTTTAATTAACTATTTAAGATTTCTAAAAGCTTACTCTTAATCAATACGTTATAGTTATCAACAACCACAAGGCTTCCATTTAACACTTTGCATGTTTCGAAATAATCCGGATGCGATGCCTCATAGCTTGCAAATAAGTTCGAAGTATATAAATATAATGTATTTGATGTTAAAGCTGTATTTTTATCAGCTTCACTTAATGCTTTTATATCCCCAACGGTATAGTTCAAACGGCTATTGTAATTTTCAATTCCTAGCACACTTAAACCTAAAATGATATTAAGAGTTTCAAGTTTAGTATAAACATATCTTAAATCTGTGCTCTCATACACTGTATTATTTGATGTAATATATAATTCACTATAAATTATACCATCATGATTTTTATATAACATAATATCTGTTAATGTAGCTCTTAATGTTATAGTTTCAGCTATAGTATTTTCTAGATTTTTTTCTTTAATCTCAACAGGCGAGAATGATGTCATCTCAAATGTTGTAACACCAAATTTACTACTAATTGTAAGTATGTTATAAATCTCACTATATTTCATGTACACATCTCCAATTGATAAATCAAGTGCGGAATCTAGAATTATAAATTCATTTGAAGAAATAACCTCTTTGGTTGCTTTAAACCAAATAATGTGAGATTTAAGTATCGTATCATAATCTGTAGTTTGAAGTAGCTTTTCTTCATTAATACTATAGTTTTCTATTTGAGTGATATTAAATTCTTTTAATGCTTTTGTAGTATTTATTATTTCATCTTTTGTAATAAATATTTGATCTAATATATCAGTTTTGACATCTTGAGGAACTTCACTTATGCATGAAATGAATCTTGTAGATATTTCATACCAAGCAGTATATGATTTTAAAATCGTATTCATCTTAGAATCCTCAGCTGATAATGTTAAGAATACATTGCTATTAATTTCAATTTCTTCTAAATTTGTTTGGCTTAAATTCTTTAATGCCTCTATTGTATTATCAATTTCATCTTTCGTAATGAATTTCTCTTCACTAGTTGTATCCACATAAGCTATATTAGGCGTTTTAACTCCGGAATCTATAAATGATTTAGATACTGAATACCATATTATATTAGATTTTAATATTATATTAGTATCTATACTTGATGTAAGGATAACATTTTGATCTAGTGCATCTAAATCTTTATTATCCATATTTTTCTCTAACTCTTCTACTGCCGCAATTACACTTACAATTTCTTCTTTGCTAATTTGCTCTCCATCGTAGGCATTTTGTGGAATAGAAATTTGAGAATTTGTTTTTTGTGCATCAATAATTTCTTTTGAAACTGTATAATAAATTATTTTAGAATTTAATGCATTCTCCATTTTGCTTGAATCAAGGAAATCATTTATATTTACTTCAGCACCCTTTGTAATAATATTTCCAACATCATATGAAATAGCCGCATTTAACAAATGATATAATTCTCCATCATTTCCAACCCATGCATCAATATTTTGTTCTCTTACGTCATCTGTTAGCACTAATTCATCAGGTATAGTGACTGTATCTTTAATAGTATCATATATATAGTTAGATGCGATTGATGATAACACTTTTGATGATGTTACATATGTAGGCATCTCTTTATTACTAGATATTGAATCAATAATTTCTGGTACGATATCAGATGCTAAATCCGATAAATATACTTTGTCTTTTGAGAATGTTGTCGATTCAATAACTTTTTGAATTGATGTAAAGAATTGAACAAATTCATCCGATTTAATATATCCATCCTCATCCTTACAACTTGATGGAACATATAACTTCCCATTCCCAACATTGCTATTTTCAAGAACACAAGATGATATACGTCTTAAAATTTCAGACTGTTTAATATCATCAAATACGGATGTTTCATCTTCTTCGGCATTGAAAATAGAATTAATATTTTTATAATTAAATACTAAATTCGTATCACAATATTCAACAAGACTTATATTTAAGAATTTAAATACTGTATTCGTAAATTCACTAAAGATATTTGACTTTCCTACAAACTTAATTCCATCAAACGATATACCTTTTAAAGTTTTTACATTTTCGCACACGATTTCAAGCAAATCACCTACAAGTCCATTTACTGTATCAGAATCATTTTCAAAGACGTGTAAATTTAGTGTCTCATTAACGATTGATTTTACCACTTGTGTTTGATTTATAAGCATTTCTTTAATATCTTTTGTGTCTTTATAATTATCGTATGCATTAATTCCTTTAGATGCAATATTAAGGACAACCTTAATATCGTTCTTATTTACAATATCATTTATAGTAATCGCATGGTCTCCTCTAAAAATACAATCTAGATATTTGTTAGAATGTCCTGCATTATCAATTATGTCATAGAAATGAAGCGAAATTATTTTACCTAAAGTTTTAAAAAGTGGTGTTTTTAATGGTATTGATGTTATATATTCATACAATGCATCAACAAATTCATCATTAGTTGAAATTTGTGTTTTAAGTTTTGTAAATGTTTTTTCATCGCTTGTTGCGCTAGTAATACCATAATCATTTAAAAGCATAATACCTTCTTCAAATATCCCCATCATATTTGACAATTCTTTAATAGGATATATTTTTGTATTTATATTATCTTCTTTTATTACGATTTTACCATTACAAAATAGTGATGGGATATAAGCACCTATAGGCTGTCCATCAATTACCATTCTATTTAGTGCTAAATTTACACCTGTTCTATCATATTCATATAAATATTCAAATACTTCTGCTAAATCTTTCTCTTTCTCACCATATTGAACAACAATTTGATCATCATCTTTAATTTTATATGTTTTGTTATTCGATGCTATATAAAACATTGTAACAAAGAAAGACGTTAAAATTACTCCCATTAATATTCCTTTGATACTACCAACCAAACCACCTAAAAGTCTTCTTCTTTTATATACTTTATTCTTTTTATTATCTTCATCGGCATTTTCATTTTCATCTCTAATATCTTCTATGTCAGATTCATTTTCACATTTCTTTTTAAGTTTTTTCTTATATTTTCCTTCACGGAAAAAAGGTAAATATACTACAAAGTATAATAGTATATAAGTTAGAATCCAAACCAAGAATGTTAATGTCATATAAAACAAGCCTAAAATGGAATTAACTAATGCTTCTACAACATTTTCAAAATATGAATAGTTTACTTGAACTTCTTCACTCATATTTTTCTTTATCATTAAAGATAAAACTTCAGATAGTCTAGATGGCTTAGAAGATGTGCCTACTATTTTTTTAATTTGGTCCCAAAATGTGTCAATAATTAACTTATCAAAAATTGATTTTCTCAAGACAAGTAGATATATCACATAAGAAATTATTAATGAAAGCAAAGTTAATATAAATAATATTAAACTTTTTCTAAAACCTCTTAACAATCCCATTACAATACAAATTATAAAACATACCGCAAAAATTACTGTCGTTATCCACGGTAAAATACTTAATGCTGCATCCATTGTAATCACCTCTTAATTATAGAATATCATATATTTTCTTATTTGTAAAAAATATATACTAATTCAAATTAAATGTACAAAATTATAGTTCTTTTATTGAATATTTAATTTTTTAAATCTTGAAAATGTTTCATATCTATGATATATTAATTTTGTTGAAAACATAGGGGCATGGTGTCAATGGTAGCACGCGGGTCTCCAAATATGATTGATTGGCTTAAAAAAATCCTTTAGGTAAGGCATTTTTTGAGGGTTGAAAAATCTCAATCGGAATTTCATTCGAACTTTACAAGCAAAATTTTAACAATTCCGAACTAACCAGTTAACTACTATAAGATAATTAACCCAAAATGTAGACAATAAATCATTTATTTTCTTTAATTTTTATGTTGAAAAAACCGTCATTAAAGAATATAATAATTTTACCACTTGAGCGTATTGTTTTCAAGTTAACAATACTCTAATAGGGGCGTGGTGCAATGGCAACATACGAGTCTCCAAAACTTTTGATGAGGGTTCGATTCCTTCCGCCCCTGCCATTTTGTCAATGCAAAGGTCTGATTAAATTCGGACTTTTTTTATTTGTATAAAAAAGAAAAAGACTTGAATTAACAAGTCTTTAATTTATATTTGCTTTATGATAAGTTGTTATACCATTTAAGGTTTTGATTTGTGACATACACATGATAAAATATAGTAGCTTTAGAGTGGTCTGTTACAACGCTTTGCTCTGGAATATTTATTAAAGAATAATAATTACCGTCTAAGCCATATCCTTCGAAAGTGTAGCCTAAATCTACAAAGTTATAATATTGAGAGTCCTCTGTTGGGTATTCTCTATAATCAATCGTATAATTTTTTAAATCACTCATTGTCATTTTGTATGTACCCTTTATTGAGTTTTCAGAATAATATCTTTGCTTGTTGATGCTGAAACTATCATCATACCAATGAGGTTCGACTACTACTCTAATAAGTGTATAATCATATGTTGCATCAGTGCTAGAATTGCTAGAACTTGTGTCACTAGAATTCGAACTATTGGAGTTTGATTCTTCGGGTGAAGATTCAGTGTTGCTGGTATTAGATTCAACGTCATTGTTTTTGTTGGCAATTTTAGAGATTAATTCAGAACCCATTTTTGTAACTCCGTCTAAATAGCCACTCTTCCAAGCAATAGCACATCCAAAACCTAAACCAAATATTAATAAATTTTTTATAATTTTCATATTAATTCCTCCTATTTATTATATATAAAACGACACTAAAAGTATCGTATTAAAATTTATTACAAAATATATATAGTTTTAATATACCACATCATTAATTTTAAAGCAAAAAGAAAAAGAGAAAAATTAATCTCTCTTTATTTTTTTAGTAATATAATGTTAACTCTTCTAATCTCTCATAATATTTGTCAATTGCTAAATCAAACGTTTCTTCTTTAGGGTCGAAAATATCATCAAGTGTGATTTCTTTATCCTCGAAAACTAGTTTACAAATAGCATCAGTCAAAGCATAATAATTCCCACCACAATAGTTACTGCATCCATCTGCAAACTCACAAAACGCATTGAAAGTTTCATCATCGGCTTGCCTTTCAAAATATTTATCAAGTGAATAGACCATACAAGTAGCAATAGGTAATCTTCTACATGCTCTTATATCGTTTTTAACAACGTCACTAATAATCTCTCTAATATCGCTATATCTCATACATTTTCCTTCTTGTTAATAACTTACATATTTGTAAATATTTAAACTTTTAGCATATTTAGATACATTTAAAGTAGAATGAACATCTTCCTTATCGTTTAACCAAGCAGTCTTAATTCTGCCTCTAAATTTTTTAGAATATCTATCAAGAACTGGAACGATAACAAAACTAACATCTCTAGTATCATCATAAGAAACTCTGACAACATATTTAGTTATGATATAATCTCTTTTTTTATTATCATACATAACTTCCACTTCAAAAGGATTAGTTTTATTCTTTTGAATAGACTTTAAAGCTTTTGTCATTTTTTCTTTTGACATATAATGTTTAATGTCGCTTTCATCATTATATTTAGAGAAGAAATGTAAAGTGTTATCATATTCGCTTATAATTCCTTCTAAATACAACGTTTTGCTTAATATGAATTTAGGCATATACACCTTACTATGTAATAATTTTGGTGCGCTATATCTCATTTAGCCTCCTTGTTTATTAATAGTAAAATGAAACTTTATCAAGAAATTCTTGATAAGATACGCCGTTATAAATATCAGCTGGTGTGTATTTATTATCATCATTCATATAATCGTTAAGAGCATCAACATAACTTTCAGTGCCAGCTTTAGATTCATCTTCTAAACGAACTTTATAAAGATAGTCGCAAAGACGTTCAAAGTCATCATCACTAATTTTTTTGTCTAAATAGTTTCCCATTTGATAAGCAATTTCTGCTTTTGCAAAAATGAAATCTTCTGAATCAACTAATTTAAGCATATCTGCGTAAGTTTTAGGTGCTGGAATTACAGTACTTTCAATTTTTAATTTTGCACAAGAACCATCTTTATATTTGATAGTAGCAGATTCACCATCTCCGTAATATTCGTGAATTATTTCAGAATCTTCTTCTAAAGCTCTTGCAAAATTGTACTTTAAACACTCTCTTGCTTCTTCAATATCAAAGAAACTTTCACTCTCATCTTTAGCTTTTAAAGTTGATGTTTCACATCCATAGTCGCTATAGCCAATATATTTAACTGTAAATAATCTCATATAATTTCCTCCTATTTGTATACAAAAACAACATATTGAAATGTTATTTTTATAAAATTATTTAACGATTTATATATAGTTTTCGTATAAATCGATGTGGGGTGACTTTACAGGACAAAAAGAAAAAGAGAGAAATTAATCTCTCTTCTTTTGGTAATTATTCTTTGTAAACATATGTCCCTTCTACTTCGCTGTACTCATAACAATCAGCACAATCCCATAGGTCAAAGGCTAACTCAAAAGCGTCAACTGAATAATCTTTAAATGTTCCTTTGTAATCAATTTGACCAGATTTCATAAGTATAAATCCAACATGCTCACCAATGGCTTCGTCTGCATACAAAAATGCAAACCTGATATTTGGATTTTGCTTAGACATTTCGACAACCACTGGAACAGCAGGGTCCCAAGCTGTTTCAAACGTCAATACTTTATCATCATCAAGTGACATAAAGTTATCGGCATTCCACTTAGTACCCCAGTTATTAATCGACCAATCGTACCAATTTAAAACGCCATACTTTTGAATATTTAGAACTAGCTGTTTACCAAGTTTCAATAAATCAACTTCAGAATTTTCATCAATTAATGTATATATTTCGCTTGATTCCAAGCCAAATGATGGAGTAGATGAAAAAGTGATTGCTTTTTCTTTTAATAAGCACATTAAATCAGTAAAATCTTTTTCACTAATTTTATCTTCCTTTTTTCCATAATTTGTTACTGAAGGATTGATATATGCTACATATAAACGTAAAGCTTTATCACTTCTTGATGAATATTCGATTTTTAACTCTTCAGGCATTTTAACAACCTTATTAAAATCAAATTCAACTTTATCAGTTTCCTCATTTAAAGCGACGTACTTATCAATAAGTTCCTTACCATATTTACTATTACCAACTATAATTTTATTTTTTACCCAATTAGGCATGTCAATTTCCTCCTATTTATAAATATTTTTTTGACAACTTTTATATAGTTTTTAGAGTGTAAAAAAGTTTTTCTTGCAAAACAAAAAAGAGAGAAAATCTCTCTTTCTTTATTCGTGGCAAAATTCTTCAAAAGTTATATATGAATCACCATCCTTATGTTTTTCATTATATTTTTGAACAGCGACAGACGCTTCAGCATAATTGTTAAAGTTGTGAGTAAATTCTAAATAATCACGAACATAATCAATTGCTTCACGTTCGTTATCGAAATACTCAGTTATCCAGTTCTCACTATCTTCATCATATGCATCAAACACATATCTATCTTGAAGATACTTACCAGTTTCATCAGTATTTACATAAATACCTTCACCTGGCTCTTCGGCAATAGTATATGCATATAAACCGTAAGGCTTTAGAATATAATCTAGGCCTTCAATCATAGGACTCCAAGCAGATTGCCAGAAAAGAGTGATTACCTCATCTTCGGCATCGAACTCAACATCATCAACATAACCTCTAATGTATCCACAATTATGAGTACCATTTAGAATTTCTTCTTCTGATAAATCAGTAAGACGAGCATATAATTCATATGTTCCCCAGTTGTTACACTTTTTATCGTTAATATCTTTGACGATACTGTCGATTACATCATATACTTTCTTAAGATTTTTGTTACCTTTTTCATAAGATAAAATTACACTTTTATTATTACACCAGTTTGGCATATATCATTTTCCTCCTCAATAATTTTCTTATAATTAATTGTAATTTTTAACTTCTTTCAAAGTTTCACGTTTACTTCTATTTCTATCAAACTTAGTTTTATCCTTTTGAATTAAGGTTCTATACTTTGTTTGGACTTGAAGTTGAAGCTCGTTTCTTTGAATTTGATTAACTTTAATTTTCATAATTTCCTCCTCTATATAATCAAAATTTAAAGCAATTATTATATAGTTTTCTTGCCATATGATTGCGTAGACAAAAAATGTTAAGAAAAGTATGTAATAGTTTTCTAATGTATGATAGATAAAATAAAAAAGATGATTAACTCATCTTCTATTATTTAACATTTGGATTTTCTCTATTCATTTCTTCATCTAATGCCGTTGCAAGCATTACTGGTGTAAACGAACATGCAGCAACTCCGGTTAATATTAAAAATATAACTAACATAAATACCTCCTAATTTTAAAAATAAATATCTTAATTATTATAGTTTTTATAATATTTGTACATTTTTCCTAATAAAAAAGAACCTACTTTTGTAAGTTCTAATTAAATATTTCATTTAATTTATTTATATTGTCCTAAAGATTCTAATCTTTCTCTTCTATCATTAAGAGTTTCATTTTCATATGTAAAAAATAGCGTCCCTTGAACCGGATACTTTGAATTAAGTAAAATTCTCGCTAATTCAGAAACTGTAGTTTTTTTGCCGTTATATTCGATATGCTTATCATCAATAACTTTGGCTTTAATATATTCATTTTGAACAAATGATATGTAACTTCCGATTTCAATTTGTGCTTTTGTAAATAAAAAATGTTCTTTTTTTACTTTTGAATCTTTAAAAATGTTTGCTGTTTCATTTTTTGCAAGTTTTATAACTTTATCAGTATCTCCTGCGATTTCAGCAATAGCCATTAAAAAATTATAAGCTTCTTCTGGCTCCATTTTATAAAAGCCTCTTTTAGTAGTTTCTCGAAGTGTAGGATTTATTTTATCAATGATTTTGCAAAAATTCTTTTCTTGTAGCTCGCCACGGGTTTCATACACCGCATACACTTCAAAGTCAAACATAACGCCAGCCTGATTCGACAATTCTTTTCTTTTTGCTTCTATATCTTTTGATGTAATACCTAGTTTGACATAACCTTGATATGCAGGGTTGGTCATAATATAAATGTAAGGCAATTCAAATCACTCACTTTCGTTATTCATTTTCATCATCACTATCGCATTTTTGGCTATTATGAGACTTGCATAATAATTGAGCGTTTGATATATCGGTTCTTCCGCCCTTTGACCAAGCAAAAATATGGTCAACTTCCAATTTATCAAATGATGTTTCTATACATCCTTCGTGAGCACATTGTTGATTTTGTCTATATAAAGTGTTTTTGATAGTTTTGTCAAAGAAGCGCATTCCATCTAACTTTATATCTTTTTTCATAAGTGCTTCGATTGCTCTTTTATGAATATCAAAATCCCAAGATTGAACATCATTAGCACTTTTTCTAATTTCTTTATAATAATCAACAACTTTTTGTACATTCCAATTTAAATCTTTGTTATTTACTCCATTAACTATATGTTTAGAGATTAGAAGTAAAGTTTTAGACTTAATTTTCGGAAATACACCATATATTTGAGAATATAGGTTTAAAATATCATTTAAATAATAGTCATCGGGATTAAATGCTAATTCTCTTCTTTGAACACCATTTATACTTTCACTTAAATAATCTTGTATTCTAAGTCTTGTAACGTCTTTATTTTCTTCAAGACAGTTAGCACATAGTGCAAGAAATTCAATTGCTTTTTCACCACGTCCGATTTTTTCTACGCCACTAAAGGTGTTTACTGAATTTGAAATATATTCTTCAAAACCAGTAAGCCAATTTCCATAAAACATACCACGAATGCATTCATAATCGGTTAAATTAAGAGAATTTGTATTAATTTCATAAAATGATTTTTCTTCTTCTTTTTTACTACCTTTTTTAACCACAACATCAAACGTATATTTTAAAAGAGTTTCTTTTTCGGCATCTGATAAAGCATTACAATCAATATCTTTTCCATCAATGTTTGTAATAATATGGATTGAATCATCATTTTTTAATGCATAATATAAGCTTAATATTCTTTGTTTTCCATCGTGAATATTATATGTTCCGTCATCATTAAGCCAAAAATATACAGCTGGAAGTTGAATATTATCTTTTAAAATTGCTCTAACAACTTTCCCTGCTTTAGATATTTTTCCAACAGGGCTATCAACTTTAATATCATTATAAACAAAGTTTCTTTGTGTTGTTTGGTCATAATGAAGTCTTTTGGAATCAATCATATTAATTATTTCTTTTACAATTAATTGCATAATTAAGCTTCCTTCTTTCTTCTAAATAATAGTCCGTGAAATCCATTTTTAGTTTCGCCTTTTGCTTTGTAAAGTGTGTTAGCAAAATTATTTGTCATAGGGTTTAATTCCGGATATTTTTTATTAAAATAGCCTTGTAGGTTTGTAATATAAAATTCATATTCATTATATCTTATTGCTTTATCAAGTAATGAAATAGGGCCAAACATCCAACCATAATAATCATCTGGAATTGTATTAACATTAACTTTAATAGGATGTGCCCCGTCTTTCATACACATTAAGTCCATGATAGGATATTCATCTTTATATAATTCATATTTAACGCCAGTTGTAAAAGGTTTACCATTATCTAGCTCGTCTTGTGCGTCTCTAAATGTTGTAATCCAGTCAACGGCTACATTTTTAGTTTTATATTCATTTTCTTTTGTAGGATTAATAAAGTTTAAAGATTTGTCCCTATTATATCCTAAAAATAATTTGTTATCTTGAATATATTCGCCTTCAAGTGGGTTTGCTCTATTAATAAGAGGTGCAATTAAAATACAATCAATTCCGCTTGTCATAACTTTGTTTAGAAATTGTTTATATAAACTAAAAGGTGGATTCGTTACAACTATGTCATACTTAGAATAATCTACATCTTCAAAAGAGATGCCTTTGCCAGTTTCTGGATTATAGCCACTTGCGGTAATTGATTTAATTTTCCAATTCTTTGCATTATTTGTAAACGCTCTAATAAAATTACATTTAATCCTTTTTCTAATAAATTCTTCAACTTCATCCATTGGAATTTTCTTTTGTGAATTATCTAAATCAAATAAAGTGATTTCTGGTTTAGGGTTTATATGTCCGTGTTCTTCGCCTTCAGCATAATCAATACGGATACTATAAACTTCTTCATCATCTAAAATATCCCAATCACAAGGACAAACAATTCTTTTTCCTGCAAATTTGTCTTTATAATGATGTAGTTCATCTATAATATCTTGCATTGATGTATAACATTCATCATTAGGGTTTAATTTTGCTTCACGCATGCCGGTTGAATCACCAGTTTTTTTATTTATATTTTTAACTACTTTTTCTTGTTTAAATTCTATCATTTCTTTTCTTCTTTCTATTAATTTTCTATATATTTTTCATATATGTTATAGGAGTAGAATGCATATTTATATACATTCGTACGACTATGATGTTTGTGCGATTTTTATCGCACAAATATTATAGTTTTTGAAATAATTTTCAGAAGAAAACCCATTTTAAAAAATGGACTATATAAAAAGAAAAAAGAGTGATTTTCCACTCTTGCATTTTTCTATAATTCTTCACCACAGTCCTTACAATAACAAGCGTTCTCGTCATTTAATTCGCCACAGTTTGAACATTTTATTTTAATAGAACTAAAACTTCCTTCCGTCTCTTCAAATGGTTCTGAATCGTCCCGACCAGAGTGTTCACTTTCGTTTTAGAATTATTATCATATTAAACAGATTCGTCCATTCTTTTTAGCCCCTTTTCTAAAAAATATTGTTTACTACACATTAATTATAGTTTTAACACATTTAAAAAGAGGTCTTAAAGACCTCTTAATTACCTTTTGCAGCGCTACTTATTCCTTCAAATAGTTCAATAATTTGTTTAATCCAAGATAAAACTTCTTTCCAAGCATGTTTTAGATTTGCTTGTAACGATGAAACGCTAAATGTTCCACCGCTAGAGAAATAAGCAATTACAACAACGATTAAAATAATCAATGCAATTTTCTTTATAAATTTCATTATATATCACTCCTTTTAATATTTTTCTTAGGTATTAAACCACAAGAATCAGATTCTTGACAATATCCTAATTGTACACATTTAGGTACAAACATTTTAGTTAATTTATTCCATTCTTCAGAATATTCTGATAATTTCTTTCTAAGTATTTGAGATAGTTCTCTGATTTCCCAATAAGCTCTACTACATAATCTCATATTCATAAAGTTTAATAATGTTCTTAAATTGACCTTCCACACCATTTTTGTTGAATAGGCAAGTGGAAGTAAATTAGTTAAATCTTCTGTAGGAATTCCTAAATTTTTTAATTTATTCATAGCATCTGCTACATTCTTACAAGTATCACTCCATACTGCTTTTGCTTCTTCATTGTTTTCTACTGTATGAGGCATAATAACATCAAAGCCTTTAGAATAATCAATATATCTAGTTGATGCTTGAAGTCTTGTAGGGCCACCGCCGATATGTGTATATAATTCTCTAATGCATTTAGCACTAAAGCCATCTAAAACAACATATACATCTGGTAATTCGGCAACACGACCATGTACATCGCTAATACATTTTAAAGCTCTTTTAACATTCTTTTCGGATACACTTGTGTTACTATTCCAACAAATGCCAGCACAATACCCGATACAGTTAAGAGGGTCTTTCATTGTCCAATCTAAAATTTCTACTTTTTGCATATTCTATTCTCCTTCATAATATCTTAATATTTTATTTTCTTTTAAACTTTTCTTTACATCAATAATTCTTTGATTTTTTGAACCTCTAAATTTTAAAGATATATCTTTTAATTCTTGCATAAATTCTCCGTCAACTAATACATCAATCATTTTTAACATTTCTATGCATTCATTTGAATAAATGGACGATTCTTTATCAATAAGCTCGTTATATAGATAACCTGTCCAACACCAAACTGTTTTATTAGGAAATCTTTCTTTGAATCTTTTTAAGAATTTTACTAGTTCTTTTTGGTTCACTTTTTCAAATGGCTCTCCTCCAAGAAGCGATATTCCTTTAATATAATCTGGTTTCACTGAATCAAATATCTTTTCTTCAACTGATTCATTAAATAAATATCCATAATTAAAGTCCCAAGCAACTTGATTAAAGCATCCAAGGCAATGATGAGTACAGCCAGATACAAAGATACTTATTCTTATACCTTCTCCATTAGCAACATCATTGTATTTAATATTTGCTATATTCATATAATCCTCCTTATTGATTATGCAGCGTTTCCCGCTGTATATGTTATAGTTTTTCAATAAGAGTAAATAAACATTTTTCAATATTTATTTAAAAAATAAAAAAGATGTATTTCTACATCTAATTTATCTTCCAAGACGAAATTACTCTTCCTTCTTCGTCTAAGCACTTATCATTTAATAATCTTAATAAGTCTTGAAGCCATAAAACAAAGAATATGATTGCTGGTACAATTAAAAATGCTAATAATGTACAGATTAATTCTTTAATAGCTCGATTAGTGTCTCCAATATAGAAATTATGAATACCAAATCCACCTAAGAAGAACCATAATAGTAGTACAATAAGTTTAGATTTTTGAGAGACATCTGCATTAGTATCAATATCTACAACATCTGCACTTGAAACTGTTGTTCTACTGTCTTCATCTGTTTTGCATTTTGCTCCACAATTAGGACAAAACTTTTCGTCATCTTTTAATTGCATTCCACATTTATAACAATATTTCATTTATAATCTCCTTTTTTAATTAATATTGTTGCAAGCTAAGTTGCGCATTTATTATAGAAGTGTGGTGTGTGCTTCACATACACTCGTACGACTATGATTAATATGCAACAAAGTTATGCATTAATTATAGTTTTCATTCGTTTTTAGTAAAATAAAAAGATAGATTGCTCTATCTTCTTAAATTGCTGCAGTCATTTTATTAGTTTTAACATTTGATAACAATATTACAAATGGAGATAATAAGCAAGACACTGTAATAAATATGGT
Organism: Parabacteroides distasonis; assembly: GCA_963623875.1. Taxonomy (GTDB): domain Bacteria; phylum Bacillota_I; class Bacilli_A; order Acholeplasmatales; family Anaeroplasmataceae; genus UBA3206. The sequence goes on along the minus strand of CAVFNL010000041.1, from coordinate 5,055 downwards.
AGGAATTATATTTCCACAAGCAAAATATGTTAACACTATTAAAACTATTCCAAACAATAATGAGTCATAAGAATATTTTAATGATTCAAAAATGTTGAATTTAGTATACTCTTTAGGTGTTACAATAAACTTTGCTTTCTTTCCAAACATACTTAAAATGATTGTCCTTAGCATCATAGGAACGAGTGATACATATGTAACAATATTTACTATAATATAAGGTATTAAACAGAATATTTTCTTTGTTCTCTTATAAACGAACATATCTGGTATAAATGACGAGAACAAAAACACAAAACTTAATAAATATATAGCAAGTGAATAATTAATAATGCGGTATCCTAAAAATCCCAATGTTATTGTGCAAAATAATAGCCAAAAACTAAGAAGTGGAACAATAGGAAGACTATAATGTGATAACTTAATGTCTAACTTTTCATACCAAGTCATTTTGCTTGTATCTATTTCTTTATTATATTTTTTCATATATTCAAGATTGCCTTGTGTCCATTTTGATTGTCTCTTCTTTAAAGATACATAATCAACTGGAAACTCTTCAAAGCATTCAATAGTATTTGTATACATTATATCAAATCCTGCATTTTTAATATCAACAGCAAATGATATATCTTCAGCAACAACTAACGGGAAGCCACCAGTTTTATCATAGCATTCTTTACTAATAATCATTCCGTGTCCAATTAACGCATTAGCACCGTAAAAGTTTTTAATAACTTGACAGGATTCACCATTACTTCTAATGCCTAAACCCATTAAATAAGAGAAAGCGTTGTTTCCTTTAGAAGCACTATGTTTAGCTTGAACTGCGCCACAATTCTTATTATAAGCAAAATATTTAAGAGTATGAGTAATAAAATTACTTGGAATAACTTCATCACTATCAAGAACTACAAAATAGTCATAATCATTTCTATTTTTTAGACAATTATTTAAGTTTCCAGCTTTAAAGCCGGTTTTATCTGTTCTTCTTATTACTTCTACATCACTATGAACTTCTTTAAATTCATCAATCTTTTTTAGATATTCTTCTTTTGAACTATCATCTAATATGATTGTCTTAAAATTCTTATAATGTTGTTTCATACATTTTTCTAGTGCATTAGGATTAAAATCATTACAAGTGCAATATAGTAATAATACTCTAGGTTCAATGCCTGATAATTCTGTTTGGTCTATTTCTTTATATTTTTTAGCAATTCTTTTATGTAATATTAAATAACTTAAAGAAAAAGTTAAGTCTTTAACACTACCAAACCAAATGACAGATAATAATGCACTATTAATTACTATTAAAGCAATTTTAATCATTGTTTTAGTATCTATATTACTTAAATCAAATCCCCGTATAATTCGTGCGGTAAAATAGCCTATCGCAACAGAACAAACGAGCCACAAGAAAATAATTATAATATATATAGTTGGTTTCTTTTTCATTTTTAATTTTCCTCATTTTTTTATCGTTTTGCTACGCAATTGTTATAGAAATAGGATATATACTAAAGTATACAATCGTACAGCTATGATAATTGTGAAGCTTTTACTACACGATTATTATAGTTTTAAAGCATTAGAAAAATGAGACTTTTGTAAATTTTGTGAAAAATAAAAAGATAGATTTCTCTATCTTTCTTAATCTATAAATGAAGCACTCTTTCAGCAATTTCTGATAATCTTCCTTGATTTGAATCATTTGTTCCAATATATCCGCAAATTCTTCTAGCAGTATTCATTTTATCGTGATTAGTATTTCCACAATTAGGACAATGCCAACGCATTTTACCATCTATATTTTTGATTTCAATTTCACCGCTAAAACCACATTCTTGACAATAATCACTCTTTGTATTGATTTCAGCATACATAATATTTTCGTAAATAAACTCAAGAACTGAAAGAACAGCTGGAATATTATTTTGCATATTAGGAACTTCTATATAAGAAATAGCGCCACCAGTTGAAAGAGATTGAAATTCGGACTCTAACTTTAATTTAGAGAAAGCGTCAATTGGTTCTGTAACATGTACGTGATACGAATTAGTAACATAGTTCTTATCAGTAACGCCTTCAATAATTCCAAATTTATTTTGTAAACATTTAGCAAACTTATAAGTTGTTGACTCTAAAGGTGTACCATAAATTCCATACCCTAAATTAAGTTCTTCATTCCATTTATCACATTTTTCATTCATATATTTTAGAATTTTTAAACCTAATTCTTTTCCACGTTCTTCAGTTAACTTTGCACCAATAAGTTCATATACTGTTTCCCATAGTCCAGCATAACCAAGTGATATAGTTGAATAGCCACCAACAAGAAGTGAATCAATTACCTCATCTTCTTTTAGACGAGCAATTGCACCATATTGCCACAAAATAGGCGCAACATTAGATTTAGTGCCAAGTAACTTTTTATATCTTATAAGAAGTGATTCGTGGCATATTTCAAGTCTATCGTCTAATATTCTAAAGAATGAATCTAAATCTTTGTTATAATTTTTGCCAAGTGCAGAACAAGCAACATCAACTAGATTAATTGTTGTAACACCTTTATTAAATCTTCCCCAAAATTTATTCTTATCACCGCCCCATTCTGATAAGAACGAACGGCAATTATGAGAATAAATTGAGTTAACAGCAAAATGCTCTGATTCAGTTGTTACATCATAACTATATTGTTTTTCTTCATATGGAATAATGGATACAACTCTTGATAAAGACTTAGCTTCAATTCCTTCAAAATCGGTATCAATAAATGCTTTCTTATATTCAAACACAAGCAAGTCTTTAATAGCACTATTTGCATAGAATTCAAGTTTTAGTTTAAGCATATCTTTTACTTTAACTTCTACAACTTCTGCGTTTATACCACATTCAAGTAATAATGTTAAAAGAGATTGAATAAGTTCTTTGCTATTCGACGCAAGCGATACTTTATTCATTGTTTGTTCGCTCATTTTTCCAAAAGAATCAACGATGCCTGCAACAAATGACATCTTTGTATCAAGAGATGAATTCCAAATATATGAAGGAATAATTCTTTCATCTTTTTTAGCACTTTCAAAAAGAGTTATTTTATTTTTAGTAAAGTTCTCGCTTTCAATTCTTATGTCATAAAATTTTCCAAGAATTGTTTTATTTTTAAACTTTGTAGTAAACTTAATCTTCTTTTGCTTTAATTTCTTCTCTATTTTCTCTACAGCTTCTTTAGCATTTGCATCTATTGAAACAACTGTTGAATTGTCTTGAATAATGGAAGAAAATAATAGAACGCCATCAAGCCAAGCATTTTCATTAAATGTCACATTTGAATAATCTTTTTCTCTTGCTGTAGATTTTAAGATTACATCTTTTACGGTTAAATCACGGGCTAAAACAACGCCTCTATTTTCTGTTTCAAATGGATGATTATCAGTAACGTTAATTATTCTTCCGCCTTCAAGTTTAATCTTATACCATTTATCTTGCGTATTTCTAATAATACATTTTTGTTCAACGTATGCACGCTTATTATTGTCATAAATTAATACATTAGGTGTGCGAATAAAGTTATCCCATCCGTTATCTTGAAACTCTACTGTATATAGTTTAGACAATCTTTCCCAAGCTCTTTTGAATGATTCAACATATCTTTTTCCATCAATTTTATAATCAATTACAGAATCACCTAGAACGCATCCCATAGATGAGAAAACATGTCCTTTAAGTTCTAACATTTTTTTCTCACTAATATAGTCTGGAACCATTCTCTTTGCACTACATTTAGCAGCAAGTTCTGTTAAATAATAATACTTACTATTCTTTTTAACATTATCATCTTCTAAAACATAAATAAGTTTAGGAAATGCTGGTGTAATCCATACGCCGTCTTTATTTTGAACACCTTTAATTCTTTGATTTAACATTTCTTCAATAATTAATGCTAAATCTTCTTTTTCTTGTTCACTCTTTGCATCTTTTAAATACATAAAAATAGTAATAAAAGGAGCTTGTCCATTCGTGGTCATTAAAGTGATAATTTGATATTGAATAGTTTGGACACCACGCTTAATTTCTTGAAGCAATCTCTTATTTGTAATTCTTTCGATTTTTTCGTTGATTAATTCAAAACCATTTTCTCTAAACTCATCTTCTACTTCATTTCTGATTTTCTTACGAGAAATATCTACGAATGGCGCAAGATGTGCAAGATTAATAGATTGTCCACCAAATTGGCTTGATGCAACTTGAGCAATAATTTGAGTTGCAATATTGCAAGCAGTAGAAAAAGAATGAGGACGTTCAATCTTTGTTCCAGAAATTACTGTCCCATTTTCTAACATATCTTCTAAGTTGATTAAATCGCAATTATGCATTGCTTGCATATAGTAATCTAAATCGTGAATATGAATAGAACCATCTTCGTGAAGTCGCATAATATGTTCTGGCACTAAATATCTTTTACTTAAATCTTTAGAAACTTCTCCTGCAACATAATCTCTTTGAACAGATAAAATTGTAGGATTTTTGTTAGAATTTTCTTGCTTAACTTCTTCATTTTCACAATTGATTAAGCTTAAAATTCTTGCATCAGTTGTATTTCCTTTTCTAGCAAGAGCGCGTTGGTATCTATACGTGATATAAGTTTTAGCAGTCTTATATGCTTTCTTTTTCATAAGAATGGTTTCTACAACATCTTGTATTTCTTCCACATTTAAAGCTCTTTTAAATTTATTACACTCTTTATCTACCAAAGATGTAATTTCACTAACTTCGTCAGTAGTTAGTTCGTTTGTTTCGTTATTTGCTTTTGTAATAGCAACATTAATTTTTGAAATATCATAATTTACTTCAATTCCGTTTCGTTTAATAACTTTCATTTTTGCCTCCGTTAATATATTTAAATTATAAACAAATTATAATAATCGTGTTTGACATAGAGATAGACACACTTATCCGTACGTCTATATTATAAGTATAGTTTTAGAACTCATTTAAAATATTGAAAGTGTCAAGATAAAATAAACCAGTTTGGTCAGGAAAAAATGAACCAATTGT
>CAVFNL010000040.1:0-6837 GCA_963623875.1 Parabacteroides distasonis | reverse complement strand
ACAATTGGTTCATTTTTTCCTGACCAAACTGGTTTATTTTATCTTGACACTTTCAATATCAAATGGAGTTTTTTCTTAATAATAATTATAATAAATACAATTATAATAAGTTGTTGATTTTAATATACTTTTTTATGCAAAAATATTAATTTTATCCCATCACAAAGGCTTAAAACCAGAATTGAATTTGACATATATATATATATATCGTATAATAAAAATACAAAGAAAGGGGTTTTAGATATGAAAAAACAAATAAAAAAAGGATTTACTTTAGTAGAACTTTTAGTAGTAATTGCAATTATTGCAATACTAAGTGTTGTGTCCGTTGTGGGATACACAAGCTTCACTAAGAAGGCTAAAGTATCAAATGATTTGAGTTTAACTACTCAAATGAACAATATTCTTCAAGCAGAGGAGACAAGTGGTACTAAACTTAATACACCACATGATGCGATAGTAGCACTAGAAGAAGGTGGATTAGATGTTACAAAATTAACACCAACTACTGATGGTTATATTTATGTGTATAATACAAATGGTAAAGCAGGTGAAAGGATTGTTTTACTAGATGAAAAATACAATGTAAAAGCACCAGAAGGATTAGTACTTGGCAGTACTAAAGAAGATTACTTCGCATTTGTATCAACTGATAAAGAAATTACTAAATATACAACTGAAGGATTTAGTATTTATGTAAAAGATAGTTATGAAGGAACAACTATTACAACATCTACAGGATTTGATATTGGCGATAATACTAAAGTATTAACAGTTAATTACACAACAACTGCCGAAAAAGAAGTTGTAATTAGAACAAATGGTGGAACACTAGAAGTTAATGCAGAAAATAGTACAGTACATCATTATGGCGCTGCAAATTATACTAATATTAAGGCTATAGATACAGAATCATATCATGAAAATGGAGTATCTGCATATGTTCGTATTGAGCAAGGTCATTTTGTAGCTGAAAATACTGCAAAAGTTATTAATTTAAATGTTGTAAATAGTACTGTTACAATTACTGAAGTCAAAGGTGCTAAAGTTGTTGATTATTCAAAGGCATCCGATGCAGTTGAAGTCAAAGTTAACGGCGCAACAAAAACAGTTACTGAAGTTAAAACAGAAGCTCAAATAGTATCTGATGCAAAGAATAGTGATATCGTTGCTGAAAACGGTGTGGCAGAAATTGATGGAATTCAATATAAGTCATTACAATCAGCATTTGACATGGCTCGTGATGGAGATACTATAATTTTAAATGAAGATTTAGATATTGAAAATGAAATTCGCTTTAATGATAATCAAGAAAAGAGAGATATTAATGTTACTCTTGATATGAATGGAAAAACTATTAAAAATACAAAGGATATTTGGGAAGTTGCTGACAAAAATGCATGTAGTTTATTGTCTATCTATTATGGAAATTTAACTATTACAGGTAATGGTACATTTAAAGCTGAATCTGATGATTGCTACGCTATATCTTTACATTACGTATTAGGAACATGTACTATTGAAAATGGAACATTTGTTGGTAACGTTCATTCTATTTATGTTGAAAGAGGGACATTAAATGTTAAAGGTGGAATTTATAGTGTTCAACAAAAATATGATGATGAAAATCGATCATATGAATATGTATTAAATTGCTATGATTATTATTATAAAGTAGAAAGTGCAAAAATTTTTGTAACAGGTGGAACATTTGATAATTTTAATCCTTATAACAATTATGCAGAAGGAGAAAATACTAATTTCTGTTTAGATGGTTATAAAGTTGTTTCTGAAGAAAAAGATGTTAGTGGAGTAACACACACTTACTATACTGTTGTAAAAGAATAATATAATATTAAGAGCTGTAAAAAACAACTTTCAACATGAAGGTTATGAGATACAGCTCTTTTTATTTATAATGGTAGAATGACCATAGATAGTTAATTATAAAATATCATTGAATAATCATAAAATAAATGAATCATATGTTATTTTATTTGTAGTTGAATAATCGCATGTTTTTTATAATTTAATGCTTATTGTAAATGTAAAATATTGAATAAAATGGCTAAATTAGTATAATATAATTAGTAATTATTATTGCTAAATAAAGTAATAGAAGGGGATATAAATCCATGAATAACGATTTATATATTTATTTCTCAATAGATTTGAATACAAATAAAATAGTGCAATGTAGCCAAAAGAAATATATAGGCTACCAGTATGATTTATTTTTTGAAGAAGCATTAAAAAACAAGATGCGTATTAATGATAATTTGAGAAGTGTTGATGTTTTAAATAGTATTAAAGCTAGAAATAAGCTAGTAATATCAAATACTGATGGCGTTAAATATGTTTTAGATATGGACACGTTTGATGAAAACATTGTTAGCTGTTCACTTATTCAAAATGTTGAAGATGATTTTGATTATCTTACAGGCGTTTATAATAGAAAACATATTACCCAAGAAATTTGTAAATATTTAAAAGAAAATGAATCAAAAGATTGCGCACTTGCAATTGTTGATTTAAATAATTTCAAAAATGTAAATGATAAGTTTGGTCATCTAGAAGGAGATAAAGTATTAAAAGAATTTGCTAAAAGTATAAAATCAATCCTTCCATCAAATGCACTTTTTGGTAGATACGGTGGAGATGAGTTTATAATTTTTGTTAAAAACCCTATGTATAGTACTCTAAGAGAAATATCATACAAAGTACTTAGCATTAGTTATAAGCCTGGAACACAAAAAAAAGATGTTGTAACTGCATGTCTTGGATTTTCTATGTATAATCCGGATATTCCAACTTTTGATTGTTTAATTGAGAATGCTGATAAAGCATTATATAGAGCAAAAAATAGTGGAAAAAGATCAGCGTATCTAAATGAAAGTGTTCTTTTTTCGTTAAAAAAGAAGAATAAAACACCTTTAGAATCTAAAGATTTTAAAATGTTTGATTATGAAATGAAAAAGTTGAAAATAAGACAATTATTATTGGTGATATCACTACTTATAATATTTGTAAGTTTAGTATTTTCATGTATTTTCTTTTTAAAGAAGTCGATATATAAATCTAAATTTGAAGAAACAAGAAATACAATGGATATAGTTTCTGAACAATTAGAGGTCAATGTTGATAAAAACCTTGATGCTTATTTTTCATCATTATCAACCATAAATCAAGCATTTGAGAATTCAAATGTAACTTATGAGGATTTTATTTCGGAATTTTCTTTAGATTCAATGTTTGATGAAATAGGAATTTTAAAAAGTGATGGTGTTGTTATATTTGAAGATAGAACAAGTAATCTTAATTCTATTTCACAAACTAAAGAATTAATAGAGAATAAAAAATCGTGGGTTGATGCAGTGCTTTTTAGCGATGTTGGTGAAAGAATGGTGTTTGCTATACCATCTGATGATGAAGATGTTGCAGGGCTTGTAGGACTTATTACAATTGATGAATTTAAAACAAATCTTCATGCGACAGCTTTTGGTGGAACATCAGTTATTGCGATTACTAATAATAATGGGGATATATTAGTATCAAATGATGATATATTTGATTATAAAAATATTTTTACAATATTAGAAAGACAATTGAGCACTACAGAAAGTGCCCGTATTAAAGAAGCGTATTTAGCTAAAGAATCTGATACTATAAATATTTCTTTAAATGGCATTTCTTATTATCTACACTATACACCATATTCAAAGGTTTCAAATGATACAAAAATATTAGATAACAAAGAAAATATAGAATGGTATGTTGTGATATTGGTTCCTGTAAGCGAAATAAATAAAACTATAACTAAAGAGTTTAATAAGATATTAATAGGATTTTTGATTTTTGGTATATTAATAATTTTAGTATTAGCAGGATTCTTATTCTATTTCACATCAACAAGAATTAAAATAAAACGAAGTAAAGCGATTGATGATGTAACTGCAGGATTAAATTATGATAGATTTTTACAAGATGCGTCAATACTTGTAAAAGACTCGAAGGATTATGCAGTGGTTGTTGCGGATAGTAGGAAATTTAAATATATCAATAATCAAATAGGTAAACAAAAAGGAGATTTATTATTAAAGAGGATTCATGATATCTATTCTAATAGACTAGAAAAAGATGAACTTATTGCACGTGTATATGCAGATAGATTTATTATCTTAATGCATGATAAAAATATTGAGGATAGAATTAAGAAAATGAATATGGCTATAAAAAATGAAGCCGCATATAAATTTGGGGTAAATATCATTAATTTATATGGAGTGTTTGCGCCAAAGAGCAAAATAGATGATGTAGGATTTGCGGGAAATATGGCGCGTATTGCGCTTTTATCATTAAGAGAAAATTATATGTCTAATATAATTGCGTTCTTTGATTCAACGATGTATCTTGATGAAATCACTTATAATTCACTTGAACAAAAAGCGGATTTAGCTTTAAAGAATGGTAACTTTAAAGTATATTATCAAGCAAAAAAGCATCTAGAAAATGATAACTGGTGCTCATGTGAAGCACTAGTCCGTTGGATAGATGATGACTCTGTGGTTATATCTCCAGCTAAATTTATTCCTTTATTTGAAAATAGTGGATTTATTATTGAACTAGATCTTTATGTATTTAAAAATGTATGTAAAGAAATAAGAGAAGCAATCGATAATAATTTAGTTGTAGTTCCAGCTAGTGTTAATGTTTCAAGAAAACATTTTGTAAATAAGGATTTCTTAAAAAAATATAAAAAAATCATGGATGAATACAAAATCCCTGCAAAATTTATTGAGTTTGAAATAACAGAATCAGCAGTATTCGAAAATGAAAGTATATTAGTTGATGTAATAAGCGAGATTCATAAAATGGGATGTATAGTATCAATTGATGATTTTGGTACAGGATATTCATCATTATCACTTCTTACAAATTATGATTTTGATATTATAAAAATTGATAGAAGTTTCTTCTATTCAAAAGATGGATTTAGTGAGAATAGTCAAAAAGTAGTAAAATACATCATAAGTCTTGCACATGATTTAGGTAAAGCTGTTGTTGCGGAAGGTATAGAAGAAGAGTGGATGGTTAATTTCTTAAAAGAGAGTAAATGTGATATTATTCAAGGATATTATTATGCTAAACCATTACCAGATGATGAATTCTTAAAATTTATAAATAAAACAAAATAAGCAAAAAATATTAAAGGTTAAAATACATTGTTATTTTAACCTTTTTTAATAAAACGTATTTTAGTCTTTTAAACGATTGTTTAATTAAATATTATTAGATATAGAAATGTTAGAACATCTCTTTTACAATCTTAATAAAAAATACTTGCAAAATAATACTTGATAATGTATTATATAGTTATCCTACCGAAATAGTAGGAATAAGGAGGTATACATATGGCAGATGTATGCGATATTTTTGCACATAGAAGAAAATTAGAAGAAAAAAAAGAATTAACTGATGAGTTAGCGGATGCTTTTGCAAAAGAAGAAGGAGTAAGTGCAAGGCCACAAGAAACACTAGATGAAATTGATTCTAGAGGAGCATTTGTGCGTCAAGCAAATACTTTTATACAAAAGTTTGGACTTAAAGATGATGATCTTCATGCAGTTCCTAATAAATACAGAATATATTGGAAGTATGGTTGCCATTGGAGTAATAGACCTGTGATAGTTCGTGACATATTAGGCCTTCAAGATGTTATATCTGATATAGCACTATTTCCTGCATCAAAGTATGGGCATGGTTTTCCATATGAAAAAGATTTTAAAGATCCTGCAACAGGAGTTCATTTCTTATCTACACTATATAAAAATGCTAAACCTGATTTCAAAGGAAGAGCCACAACACCAACACTTGTAGATGTAGATAAAAAGATAGCTGTAAATAATGATTATCATAGAATGACTAATTATATTGAAACATATTTCTATCCATATCAAAAAAATGATATAGATTTATATCCAAAAGCATATAGAAAAGAAATAGATGATTTTAATGATTGGTTATTTCCGTATATTAATAATGCACATTATAGAATGGCATTTTGCCAATCTCCGGTAGCTTATAAAGAAGCATACGATGATTTCTATTATGCTTTAGACAAACTAGAAAAAAGATTATCTAACAATAGATTCTTATTTGGAGATTATATTCTAGATTCAGATATAAGACTTTATGTTACTTTAGTACGTTGGGAACTCACATACTTCCATAATGTAGGACCAATGAAGAAAAGAGTTAGTGAATATAAAAATATTTGGGGTTATGTAAAAGAATTATATTCTATAGAAGAATTCCATAGGTATACAATAACACTTTTCCCTAAAGAAGGAGAAATAAAGGCGGATAAAGGCTTCTTTAGACCATATATTGAACGTATTGCGACTAAAATAGATTATGATGTTTTATGGAAGAGTGATGGTGAAAGAAGAAAACTATCTACAACAAATGATATTTATTTAAAACATAAAGAAAAGAATTTCGAAGAATACTATTCTGATATAAGTACATCTTTTTGGAATGATGCGTCTTGGGAAGTAAGAGACTCAAGAAATCCTAGAAGAGAACTTAGCATAGATCCTAAAATAAATCCTTTAAAAGGAAAATTGAATAATTAAATCAAAAAGGTATAACAATATGGCTATAATATGTTATACCTTTTTTATGTAAAAAATATTAATTTTATCCCATTACAAAGGCTTAAAACCCAAATTGGATTTGACATATATATATATATATATATATCGTATAATTAACATACAAAGGAAAGGGGTTTTAGATATGAAAAAACAAATAAAAAAAGGATTTACTTTAGTAGAA
>CAVFNL010000039.1:0-18651 GCA_963623875.1 Parabacteroides distasonis | reverse complement strand
TATCAGAGTAAAATTCTCTTTCTCTTTGATATCTTGTATCATACTCTGCATACTGGTAGTCAATATAACTATTATTATCATGCTTATTATAAAATTCAACAGTACTTAGTGTAGCTACAACTGCGCAAGTTCCTTTGATATCTTTACCAGATTTTTTATGATACATATTATAATATTCATTTAAATCAGTTTGATTGAAATTTTTACAACTATCAATTAAAAATTTATTATTTTCTTTTATGCTTATATTTTGAATATTATACTTTGAATAATATTCTGTTTTGATATATTCAGTAATTGAATTAGTAGTATATCTAACTACATCATCCGAATCACCACACTTAAATGCCATTATGTCATTTAAATCCACTACTAAGAAACCAAAAATCGTTAAAAAACCCATTATTAAGCACAACACATAATTCTTCATATAAATCCCCTATCTATCAAAAGTTAATACTAATTGTTATAAAAAGTCTTGCTTTTATTTAATTTAATCTTAACACCGCAAATATTTGCTGTCAACCGAAAGTGTCAAAATAAACCGGTTTTGAAGTAATCATAAAAGTTGGAGCGTGAAATCAGAAATGCTTGAAACATTAACAACATTACTAATATTATTTTTATAATATAGTTGTAGTTTTGAAGAAAACATCGATATTAAAGATAACAAGATGATATATAAAAGCATTCAAACAAAAAGCACTCAATCTAAATGAGTGCTCTTACATTTTCTGCCATTATTTCAATAATTTTGCCAATATTCAATCCTAAACTATATTTATGAGATATATAAGCGCCTGCACCTAATACAATATAACTTCCGATTGTAATTATAACTAATGGAAAAAACTTAAGGACATTAATGAAAAACCATTTAAATTTATTATTAATTCCTGTTATCTGCCTTTTCTCTTCTATAACAAAATTTTTATCTTTTTCATCATAATGACAATATTTAAATATTGGAATAGGCCTAACTAATATTCTAATCAACAAAGCAAGATTTATTACAGGTATAACAAATATGAATAAAATAGGCACTAAAGCAAAATGTAAAAAAACAAAAACAATCATAGTTTTGATAAAAATTAGAACAAAATATAAGAATGTAGGTATAAATGCCAAAACAGTAAGTGCGCATAAAACAAAAGTTATTAAGTGCGAAATTTTCTTTTGAAATAAAAAATCTTTAAAAAAATCGACGTTATAAATATTAGTATCATCTAACATTACAATATCATGTATTATTTTTCCATTTGTCAAAGGTTCTATACGAAATGTGCAAGAATTTGTATATGCATACATCACTATGTATGGATTCCAATAACCTAAAGCTTTATTGATGTAGGCAACCATAGTGAAAAAGAAAACAAAAACTTTTGAAGTATGCCATAGTAATTTAAAAAATCTATATGTTTTATTATAATTTAATGCGAATATACTCTTATTCATAAATTTAAGTATAAATGTTAAACATATATTCACCATAATACATATAATTGAATAATCTAGAAATTTAGTAGTTAAATTATCTTTGTCAGCTTTATTAATGATTTTTGAAAAAATCGTAAATGAGGACATAATTATAAATATAACAAAGCTTACTAATCTTTTCTTAGAACTTTTAATTCCATATCTACTAGCTTTTACTCTTTGACAATCTACAATATATGATTGTTTTACTTTCTCAATAAGTGTCATACCAATCTCTCCTATTAATATAGATTTTATCAAAAAATATATATTTTTTAAAGTATTAGCATTTTATTACTTGTTATACAAAATAAAAAGCCACTTTTAAGTGACTTTTTAAAATATAAGTATATAAAAAAGGAGTTAGTGAAATGTACAATATTAAAATTTACATATCATACTATCTATAATATATAATTTTAAATTTATTTTGTCAAGTGTACTTTACATAAATTCTAAGATTTTTAACTCTTTTGTTGAAATAAAAATATCAAAAAAGTATAATATTAAATATTAGGAGTTGACGTATATGAAAATTGCATTTGACAATGAAAAGTATTTAAAATTACAATCAGAAAACATTATTAAGCGTGTTAATAAATTTGGGGATAAGCTATACCTTGAATTTGGGGGAAAACTATTTGATGACTATCACGCTTCAAGAGTTTTACCAGGTTTTTTACCTGATACAAAATTAAAGATGTTATTAACTATTAAAGATAAGGTTGAAATAGTTGTTGCGATAAACGCAAAAGATATTCAAAAAAATAAGATTCGTGGAGATTTGGGGATCAATTATGAAACTGATGTATTGCGCCTTATCGATGCATTTAGAGCATCGGGACTTAGAGTAGGATCTGTTTGTATTACACAATATCAAGCAGTACCTCAAGTAGAGTCTTTTATAAATAAATTAAACAACCTTGGAATTGATACATATAAGCATTATTCTATTGAAGGATATCCACATGATGTAAATCATATTATTAGTGATGATGGTTTTGGTAAAAACGAATATATCAAAACTTCTGCACCTATAGTTGTAGTAACAGCTCCAGGTCCTGGTTCTGGTAAAATGGCTACATGCCTATCCCAACTTTACCATGAAAACAAACGTGGAATTAAAGCAGGATACGCTAAATATGAAACATTCCCTATTTGGAACATCCCATTAAAACACCCAGTAAATTTAGCATATGAAGCAGCTACTGCTGACCTTCAAGATGTAAACATGATTGATCCATATCATTTAGAAGCATATGGAGAAACTACTGTAAATTATAATCGTGATGTTGAAATCTTCCCTGTATTAAAATCTATGATGGAAGCAATCTATGGACAATCTCCATATAAATCACCAACTGATATGGGTGTTAATATGGCTGGATTTGCAATTTCTTGTGATGAAGCTGCTACTTCTGCTTCAAAGGATGAAATTATAAGACGTTACCTAAATTCTTTAGTTGATTTAAGAAATGGAAAAATCACTGAAGATGCAGTTGAAAAGATTGGTGTATTAATGCGCCAATTAAACATTACTGTCAAAGATAGAAAATGTGTTGAAGCTGCTAAACTTAAACAAGAATCTTCTAATACACCATCAATGGCGATGGAACTTTTTGATGGTTATATCGTAGATAGTAAGACTTCAAATCTTTTAACAGCGCCAGCCGCAATTATTTTAAATGCACTTAAGCATTTAGCTCATCTTCAAGATGATATTCTTCTTCTATCTCCTGCGATTATTGAACCTATATCTAAATTAAAAATAAATAATCTTGGAAATCATAATCCACGTCTTCATGCAGATGAAGTGTTGATTGCACTTGCAATATCCGCAACTTCAAACCCTGTCGCAGACATGGCTATTAAGCAATTACCAAACCTAAGATATGCTCAAGCGCATTCTACTGTTATACTATCTCAAACGGATGCACAGGTATTTAAGAAGTTAAAAATAGATTTAACTACAGAGCCTGAAATGGTTGCGCATAAATTATATACAAAATAAGAAAATGAACTGTGATTTATTTCACAGTTCTTTTATTTTATCCATATATAACATTAAAATATGATATTTTCTTTTTCATTAATTCTTTTTGCCAATCATTGAAGTCAGCTTCTACCATAAATACTCTTTTCATAAAATACGTCATGAATGCGAACGCATCTATTTCAATATCTAATTCCCATTCACCTTTATCTTTTCTATTTTTAAACTCTTCTATCCATTTATTTATTACATCGTCTGCTTCTGTAGGAATTCTTAATTCTTTTAATTTATCTTTAAATTTAATTTGAATATATTGATAACAATGTCTTAATTCATGAACTGCCATCCCTACTATCGTTAATTCATCATTTTCTTTTACGAAACTATTAGATAATCTAATCTCATATTCATCGCTATCAAATTCATATGGATCATCATAGTTATCGATACTTATCTTTGGTGGCTCTATTCGTAGTTTGTTAGACGCTACTCTTAAAGCCTTTTCTAATAAATCTTTAAGTTCCATAATTACTCCTTTATTTCTGATTGTTTCCTTAATAATTTTGAAATCATTCTTTTTGGTACAAAATGTGATGTCAAATGACCTAATTTAATTGTAAATCCTGGTACTATTTCAAATTTATTTTTAAGCATTTTTTTGATTGCATACTCCGCAACATAATCTGATGAAAGAGAATGTATTGTAAATTTAGCATTAGCTCTTTCTTCAAATCCTGTTTTAACAGGCCCTGGACATAATACTGATATTTTAACATTACTCTTCATATCTTTTAATTCCCTATAATATCCATGACACATTGAATACAGGAAAGCTTTTGTTGAATAATAGATATTCATATATGGCGCAACACCAAAGGCTGCAGCTGATGCAGTGACTAATATATGTCCTTTATCTTTTTTAATAAACATTTTTAAAAATTCTTTTGTAAGAACAAATGTAGATATATCGTTTAACTTAATCATGTTTATTTCTTTATATGTATCCGTATTTTCAATATATCCAATATCACCATATCCTGCATTCGCAATAAATATATCAATATCCATTTCTTTAGTTTCTTCTAAAAGTCTAAAATTTTCACTTTCTACAGATAAATCATAAGAATAAAAAGTAACATTTGTGCTACATTTACTCTTAATTTCATCAAGTTCTATACATTCTCTTGAAACCAAAATCAAATCATATCCTCTTTTAGATAGTGATATCGCCATATCTCTTCCTATTCCTTTTGTCCCACCTGTAATAAGTGCTAGCATAACATCCACCTCTTTATTAGTATCTTATCATAAAATAATAAAAAGCGATAAAATATCGCTTATTATTGTGTTATATATTCTAACTTTGTTTGATAAAAATCTTCATATACGTCTTTCCACACATCATAATTTTTATTTTTAAGATATGTGATATTATCATTCCTTTTTAAATCATCTTTTGGATAAATTGCAGGCAATATATTTATCGTATATTCCTGTACCATAAATCCAGAATCATCTTTAACAGCACTATCTTCCATTGTAATAAATACAGGTACAACTGGAACGTTTGCCATTACTGCAATTTTAAATGCACCATTTTGTAATGGTTTTGGTTTTCTATAATTCCACCACATAGATTGTTCAGGATATACTAAAACCAAATTACCTTCTAATAAAAGTTCTTTAGTAGCCCTTAAGAATTCAGTCATTACAACTGGGTTTGAAGCAAGTGGCAGTGTATAACAATTTCTCATTAGCATTCCATAAAATCCAGGGAAGGAAGTATAGTTACCTTCTCTTATAACTCTATAGAACTTTTTCTTCCTTCTGATTTTTTTAGAAAAACATGTCTCATATACAAGTTGTATAGCAAACGAATCAAGCGCATTAAAATGATTACATGTAATGATTGCGCCTCCATCAATTTTAGAAAGATGTTCAATGCCATTAATCTTCTTTACAATCATCGTTTTATTTTTTATGATTTTATTTAAGAATTTACGTGCTTCATAAAAAGCATATTTTGTTTTTATCTTACTAGATAGTTTTTTTCTTTTATAATCCACTTCGAAAGGCTTTATAGGCCTTGTTTTGGGATCATCTTCTACATCTTCTGCGAAACGTCCTTCTTTTTCATAAACTCTAATTTTTCTAACAATTTTAAGTCTTTCTGGATTCTTGCGTTTCGCTTTAAAAGCAGGAAAGTATCAGGCCTTTGTATTTCTTCTATCGCAAGCTTGTATAAATTTTCAGCCGCAACTAAATCTTTCTCTCTTTGTTCATTTGTATAAGCATTTAATATATCTTTAATATCGTTATA
Source organism: Parabacteroides distasonis (assembly GCA_963623875.1). Taxonomy (GTDB): domain Bacteria; phylum Bacillota_I; class Bacilli_A; order Acholeplasmatales; family Anaeroplasmataceae; genus UBA3206. Next base: position 12,862 of record CAVFNL010000039.1, on the reverse strand, counting down.
TAAAGGTGTCATTTTTGCGTACTTCCAAAAATAGCTTTCATATCTAACGCCAGTAAAATGCCATGGCTTAGCCCACATAATATAATGATAAATACATGCGTCTTCTTCTTTTACTTTAATGTCTTCATATATTTCAACATTCCATTCATCACCAACGAAACATACCCTATTTTGACATATAACATTTAAGTAATCTTCATCTTGAGTAACTCTGAATGTATATACTTGAAGTAAATCAATAAATTGATCTAGAACAGCTTCTTCTCTCCATAATTTACAATTTATTACAAGCATTCCTGCATTAAAGAAACAATTTCTATTGATTCCTATATTTCTTTCAACATATGTACCATAAACATCTGTTTGAACCATAGCTTGTTCGTGAGATGCTCCTACAAGATTATCTTTTATATCTTTATTCCAAAGTACTGATATATCACCTTTTACAATCATATCTGAATCTAAATAAATTGCTTTATCATATTGTTCAAACATTTCTGCGATAAATAATCTAAAATATGTAGTTTTAGAATAATAATCTCTAATAGGCAATCTATCAGAAATACTATCAAGATATGATGTAACATCTACAAATTCTAATTCTGCATTATCATATTTTGAAACAATAGTTTTTGTTACATCTTTCATCTCATTACTTATATTCGTGTTTAATACATAAATATTATATTTATAATCTTTTGATGCATTTTCAAGTAACGAACGAATTGTAACCATTGTAAATTTAACAAAACGATCATCACACGCAAAGAATACTGGAATTACATTATTAATCATTTTTTAATACCTCTTTTTCAAATCTTTTTTTCAAATAAATATATTCATACAAGATATCATCAAATACATAATATTTGAATATCTTATGAACACTAGATACATCCCACTGTTTTATATTTTTAGTTTTTGGTATAGGGAAGTAAAACAATCTTTTAGAAAAATGCCTTACAATTGTTGATTTATGTAAGAATTTTTGATCATTAAACTTTTGTGGTAACATTTTCTTTTTTGTTGTACTTCTTATTAATGCTGACTGATCCGCAAACACTAGTTTTTTCTTTCTAATAAGCTCACGCGCTTTTTCTAATATTTTAGTTTCCTTCATCATTTTTAAGTTAAAAAGTAATACACCTGCATTTATATAATTGGGATTAATTAAATATTTACCATAGTGATCTCTTGCGGCTGCATATTCATAACCTTCTACATCAATATTATATAAATTCAATATATCCCGATTAAACATTATATCTACATCAAGATATAATAGTTTGTCTGGCATATTGGGAACTAAGTCCGCAAAAAGCCTAAGTAGTGTATAAGGACTGCAGTAACAACTTTCGTTAGGTGAATTTCTAAACTCACGATTGTAGATATCTAGAACATCTATTACCGTTACTTTATTTAATGGATTATATCCTTTAGCTATAGAATCTAAGTAAGATGCCATATCTAAAGATAAAGCCTTATATTGAGGTTTTATATCACTTACATCCATTGTATAGATATAAATATTAAATGCCTCTTTTGTCTCTGTTCTTTTAAATATTGATAACATTGTTGTAATCATGCCATCAAATACTTTGTCGTTTCCACAAAAAAGTATGTTAATCATTATTTTCGTCCTCTACCTTTATATATTGTATATACTCATAATCATTCTCTTTACTTCTTAAAACCATTTGATTATATACTCTATCCCTCAAATCTTTTCTTGCAAGAGATTTAGGTAGTGTTTTATCAGCCTCAAACGGTCCATCAACATAAGTTATGATTTTAGGAGTTTTTCTAAACTTCCTTTTTTTATAAACATTTGTAAAACAAAATGTTTTAACACCATATTCTAGCGGATATCTAAATGATGTATCTTTAAATGGTCTTATTTTTGTGTAGTAAGGCCAAATGTGTGCTTCAGGATATATCATTATGCATTTCTTCTTTGATACATAATAATCAAGGGCCTGCTTAAAGTTCTTTGTGGCTTCAAGATTGCTTGGAAGCGGTAATGCTCCAAGAGATTTTGTAATAGGGCCTATAACTTTAATAGAAACATTTTCTGGATTACATATTATATATACATCCTTATATCCATTTACAAATGTTGGAATATAAGTGTCACATATATTATGCGTATGGTTAGCATACATAAAGAATCCTTCTTTTTTATATGGTTTTAATTTCTTTTTCCCAATTATCTTATGATGATATTTAATTTTTGAATGAATATAAAACATTGGCGCAAACACCATTCTAAGCCAAAAGATATGTGTTATTTTTTTATGTAGTCTATCGTCTACATATCTCCAATTTTCATCAATAACTTTAGCCTTTATATTATCTCCACTAAACTCATCATTAAGTTCATCTTTATAATATATAACTTTTTTGGGCATATCATTCAACTCCAAAAAAATTTTATTAAGAAATCATCAAAAAGTAAAGGTTTCTACTAGATAAAGAGTATTCTAAAATTATTCTACCTACTTTTTTGAATTCTACTGGCAGTAGAAAACGGCTCTGTTAAGCCTTATTTTTAACTTGTATTTTTTAAATACACATATTTGTAAAATTTTAATCATCATTTTAAATCAAACTTAAGTTAAATCTTTAATTTATTTTTTTATATGTTATAATACCATTATGAGTGAATTAAAAAAAACAATTGCAGACAATTTAATAGCATTAAGAAAGAGAAAAAAATATACGCAACAAGATTTAGGTAACATTTTAGGATATTCTGATAAAGCCATATCAAAGTGGGAGAAAGGAGAGTCTTTACCTGATATCGAAATATTATATCAATTATCCAGTCTTTATGGTGTTACTCTCGATTTCCTTACAAAAGAAGGTTCTTACGAAGAAAAGAAAGAATACATAATTCCTAAATATGAAAAACGAAACAAAATACTTATCACCTTACTTGCGTCTACAGTTGCATGGTTTATGGCAATAATGATTTTTTGTTATTATATGTATGATGAGGATAAAATATATTTTTGGCCTATTTTTATTTGGGCTATACCTTTCAACTGTTTAATATTAGCTTTTCTTAATTATAAATGGGGTAAAAAAGTATTTTATTTACCAATTCTTACTGTATTATTGTGGGGACTTCTTCTTTCAATTTATGTGTCATTAATATTTATAGAAAAGAATTTCTGGCCGCTATTTTTAATTGGTGTTCCTATTCAAATAGCTCTTGTATTATTGTCACAAATCAAGCGATGAACAAAAATATCCATGACCTATAATAATGGTTTAATGGATATTTTTTATTTATATTTTATAAAAGAAAAAACAAGTAACAAAAGGTGTACTTGTTTCAGAAAAGAAAAATGAAATTTTTTTGCTAGGCTTAGCTTAAAATGTTTATTAAGAGAGTTAAAGTATGAAATATATTGTGCTAAGCCAGCGTACGCTCCTTCCATCTAAATTAATACTTTATTCCTTTAGACAATAGTATTTTAACAAATAATTATATATAAAATATAAATAAATTATGTGAAAATATAAAAATATCAATCAAATATTAAAGGAATGTTTGTCCCATTCATGTACCAGTTATTCTGATTTTAATTTAGGTATATCTTGCATTTTTAGCTACGATAGTTCGTGATGCACCATAACAATCCTAATTACGTACTTTTTTTGTACCTCTATGCATCAAAAAGAAAAGGGCCCTCATATAGAAGGGCCTTTATAATATTATTTAGTTTTCTTTTCTATCTTAGTCATTCCACCCATATATGGTCTAATCGCTTCTGGTAATGATATTGAACCATCTTCATTGTAATTGTTCTCTAATACCGCAATTAATCCACGTGGAGAAGCTAAAACTGTATTATTTAGAGTATGTACCAAATATGTACCATTTTCACCCTTTGTTCTAATCTTAAGTCTACGTGCTTGTGCATCTCCTAGAGTTGAACATGAACCAACTTCAAAATATTTCTTTTGTCTTGGTGACCAAGCTTCTACATCACATGACTTAACCTTAAGGTCTGCTAAGTCCCCTGAGCAACATTCAAGTGTACGTACTGGTACATCTAGTGAACGGAAGAATTCAACTGTATATTGCCACATCTTGTTATACCAATCCATTGATTCTTCAGGTTTACATAGAACGATCATTTCTTGTTTTTCAAATTGATGTACTCTATACACTCCTCTTTCTTCAATACCATGAGAACCTACTTCTTTACGGAAACATGGGCTATATGAAGTAAGCGTGATAGGAAGTTCTTGTTCTTTAACGATTTGATCTTTAAATCTTCCAATCATTGAATGTTCAGAAGTTCCAATTAAATATAAATCTTCTCCTTCAATCTTATACATCATATTTTCCATTTCGGCAAATGACATTACACCATTAACAACATCTGAACGAATCATAAATGGTGGTATGCAGTATGTAAATCCCTTATTAATCATAAAGTCTCTTGCGTAGCTTAACATAGCTGAATGAAGGCGTGCAACATCACCAATTAAGTAGTAGAAACCATTTCCTGAAGTTCTTCCGGCTGCATCCTTATCAATTCCGTTTAATGCGGCTATAATGTCAGCATGATGAGGTATTTCATATGATGGTACTATTGGTTCACCAAATTTCTCATTTTCAACGTTATGACTATCATCCTCACCAATTGGAACTGACGCATCGATTATGTTTGGAATAACCATCATCTTCTTCAATAATTCTTCTCTTAAAGGTTCAACTTCTGTATCAATTTCTGCAATTCTTGCGTTATTCTTTGATACTGTTTCTTTAATTTCATTAGCTTTATCTATTTCCTTAGCCTTCATATATTTTCCGATTTCTTGGCTAAGTGAATTTCTTGAAGCTCTTAATGTATCAGCTTCAGTCGATAATTCTCTAATTTTCTTATCCAATGCGATAACTTCATCAACAAGAGGAAGTTTTTCATCTTGGAATTTTTTCTTAATATTTTCTTTTACTAATTCACTATTTTCTCTTAAAAATTTAATGTCTAACATATTATTTCTCCTTTTTTAAATAAAAACGCCCCTTGTAAAAAACAAAGGACGAATATATCGTGGTGCCACCTTTTATAATCTCTTACCTTATACGCAAGGTCTAACGTATACCTCCAAAGTAGATTCGCAAACATAACTATACCTATTTCCACCACACATAGGTTCTCTATATTAGTTATTATTTGTTACTATTCTTTTTCAACAGTATTATTATTTTTTGCAAACATTGATCTTATTATCATTGTAATAGCCATTACAAAGAGGAATGCCATTGTTACAGTCAAGAATGCAATTAAAAATTCATCTGTTTCCATTTTTATTATTATGGATATCAAAATTACAACAATATATGCAATACTAAATATCATTGTAACAAGTCCTATAAATTTAATTAGATTCTTAGATAATAATCCTTCCTTTAAATTATCCTTATATGATATCATCAAATAATCTTTCTTAAAAAATAAGACAAGTATTGATGATATGAAGAGTAAAATTGCTGCGATAAGTAGTCCTATTTTAACAATTAAAAGCATACTAATTCTTTAGACTTTGTAGAGGTGCTGGAATTTGTCCTCCTCTATTAATGAAGACTGAATTTCCTACTTTAGATACAGGCATAATTGGTCCATATCCTAAAAGTCCACCAAAGTCTAGTACTTCTCCTGCTTTCTTTCCAATTGCTGGAATAACACGTACTGCAGTAGTTTTTGAATTTACCATACCAATTGCAGCTTCATCCGCAATTATTCCCGAAATTTGAGATGCTGTTGTATCTCCTGGAATGATAATCATATCAAGTCCTACTGAACATACAGCTGTCATAGCTTCTAGTTTTTCGATCTTTAATGCTCCTGATTCAGCTGCCGCAATCATACCTGCATCTTCAGATACTGGAATGAATGCTCCACTTAATCCACCTACTCTAGATGAAGCCATAACTCCACCTTTTTTAACCGCATCATTTAACATCGCAAGACATGCAGTAGTTCCACATGCTCCACATTGATCAAGACCGATTTCTTCTAAAATATGTGCTACAGAATCTCCTACTGCTGGAGTTGGAGCTAATGATAAGTCAACAATTCCAAATGGTACTCCTAACATCTTAGAAGCTTCTACACCTACAAGTTGTCCCATACGAGTAACCTTGAATGCTGTCTTCTTAATAATATCAGCAATTTCTGCAATAGATGCGTCTTTAGGCGCTTTAGCAATTGCGGCTCTTACAACACCTGGTCCTGATACACCAACGTTTATTACAACATCAGCTTCACCTACACCATGAAACGCTCCTGCCATAAATGGGTTATCCTCTACAGCATTACAGAATACTACAAGTTTTGCAGCCCCAATACATTGTCTATCTTTTGTAAGTTCTGCAGCTTCTTTAACTTTTTCACCCATTATTTTTACTGCATCAAGATTGATACCAGCTCTTGTAGATCCAATGTTTACAGAAGAACATACAAGCTCAGTTTCAGCAAGTGCTCTTGGAATCGAATCAATTAATTCTCTTTCTCCAGGCGCAAATCCTTTTTGAACTAATGCACTATATCCACCAACAAAATTAACCCCAATATCATGAGCAACCTTATCTAATGTTTTAGCATATTTAACAGGATCTCCTCCTGAAACACCTACAAGCATAGATATTGGTGTAACAGATATTCTTTTATTCACAATAGGAATACCAAATTTCTTAGAAATTGATTCTCCTGTTTTAACTAAATCTTTAGCGCATCTATAAATTTTATCATAAACTTTCTTACATGATTTATCTATATCAGAATCCATACAATCAAGCAAAGAAATACCCATTGTAATAGTTCTTACATCTAGGTTCTCCTCTTGAATCATCTTTATGGTTTCCATTATTTCATTATTTGTATACATAAAATAAACCTCTTTTTTAAATATTGTGCATTAGATTAAAGATATTTTCGTGCATGCAATGAATCTCTAAACTTTTAGATGTTCCTAAATCTTTCATCTCATCAACAAAATCATTAAATTCAATGTTTAAATTTGTAATATCAACAATCATAAACATAGTAAAATATTTATCAATAATAGTTTGTTTTACATCAGTAATATTTGCATTACGTTCTGCACACTTTTGCGCAACAGACGCAAGTATTCCTACAGTGTCTTTTCCAACAACAGATATAATAGCATTCATGTAATTCATCTCCTTAAGTCTTATATCAAATATTATATATAAATTCTTTATTTAATTCAATAAAGATAATGAAAATGAGGCTTAATGCCTCATATTTTTTTAATCTAGAGGAATTGATGTAGTTTGTTTCTCTACTCCGACAACCATCATAGTTTCAACATGTGAAACGCCAGGAATAGCCATCAACTTATCAATCACAAAATCTCTATAAAATTTTAAATCTTTTGCGTATACCTTAAGCAAGTATGCACAATCTCCTGTAATAGTATAACATTCAACAATTTGAGGAATACTATTTGCTTCCTCAATAAATTTATGTGATGTTTCTCTATTTAGAGGTGATAATGCCACTTTAGCAAAGGCAGTTACCTCATATCCTAATTGTTTATCATCAAGAATAGTAGTAAATTGTTTGATTATTCCTGATTCTTTTAAATTCTTTGTTCTAAGTAAACATGAAGATGGCGCAAGCCCTATCTTCTTAGATAAGTCAATATTTGAAATTGACGCATCTTCTTGTAAATAATTTAATATCTTCTTATCATATTCATCTAATTGATTTTTCTCAGCCATACATATCGCCTCCACGTATGTTATTATAAAATAAACGTTGTTTTTTGTAAACATTTTTGAATTAAAAACAAAAATTTCTATTAATTATCTAATACTATATTCTTTTTATTGATTATTTATGTTATTTTTGAACAAAATAAAAAACATCAATCATTTTCTTATTGATGTTTAATATTGTTCATAATTATTTTTTCAATTAAGCCCGCAATCCACAAAATATCATCTGCATAATTTAAATTTGCCCATTCTTTAATGATCGCCATAACACCATTAACGTAATATGCTGATAAATATTTTCTTTCTTTTTCTTGTACTCCGAACCTGTTCATTATAGGTTCTATGACATTTAAAAATAATTTCTGGTATGTTTTAGATACATGCATCGTTTCAAATTTTTCATTAACTAAAATAAATAACTGACTATTATCTTTTATAAATTTCAAGTAAGGGACAAGGTATTCTTCTTTAATAAAATATAAATTTTCTTTATCCGTAAAAGATATTGAATCAACATCTTTAAATGTAGTAGAACTAAATCTTTCTTTAAATTTATTATTCATATTTACGATAGTTTCTTCTAACAAATCTGTTGTATTTCTATAGTGTAGATAGAATGTGGAACGATTTACTCCGGCTTTTTCACAAATTTCTTTTATTGTTATATAACTAAAATCTTTTTTCGAAAGAAGAGCTAAGAGTGCTTCATTCATAAGTTCTGCCGTATGAAAATATTTACTTTCTTGCTTATTCATATGAAACACTCCCTCCATTATTCACTTATTTCTTTGGCAAGTTCAATGATTTCAAATGCATATTTCTTTTTTCCGGCATTTAATATCTTAGAATATATTGGGTAATTTATAGACACTCCAAATATTCCTATTATACCTATAATAATGCCTAATATAAACATAGTGTTACTACCATTTCCTATAACTTTCATTGATAAACACATTCCTACCCCTAAAATTAAGGTTGAAATTATACCAATTATATAGGCTGTAATAATTGCTGGAAGTTTAGCCTTTTTATCAAGTTTCTTTAAGGCTACAATTTTCGAATTATCCTTTATAGCATATTCACTTGCTAGTCTTTCTGCATATATTTTATTTGTATCCATTTTGTATTCCTCCTCTCTTTTACACTTTCATTTTAAAGGAAAGGAAGATTAAAACAAACAACACAAAATTAATTTTATGTTTATTTAAATTTTAATATAGCTTGTTATTTTGCAACCAGATTTTACTCTTTTTTTGATTTGAGGATATACTTGCCCTCCAGGCCTTACTGTTACAATAAGGGATATATCATAACCTTTTAAATAATCATCTAAGAAATCATAATCTTTATCTTCTTTAATTTTTAGAATATGAATGCCAATATATTCTGATGTATAAAATGATTTAATACTTATAACTCTATAACTATTTGGTAACATAATCGAATCAATTGATAGCATGATTTTGCCATATGTATCAATCATACTCTTATATGTTTCTTTAATGTTTTCTTTATAATCCATTTCATATAATTTCTTTAATTTTTTATAAATAATATCAATATTTCTATCAGAAATATCTATATTATCATTGCTTAAAATATTAAGTATTTTATCTCTTGATTTATGTATCATTTTATAATACATAATAGTAGCCAAAACTTTAGTTGAATATGTATACCCCTTTACACATAATTTAGATGCAGTTTGTGATGTATATATTAAATCTTTATGTATGCATTCATCGTTTGGGCATGCATAACCTAAATTTTTAATTATCCTTTTTTCACCATGCGAAAATTGTATTATCTTATTTGATACTGCATATTTGTATTTAAGTTTAGCCCCACAAAAAGGACATACTTCAATTTCAGGTTTATATATTTTTGGCATGTATTCGTTTCTACTCATATAAATTCTCCCCTATTATGATTGTGGCCAAGTTCTACGTACAACCTCACGCACACCTTCATCATTAACATTATAAAATATATTAGATCCTTTTTTAATAGAATTATTGCCATGTGGAACTGAATTTTTATCTAATTCAATGCTATCTTGTGCAAAATATATAATACCGCCATCGCTATATGTTGCTTTTATATCATATGATGTAATACCATTTCCTGATACCATCACATCAAACGATACTTCTTTTTTATTTACCAAAACATTGCTTATACTATATTTTGCATTATTTAATTTTTTAGTTGCCATAATTAATCACCATAATTATCATATAAATAAATTTTTGTTTTATGATATTTTAGCCATATACTATAAGCTATGGCTAATATAATCAGTACAATATATAATTCTATTGTATATCTGTTTATTCCATAAAGATTGAATACAACAGGGTATGAAAAAAAGGGATATAAAAAATATAACCACTTACTATAATTTACAAATATTCCTGCAAGTATTGTAAGTATTCCTATAAGTCCATAATATGGGTTTTTTAATGATAAAATTACAAACACTAAATAAGCCCCTGTTAAAACTATAATTACTGGAATATATATTTTATATTTTTTATATATATTTAACGTTATAAAAAACATTATTGAATTTAAAACTAACGCAAAATATATAAATCCCACTTTATTATAAAAGTCACATAGTCCTGTAAGAATAGATACTAATATAAGTGGTATAAATACAATAACTAAACTAATTTTTATTATCTTCTTCATCATAAATACCAATGCGTTTCAACATCATTAAAACCTTATCATTAAGATAAGTATAGGGCTCTACATGATCAGCTTCTACTATTTCATCGCCATCTATGTAAAGTCCTTCATAATATAGTTTCTCTCCGCTTAATGAATAAAGAGGAAGTTTTGTTTCTAATTCTTCATTCATACCTGAAAATATTTCAAAACCTATCATCCATTTAGCTTTGTCTATACCTGGTGTTTTAACATAGTTTTCGTTTTCACTTTGTTCTTGGTAAAGTTGATAATCTGAAACATACACAATCTTGTATGCACATTTATCAATAACTTTCGAATATACTGTGCCAAAATTCAATCTATTCACTGTAAAATCACTTAGAGCTTCGTGCATATATTCAAGCCCTTTGAATTTATGACGTACTACATTATACTTTCTATGCTTGCGCTCAAATACTTTAAAGATTGCGGCATTCAAAAACATAGTTGTAATAAGAAACGATATTATAAGTAATACTGTTGATAAATTCTTATTATTTAACTTCATTAAAAGAATAATAAGTAATATATCAAACAAAACCATAATACCAAATAATATAAATAATGTTCTGGCTTTTAAATTTCGTATGAATCTCATTATACATCCTCCACATCTTTAGCACCTATATCGTGATATATTGCCCATTTGAAATTAGAATACATATCTATGGTTTCTTTTGATTGCATAAACTGCAATAAAATATGATAATTTATATCATAACATAATCCTACTCTATAATATTTCTTAGCCTCAAATGTTGTGTTCAATATACTATATTTAACTGAATCCGATAAAACATTATCACATATAATAACATCTATAGTAGGTATTTTACCTAAGTCTTCTAATTTAAAATCATGTTCGAATTCACGACCCAAGTTGTAAGAAACAAGCAATTCATCAGTAAGGCGAAGTGCTATATACTTAGCCAAATCATAAATAATAGTATATTTATACATATATCCTTTATATTTTTTAGCCATAACAAGACATACTTCATTATTGTATAAAACATTTGCGAATTGATATTCTAATATTTTAAGTATATCTGATAATGGTTTTATTTCATAAAATTTATATCTTTTAAATCCTTCGTATTTTTTTGGATATTTTTTTCTTCTTCTTTTAGTTTCTAAAGATAAATCTTCTAAGAATCCCATTAAAAATCACCTCGGTTTATTATACCATAATATAAGATATGGTATAATTATTATAGGTGATTTTTATGTATTTTGGTCCTTTTTTAAAAAAGAATAGCACTCTTTATCTTACAGCTCCTTCATTTGGTTGCACAACAACACCATATAAAGAACGTCTTCATATGGCAATATCACATTTTATTGATAGAAAAATAACAGTTGTTAAAGGCCCATTTATTGAATCTTCTAAAGGTTTATTATCTGCAGATCCTAAAGATATTGCAAAAGATTTTATGAATGCTTATATAACATCTGATATGATTCAGTCAGTTGGTGGAGGAGAGTTTATGATGTCTATTCTTCCATATATTGATTTTAATAAAATTAAAAATCTTCCACCTAAATTTTTTATGGGATATAGTGATAACACAGTCCTTACATTCTTATTACCAACTATATGTGATGTAGCTTCAATATACGGAGGAAATACTCCAGAATTTGGTTCTTCAAAACTTATTGAATATCAAAAAGATCAATTAGATTTAATGCAAGGTAAATCATTTAAATTTAACGGATACAAATTCTATGAAAAAGAATCTTTAAAAGATACGGACCCATATGCTTCATTAAATCTAACTGAAATATCTAAAATCAGTTGTTTCAAAAATGAATCAAGCATTATTCAAGGAAGAATAATAGGCGGTTGTATAGATGTTTTATCAACACTTATAGGGACAATGTATGACAAAATAAAAAAATTCAACGAAAAATATAGTGATATTATATGGTTTTTTGAATCATGTGATATGACATCTATAGAAGTATATAGACGTCTTCTTCAAATGAAGTATGCCGGATGGTTTAAAAATGCTAAAGCATTCCTCTTCGGACGACCTGCAAACAATACAATTATGTTTGATAAAGATTATAATTCATATGTTATAGATGCTTTAAAAGACTTAGATAAAGAAATAGTATTTAATCTTGATATAGGTCATATAAAGCCTCAAATTCCTATTATAGTTGGAAGCACATGCACAATTAAAATTAACGATAACAAGTACCAAATTAAATATGAATTAAAATAGGAGCCCCAATAAATAAGAGCTCCTATCTTTATAATTTATATTTCTACAACCTCTATCATAGACTCATGTTTTAATGTCTTAGAATCATATGCAATACCAAGTAGTAATACAGTGCCATGATATCCATTAAATACACTTATATAATTCTTACTCT
>CAVFNL010000038.1:0-16126 GCA_963623875.1 Parabacteroides distasonis | reverse complement strand
AATAGTGGTTCAAAAAAAGTTGACCAAACTGGTTTATTTTATCTTGACACTTTCAATATAATATGTTTGCAAAGACAAATAGTCGAAAGGAGTTTTTATTATGGACTTCAAGTCCATTAAACGATTAGGCCTGGATCATTTAGGTATTGATGGATTAATTCGTATGAAGCCTTTAATACATCCAATTCTTTTCATACCATATTTATTCATCTTTTAAAACAAGATGAAATAATCCACCACTATGTGCTACATTAAATGAGTTGTTCTTAAAGGATCACGCTCTCAGTTGATTATATATTCTTCTGCTTTAGAGAATAATATCACCATAAAACTTTATAGAAGAGACTATAAATGTACTTCTTGTGGAAATTATTTTGAGGAAAATAATTGACGTTTTAGATTCAAAGTATTTAAACAATCTAGAGAAATACTTTTTTTTAAATGCCTATCGAAAGAGATTCATTTAAATACTTTTCAATGAATTTATACGATAATTATCGTATCTTATAAAAAGTGCTTCCCAAAGGTTTTAATTTGTGTTAATAGTTTTCATGTTATAAAGAACCTGACACAATTTTTTCATAATGCAAGAATTAAAGTTATGAAAAAATATAGTTATCTAAAAAAACATAATGATAACTATTATTGGCTAATTAAAAAGTATTGGAGATTATTAACTAAAGATTAACTAAACTATCACATAAGAAGTTCAAAACAGTTCGTAGTGGTCAATATATATCATGTTTTGAAATTATTGATTATATGCTTTCTATTGATTCTGAGTCAAAACTTGCATATGAATTACTACATGAGTATAGGAACTTTAATGAATGTGCCACTTTAGAAAATTTCAATCATTTCATATAGCAGAATATATACCTGCATAGAAACTATTATTAAATTGGAAAAGGGAAATATTAAATTCATTTTCAAGAGTAGATGGCATTAGAATTTCTTATGGGCCTATTAAACGTGCTAATAAAGTTATCAAAACTTTATTTAGAACTTCTTTTGGTTCAACTAATTTTGAAAGAATGAGAAATAGAGTTATGTATACTATAAATTCAGATTCTCCAATTTTATATAATAGTAAAAAATATACAAATAAAAAAATTGGTAAGGCTCGAGGGCCTTACCATAAGAATTAAATAATCAAAACATATTAATTTGTCTTATGAAAATGAGATATCTGTTTTCTTGGGTATCTCATTATTTTTTATAATACAGCAATGATTTTATAGCTAAGTCTCTAGGCCCTACAGCGTAGATTTTAGAGAGCCAATTTTTTCTTCAATCAATTAAAAAACAGGGATGTGGATTTCCCTGTTTTTATTATCCATTTTAAATGAACTTTGGTATAAATCAAACAATAATTATCTCTTAGAGAATTGTGGAGCACGACGAGCTTTCTTAAGACCGTATTTTTTACGTTCTTTAGAACGTGAATCACGTGATACAAGACCAGCTGGTTTTAATGTAGCACGATATTCAGGATTAACCTCTAGTAATGCACGAGCGATTCCTAAACGGATAGCTCCGGCTTGTCCTGTTAATCCTCCACCAAATACGTTAACATAAACATCAAAATTATTTGTGTTTTCAGTTAATTCAAGTGGTTGAAGTGCATCAAGACGAGCTAAACCATTAGTAATGTATTCTTCAAATGGTCTACCATTAACTACGATTTTTCCTTCTCCTGCTTGTAAAACAACTCTAGCAACAGAAGTCTTACGACGTCCTGTTCCGAAATATTGAACTTTTGTATTCTTCTTTGCCATTTTTCGCTACCTCCTATTAAGCTTCTACCTTATATTCAACTGGTTTTTGAGCAGCATGTGGATGTTCAGCACCAGCATAAACATAAAGTTGTTTTCTCATTGTATCACCAAGTTTAGTGTGAGGAAGCATTCCATAGACTGCATTCTCAACCATTCTTGTAGGGAACTTAGTCATTAATTCAGTAGCAGTAAGAGTAGTTAATCCTCCGTTGTAAGCTGAGTGATGACGATATAATTTATCTTGCCACTTGTTTCCTGTTAATTTAATTTTGTCAGCGTTGATAACGATAACATAATCTCCGCAGTTAACATGTGGAGTATAAGTAGGTTTTCCCTTTCCTCTTAATAGAGAAGCAACTACAGTTGCAAGTCTTCCTAGAGTTTTGTCTGTAGCGTCTACTACATACCAATTCTTTTGTACAGTTTGATTGTTTGCCATATAAGTATTCATAAAATATTTTCCTCCTTAAATTTTATAATATTAAGGGCTTTTTGTGGATAAAAAATGTACCGCATAAATTATATTATAATATTTTTCTTATGTCAACATATTTTTTTAATTTAGAATGATATGTATCCTATGAAAAACAAGAAGGATTACTCATCCTTCTTATTTATTTCTTTTAGAATTTCTTCTTTCATTTCTTTTAACACTTCATCCTTTAATAAATCATTTTTCTTCTTAATATCTTTAAGATTCTTCTTTTGCCTAGATAAATATATATTGACTGATTCACTAAGAATTATTATTACAAAGAATATTGTAAGTATTAAATATATGACATTCTTCTTTGTGGCGATTTTACCGATATTTAAAAAATTAAATGTCTTCTTATATTTACCAATAACCATATCTTTTGTTACTAATTCACTATCAACTTCTTGGTTATTATCGCCTTTTAGAATAAAGCCATCTTCTCTTTCTTCTACTATTCTATGTACAATATATAGTCCTTTAGTATCTCCTGCTTTGGATTTATAAACAATAATATCTCCAACCTTAAGTTTTTCATATGATGTTTTTTGAAATATTATTGAATCTCCAGCCTTTATTGTAGGTTCCATACTAGCAGTTGGTACATAAGAATATGAATAACCAAAATAAGAAACTGGTTTTTCCCTTCTAACGGCTATAACATTACATATAAGCATATAAAGTACTATAGATGTAATAATAGCGGTTATAATACCCGCTATTATTTTTGTTGTTTTTTTTATTTTATTCTTCATCATCTTGATTTTTAGCTGCTAATGCTTTTGCACGAATTGCTTCTCTTCTTTGACGAAGTAATTCACGTGGATCTTGCTTAGAATCATTATTGTTGTTATCTTCAACAACATTTCTATTCGCAAGTGCACGAGCTCTCATAGCTTCTCTTCTTTGGCGTAGAAGTTCACGTGGATCTTTTTCTGGCTCTTGTGAAGGTTTTTCTTGATTATCACTAGATTGTTGTGCCATCCTACGCTTCATATATTCTTGACGGCGCTTAATGATTTCACGATTACGATCCGCAATACTTACTTCTTCCATACTATCTTCACTAGGTCTCTCTTCTACTTCTTCATCAGATACTTTAATAGGAGTAGAACCGATTAACGATTCTTTTTCTTCTCTTTCTTTTCTTCTTTGAGCAAATAGTGCTCTATTATCTGGTTTTGTCTCAACCTCATCATCTTCAATGACTACACTAGTCTCTCTATCAGCTAAAGCTTTTTGCCTTATAGCTTCTCTTCTTCTATGAAGAAGTTGTTTTGGTGATAATGATTCTTCATCTTCTTCATTATCATCTTTATTATTCGTATCAAAATCAGAAAGAAGTTTATCTAATTCTTGATCAATTTCTTGAACTTCTTGATTCATATCTAAATCATCAAGTTCATTATCTTCTGCATCTTCAAGAGCTTTCTCTGCTTCTTCTTTAGCTCTTTGAGCTGAAGCTTTAGCTTTAATAATCTCTCTACGACGTCTAAGAATTTCTTTTGCATCAAGTTGTGCTTTTTCAGCTTCTAGCGCTTTTTCTTGTTCTTCAAGTTTTTGTGCTTCTTCTTTAGCTTTTCTTGCGGCTTCATCACGCTCACGCTCTTTAGCTTCACGAGCTTTCTTACGTTCTTCTTTTAGTTTTTGTGCTTCTTCAAGAATACGAGCACGTCTCTCTTGAAGTTTAGCTTTTGCCGCAAGGACTTGTTCTTTTTCTTTTTGTTTTGCTTCATCACGTTCGGCTTTAAGTTTTTCACGCTCTTGACGTGCTTTTTCTTCTAATTCTTCCTTAACACGACGAGCTTCCTCTCGCTCTTCTGCACGTTTCTTAGCACGGGCTGCTTTTTCTTCCGCAAGTTTTTTAAGACGAAGTTCACGAGCTTCTTGTTGTCTAATTTTTTCTTCTGTTACTTGAATTTCCTTAAGGGTATCTTCATATTCTTTTTTAGTTTTATTATAATCAGTTTCCTTAAGTCTTGTAATAGTATCTAATACGTCAGCTTTCTTTTTTGCACGCTCAAGTTTAATTGGAAGAGGTACATCTTCAAATTCATCTTCTTGAGGTATTTCAAAAAGTGGTGGATAAATAGAATTTAAGACTTCTTGCATTTCTCTAAACACAAGTTCTAGACTATATTTCTTCTCCATTCCCGCGTTTACTTTATCTTCAAGAGATTGTTGATAGAATTCTTGAGTTTTATTTAAGAAATATTCACTCATCTCAAATTTCTCAAGTTTTTGAGAATCTGGTTTGAATTTATATTCATCATCCATCTTACTAAGTTCACGAGCATTACGAAGAGTATGTGATTTAAATAAATTAGATTCATCTAAATCTTTACCACCATTAAAATATAGGATAGTACCTACAGATTGTGCAAATATTTTATCGACAATGCGTGCTTCTTCTTCACTATATTTATTCTTTTTCTCACGAACATTAACATCAAACGCTAATTGATTGTATCTATCTAAGAAAATCCATGTATTATAACATATTTTAAATTCAGGGTTTTTAGTAATAATATTTGTTTTAAGAATTGGAGGTGTAACCTCTTTGTAATTCTTTAATGCTTGCATAAGTTGAGATGAACGAAGTGTTTTATATTTCTCGTGAATGTCTTTTGTTTTTTCATATGTATCACGAGCTTGTTTTACTTCGCTATCTTGTTCAGATTCCATTTTAACAGATAATTCAACTTTAACTTTTGTTTTATCTTTAAGTTTAAAATCATTTGTCACAACTGTTGATTTAGTTTCATAGGAATCTAAGTTTTTCTTCATTATTTGAAGACGTAGTGATAGGAATTTACAAATACGATTTATTAAAGTTTTAATAAATCTATTTTCATAAATTCCAAGTTCATCTTCCGAAAATTCAGTAAGTAATTTAGATGGTATTACTGAACCTTCTTCATCTACTGTTTTAATATATTGGGTGTGTGAAGCTAAGTGGCGAACAGTAAGGCTATTTACCTTCTTAACTTTCTCCATAGGAACTACTTGTTCCTCATAACGTATAGCCTTTTTTGGATCCTTTAATATTTTAGAAAGACTTTTAAAACATTCTAGAAGTATAGGTAAGAAAGATTTTTCAAAAATTTTAGTTTCTCTTATTGTTTTAGAGTAAACTGTCTTCTTTCCACCTTCTATTTGTTTTAAAATAGATTCTCCCATACTAGATCTTGTTAAAGAATCGCCTAAGGTTTCTTCTATTATGCGAAAGAATTCATTGATTGATTCAGCTTCAAGCGCTTCTTCATCAATAATCGTTTCACCTAAAGAAGTGTTTATTTCATCTTCCATAAAAAACACCTCTTTCTATAATTAATTTACTTTCTTCAAATCATTAATGTAATCAATAGATACCGCAAAAGCTTTCTTTCCAAATAATTTATCTAAAAGCGCAATAAGCTGATCTAATTCATTACGAAGGAATGATAAGTTTAATGATTCAAACTTACGTAATATTTTATTACATAACATGTAATCTAATGCTTCAATTTCTGTAAATCCACATGCAATATACACAGGGCAGAATAGTTTAATTTGTTTCATGATACGGTTTCCAAACGCAATTTTGAATTTTGCTTGAATAAATTCATCAAGTTTCATGAATGATTCCATAATTCTTGTTGAAACACTAATATCACGTTGAGCTGATTTAAATAATTCATCTAAGTATTCAAATGACATTTCAACATTTTCTGTATAAGGTGCGTCTACAAGTTCAGCTTTATTATTAATAACAATAGGTAGTGCACGGTCATATACCTTATCTGTAATTGTAAATGTTGAGTCGTCTTTATTAGCAGTTCCTACAAACCATATATTTTGATTAATTAATAATTTACCATTGATAAACAATTTAGGATCAGTTGGATCAGTACCTGATACAATATCAATTACCCATTGACTTGGATCTGGCATTTCCATTACTGATAAGAATTCCGCAAAATAGTATTCAACACGGGCTAAGTTCATCTCATCTAGTACGATGAAATTAGGTTTATCACTATATCCTGCTTGATATACGCATTTTAAGAAATCTGTTTCATTAAATCTATGTGTAAATTCATTTAAGTATCCTAAAAGTTCAGCTCTATCTCTCCATGATGGTTGTACACCTATGATAGATGATGGTTTATTAAAGAATTTACCCATTGCATAAGGAAGTGATGTTTTACCTGTTCCTGATATACCTTCAAGAATTAATAGTTTAGATGTTGCCATACCTGCAACAAAACGAGCTATAACAGGCTTTGCATAATATAGATGTAGTTGTGATGCGGCATACCCAATAAATCTATCACAAAGTCCTGATAGGTCTAGCATATCTTCACTACGCATTATTGTATATTCAGGATTAGCACGATAGTAATTATCAACTTGAATAAGTTTGATAAATCTTCCTGAATAATCTTCTTCTTCCTCATTATCTTCTTTAATCAATTGTGGATTGAATAAATCATCAGGATCAACTTCCGCATCCCCACCTGATATTTGGGATACACGAAGTGCTAGAATCTTATTCTTTTCATCTACAAGATCTACTACTTTTTTATTTAATAATTGAATTTGATCTACTAATTCATCTTTTTCAATTTCTCTATGTTTAAATTTATGGTATCTCTTACATAAAATTACAATTAATGTAATTAATAAGACTATAAACGCAACATTAATAAATAGCACTACAACGTAGGCAAACCAATCAAGTCCATTCCAATCTTTGTTGTGGATTGACGCATCCGCAAAATCTTCAAAGTATCCTTTTATATCTTTTCCAAACCATTTAGCAAACGCATGACCAATGTTTTTAAAAAATGTTCCAAAATTCTTAAAGAATGTCTTTAAAAATTCATAATAATATTTAGCAAATTCAGACATGTCTAATCTCTCCTCTCAAGAAATATAATTTATTCTTTGTCTTTATTTTGTTCTTGTTCCTTCTTAAGCTCTTCTAGAAGTTCTTTCTTCATTCTTTCTCTTTCTTCTTCAAGTGATTTCTTCATTTCTTCTTTTGAAATCTCATTTTCCTTTTGCATGTTTGCAGTCTTTATTTCCATAATATTTTTTATAACCATAAACATTTCAAATAGTACAAACGCTGCTGTACAAATAATTATTATTACAAATCCTTTTTTAGGATTAGATAACCAGTTAATAAAGTTTCCTGCATTATCCCAATGTGTGCTATATACCGCTCTTATCTTTTCGATACCTACAATTTGAATAGGACCATTAGTATATTGATATTGATATTGAACAATAGGCTTTTCCTCGTCTGTTAGAATATTATAATCTTCACTAGTTCCCTTATAGATATCTCCTTGTAAAACATAAAAAGCTACTTTACCTTCTAAATTATAAACAATGTCTACAACTCTATGGGTATTTAAGAATCCTTTTGAATCTTTATTAGGGTTAGTGGATACAGTATCATAGAATGTTACTATAGTACCTATTCTAATTTCTTTTTGTTTAAAATTAGTATGAACCCATAAAAGATCTCCTGCCTCAAAATATGGTTCCATTGAGTTTGAAGCTACAACTTCATAACCAAGTCCAAATAAATTTTTAACCTTACCTTCTTTAGAACCTCTAATTTGAGATATTGAAAATAATAATAGTAAAAATATAAAAATATAAAAAATAGCATTTACAACAATATTTATAATGACTGTTGGGGATACTTTTTTCTTCTCTTTTTTTTCTTCAGTTAATACTTCGTTTTCCATAGAAATTCTCCTCTCGAAAAATCCTTTATTTTATTTTATCACATTTATAAATAAAATACTATTTATATTTTAACAAATATAAAACGAAAAAATGTCCCCGTTTATAAGGGGACATTTATTTATTAATTATTTAATTTATATTAACCTTGTGATTAGTCAGTGTTTTATTGAACGTCTTCAGCTTTAAATGTTAATACATTTTCTAATGTTTGACCAAATATTGCATCGAAGCAGTCTGCATCAAATCCTTCTAGCCAGTAAGTAATAGTTACTTTGAAGATACAATTTGCATCAGTCTTTGCAGCAAGCTCAGCACCCTGAAGACCTACTTTAGTTGGCTCTATTGCAGCATACGTTGTATCAGCTACAAGATCACCTGTACCAATAGTCTTTCCTAATACAGCATTAATATAGCTGTTTGCGGCATTGTCACCTGCAAGAGATTGACCATAATTTACTACAGTTTCTTCCCCTGATTTTGATGCATTGTCCTCATAACCATAAATTTTATTTATACGACTCATCTCTGGTTTTACTACGTTATCTAATTGTGTCATATTTTCTTTACCAACCCAACTATTATCCCATGTTTTAAGATTTGATACATCAACTACAGCACGTAATGCATTGATTGCAGATACATATAAATTAGTATTTGCTTCTATAGTTTTATTTGAAGCATATGTGAATGCAACTGTATTGTTATATTTTGTGATATTAGTAGTTGTCCAAGTATCAGATGCTACCGAAACCTTCTTATTTGCACTACTACATCTTAGATAGAAACTAATTTGCTTGTAATCATCTGATGTAGTTAATGCCTTATCTGCTGCAGTACTTGCTGCATATTCCTCTAATTTTTCTAAATCAGTAAATGTGTCAGATGTAGATAATTTTGTTGCATCTTTTGCTAAGCGATATGTTACAGCACCTAACTGACTTCCTGCACCATGTGTTTGTTGTGCTGCTACTGCTGATGCTGTTAAGTCAAATGATACTGATGAACTCCAAGAAGATCCATCATTTGAGATTAAAAGCGAATCAGTAGTTGATTGAACATTAATTTTTGTTGTTGCTTTAACTGTTGCGTTTGTTGTAAACCACGCAAATGTTGTTGTTCCTAATGCCACTATCGCGAATGCCATTGAAAGAACACTTAATAGTAATTTTTTAGAAATTTTCTTCATATTGCCTTTCTCCTTTTTCTTCATTATATTACTTTTTTTAATTTTTGTAACGGACTAATAGCCATTACTCTATAACATATTATATCACTTAATGTGATGTATGTCCATAAAAATTATTTAAATACGCTTACCAAATACCATTTTTCACCTTCAGTTCTAGGCTTAACATAGGTATTTTTGAAATCAAATAGGGTATAATCACTTGTAATATTTCCATTATCATCAATATAATTTCCATCTTTGTCTGAACGCGCCCATCCTAAGAATGTCTTACCTATTCCGTCATAATATGATGGTGAATCATCAGAAATTAAATTGTTATAGACTTGATGTCTTACTTTAGTTTTATCAATTTTTCCTGTAATAGGATTTTTATATAAATAAGTAAGTTCTATTGGATCATTTTCTATAAATGTATTATAGTTTGTAAAAGATAATGTTATTGAAACATTTTGGTCTAAAACCGTATCAATACAGTCCGCATCCCAACCCTCAAGCCATAATCTTACAGTCATCATTGCACTACCATCTTGCCCATAATGATTAGATTCATCTAATCTAATAATCTTTGCGGCTTCAATAGTATCTAAGCCCTTTAATGTATTAGGGACTTCATTATAAGATATTGGATCTAATTGTTTATCTTTACTGTTATTATCATCTAATTCTTTTTTCTTAACAGTATTGTAGTATGTAAGTGCTGCATTTTTGCTTGCATCATACATAGCACCACTTAAGCCACTATATGTAGTATTATTTAAATCTTTTCCTTCTTCATTAAGTGTTGTCGCATATGAACCATTTCCTTTGTTGATTTCATATATTTTAACGCCACCATCAAGATAGGAATTAGATGTAGTAGTTTTATTAGATTTAGCTTCAACACTAAATCTTACTGCGTCTGATACATAAGTTCTAAATGTTTTTTCAAAACTTTCTGTCACATCTTCTCCATCTTCTGATGTAGCTTTCTTACTAGATGCATCATAAGATATCAATTTACCCGTTGTAAGATCTAATGTATTAAATGATGCCAAAATATTATTAGGAAATTCAATTTCTTCCATTTTAGTTGTTCCTATTTCAGTTTTAGGAATAACTGTTCCATCATCATATGTAATAGTACGGTTTGAGAAATAGACTTCTTGTATATCATTTGTATGTTTTCCATCTACGATAGATTCAAAATAAATATCAAATTCAATATAATATTTAGACGTGATATCAACCTTATCGCCTAAAAAATTCTTATATATCTTACCATCACTTGTAGTTACAGGCTTTAGTGATATATTTTGAAATTCACTTTGTAAAAGATCATTTTCTATTGTAATCTTCTTCTTTTCAACAGGATCATACCAATAAGGATCTTCACCTTGTGCGTCGCACTTAAGTTCATAACCATTTGCTTTCGCAACTATTGATTTTTCTAAATCTTCAGCATTAAGCGTTGATGCATAATTTTTACCATCTATTGATATTTTAAGATTAGCGTTTGTTGAAGCACTTATTTCAACGTTAGAGAACCATGCGTTCGTATTTAATTTAAACCACGCAAATGTAACTGTTCCTGATAGGACAACAAGTAAAATAAGCGTAAATATGCTAATATATAGTTTTCTTGATAAATTAACCATGCCCTATCATCTCCTTCAGGTTATTTTATACTAAAAGTTCATCTTGGTATGCTTCAAATGACATACCTATTTTTAATTTTCCTTTATAAATTCCTACATAATTTCCATTTTCATCTTCGTAGGCAACACAATCCGGATCATTTCCATCAAGCCATAAGATAATAGATATTTTATAACTATCTCCTGGTTTGAAGTCTTTGAATTTATCAGTATAGATATTACTATCTTCACCAGTAAAATCCACACAATCCTTATATCCATAATTCTCGATTGCTTTTTTATATTGTTCTTCTTTTTCTTCACTAGATTCTTTTTTCTTATATATTGTACCGTTTTTATCTTCTTCGTTTGCCTTAAAAACGGTTGTAGTACCTTCTACTTCTTCAACGCCTTTTGAGACAAAAACCCAAAATCTTGCGGCTGAAGCTACATCGTTCGTGTTTGTAACAATCTTTAAAGCTGCGGATACATCACAAACCTTACCACCAACATTCGATAGATAAAATGTATATCCTACATAATTACCACCGTTTGACGTATATTCACCATTTCTATTAAGTACATAATATTCATTAACTTCAGGTTGAGATATAGGTTGAACATTTTTAAGTTCAGTCGCATTTAAATTTTGTTGCCCTTTAGAATTAGGATCTTCTTTTAATACTATTCCTATACCATGCAGTTCATCATTAACATCTATTGTAAACCCACCGGTACTAAGACCATAATATGTAACAATACCTACAACAAGTGAAAGTAATAAGAATAATATTATTAACGCAATTATTAACTTTTTCTTTCTAAATAAGCTGACCATAGGGTCTTTAGCTAACTTTTCTTCTTCACTCTTCTTTGCCATATAAAATGGTCCTCCAATATAACATTAGTTATTATATTAAATATTCTTGGCGGTGTCAAATGTTATTCTTCCACAGAATCATCATCTGACTCTTCTAAATCCTCGCTATCATCTTCGTTAGATGAATCATTTTCATCTTCAACATCATCTTTTTTAGAAGGCTTTAGATTATTTTCTTCTTGAACATTTTCAAGATTTTCTTCTGAATCTTTAAGGTTATTTACATCATCACTATTCTCAAAAGCTTTATCACTTACATCTAAAGCCTCTTCGGCTATAGTTTTATCACCAGTAGTATTTTCTTGTTCTAACGCAATACTATGAGAATCCCATTTACGAAGTCTTATAAATTCATCAAGTTCATCACCAGGAATAGGCTTTGAATAATAATATCCTTGTCCATAAGAGGCTTTAAGCTCAATAGCTCTTGCTTCCATCTCTTTAGTTTCAACACCTTCTAAAACTACGCATCTATTACTGATGCTTGCTGATTCAATAAGCATTGACGCAAATTTATCTTTAAGTTCTCTAGTCATCTCTTCATTAGCTTTTCTCTTAGTTTCGTTTGACTCAATAGGGTTTTTTGCTGATATTTCTTCACTATCGTCAAAGAATTTTCTTGCGATCTTAATCATGTCAATAGGTTCTTTTTGAATCTTAGTGATTGTTGCGTAGTCTAATTCAAATCCATCTACTGCGATAAGGAATCCAGCATCACGAAGTTTTAAAATGTTATTTTTTACATTATCCATTTTTTCAAACATCGCATATCCTGATATTTCAAATACTATTTTTGAAGTTAATACTCCAGCTTTCTTAGCCACAAGCACTAATTCTTCTGCCATATTATCATATGTAAGTTGCTTAACTGATAAATTAAGTGTCATATGGAAATCATCACCTGCAACAGGTGCTAATTCATTATACTTTTCACAAAGAAGTTCAAGTCCCCATTTACCAACCCAGTAAATATCTCCACTCTTATCAATAATATCTAAGAATTTTGCTGGTGGTAATACTCCTTGTTCAGGGTGATTCCAACGCATTAAGGCTTCAAATCCATATAAATTATCTGTATTAAGATTTATAATTGGTTGATAATACAAAACGAATTCTTTATTTCTAATAGCTTTCTTGATTTCAAGGAAGAATTGATAATTTTGACTTTCATCAATAGAAAGTGTTCTATAATACATTGTATATTTATTACCACCTTCACGTTTTGAAATATATGTCGCAAGAAGAATATTTTTCATAAGTTCTGAAACCGATCTTCCGCATGATGGATACATACATATACCAATTGAAGCAGTAAGTGAAATTGATTCATTTGTTGAAATATATAGTTTTTGTTTTACATCACTTAAAAGTAAGTCGCATATTTTTACTACTTGTTCATATGTTAAATTATCTTTAATGAATATTACAAATTCATCATCCTTATAATTTGATATTACAGTTCTATAAGGAAGTCTCTTTTTGAATCTTGATGCAATCTCAGTTAAAAAGTTTTTACACATTGCTTCACCAAATGTATCAATCATTGATGTGAAGTTATCTATATCAATGTTTACAAGCGTAAATTCACCGAATTTACCTACTTTCTTTATATATCTTGATATTTGCCTATCAAGAAGTGCCTTAGGCACTGTATCATTTGAGATATTATCATTTTCATCATGATACCTCTTTGCATTATATTTAATTAGGAAATAAAATAGTACACCTAAAAGTATTACTACACCCACACTGACAAAAGCCACTGTGATTTCTCCTCCCTTTGATATCATAAGCATAATACTCACCTCATTATTCATTATTTTCTTTTATAACTTTACCAGTTTTAAGAAGATTAAACGCATCTTCTTTAGATAAAGCCTTACCAATATAATATCCTTGAATTATATCTGCACCAAATTTTTCTACAATATCCTTTTGGATTTTTGTCTCAACACCTTCACAAATAATCTTATCTCCTAATTCTTTACCAAGAGTGATTACTTTAGATGTTAATACTTTACTAAATTTATCTGTTTCAATATGTTTAATAAATTCTTTATCAACCTTAATAGTATCAATAGGCAATTCTTTTAAATATAACATAGAACTATATCCTGTACCAAAATCATCAAGGTGGATTGAAATACCACGGTTCTTAAGTATTTGAAGTTTTTCAATTACTATACCAAAATTTTCCATTAAGAATGTTTCTGTAATCTCAAGCGCAATCGAACCAGGTTTAAGTTCATTCTTCTCAAATTGTTCCAAGAAATCCGCAACGAAACCTGCTTGAACTATTTGTGCAGGGGATACATTAACTGATATATGAATATCATATTGTTCCATTTCTTTAGCTGTTTTAAATACATCATGCGTTATAAAATTACCAAGATCGACAATAAATCCATTCTTTTCAGCCATCTTAATATATATTTCTGGTGAAAGTGTTGCGTATTTAGGATTCTTCCAACGAAGAAGGGCTTCAAATCCACATACTCTATTTGAGGCAAGTTCATATTGTGGTTGATAATGCATTACGAACTCACCCTTCGCAATACCAGTCTTTAAATCTTCTTCCATTTGACGTTCTTTTATAATATTGTTCTCAAGATTTAAATCATATTTACATATGTTTTTTAATGATGTTTTAGCTTTATTTGATGCGTTTGTAAGCTTAGCTATAAACATATCATAATCTGCTTCTCCATCTTTTAAGAATTCATCCGTAACTATACCTACCACAGGTCTTAGCATAATTTCATTATTATTAATTGTAATAGGTGCTTTTAAATCCTCAATGAATTTTTCTATTTTTTGAATCAATTCAGCTTCTACTATTTTTGAATCAAATAAAACAAACTCATCAGCTCTAGTATGAAATATTTCAAACCCCTCAAAATATTTATGCAATAATTCAGAAAAATATTTAAGTACATCATTTCCTTGATCAAAACCTAGTAATGTATTAATATCCTTAAATCGTTTAAGGTTAACCATTACAAATATATAACCATCACCAAGTGTATCATATTTTTCTTTTATTTCTCTATATCGCTTATCTAATATAATCGCATTAAAATCCCCTGTCACTAAAGATTTTGTTGATTTTTTAACAAGGATTTTATTATCAATATATTCTTTTGTACACATTTGACCTACAACTGCATAATTTAAATCTCTTTTTGTAGAATATAGTTCCATATACATTCCATAGAACTCATCTTCTTCGTTTTCTTTAGAATACCCTAGCACAAATTTCTTTTGTCCCTTTATTAGTTCTTCTAAAGATAACTCTGTATCTACAACTACCATTTCAGATAATGATTTAATTGGTAATTTCTTTTGATTAAATGCTGCTTTAAAAGCTCTATTGTAAGAAAGAATTTTACCATTTGGCTTAACAACCGCAATTGTATTCTTACCTCTTATAGAAATATTTGCTTCAAAACTTGAAATTTTAGCTAATCTCCTAAATCCAATTGCGAAGTTTACAAGAACTGCTACAAAAATTATTGATGCACAAACAACAAACGCAATTCTATATGGTTTTATATCTGAGGTAGTGATAATTTTATCATTTGAAACAAATCTTAATAATTTATATCCATTATAATCATCGCTTACAAGATACCCACTTTTATTTCCAGCTGAAGTTGTAAGAGTTACTTTGTTTGTATGCTTACCAGATTTAGAAACATCATCCACTGCATCATTTACTACATCACTAGAATTAGTTCTTCCTAAAACATCTTTAAACGATACTCTTTTATTATATCCTAAAGACGATCCAATTATGACATCTCCAGATACAAGTATCAAAGCTTCGCTATTTTCATCTAAAGCATCTTTCATAACATGATCAAGCGACACACATCCGTATTTATCATTGTTTTTTAAATATAAATTCCCATCATCCGAAATCTTATAAAAAGATTCAACTGGTACATTTTCATCACTTACTTCAATTACTTCAATACTACTATCTCCATTTAAGAATTTAGAATTATACTCATATATTTTTTCATTCAATGTACTACAAGATGAATCATACATAGCTTCGCTTTGATAAAATGCATTTTTTCTACTAGCACCATCAACTCCAACTTGATATACGATTGTAATCGCAAAAAGGCATACTATTAAAATTATAAAAATCAGAACATGTACTTTTAAATTTTTAGCACGCATAATTTCACCTACTTTATTCAATTATACCATATATATAATTTTTTTTTTGAAATTTAAATAAAATTTTAAAATTTAACGTTTAATAAATCAATTCAAAATTAAAAATTAACCAAATTTTCTATAAAAGAAATAAAATGGCACCACAATAAATGCCATTATATTAATATTTTTATATTTCTACAACTTCAATCATAGACTCATGTTTTAAACTCTTACTATCATAAGATATTCCTAGTAGTAATACAGTGCCATGATATC
>CAVFNL010000037.1:0-79337 GCA_963623875.1 Parabacteroides distasonis | reverse complement strand
AATAGTGGTTCAAAAAAAGTTGACCAAACTGGTTTATTTTATCTTGACACTTTCAATAGGGAGAGTGAGTACAATATGGCTATGATAAAAATAAGTAATGAACATACAAAATTTGTGTTTTCTGTGGAAAAATATAATCCTGACAAAAAAAGAGAATATGCAAAACTTCATATGGGAGTTCATAACGGATTTGTTAATTTTGAACTTACCATAAATTCATTACAAAATTATGAATTAGAAGAATTGGTGATGTTTTTAAAATATACACTTGAAGGAGCATTTATCCAAAGAAATTATAAAATTGATTTGTTTGATTCTAAAACAAGAGAAGAGGATACATTTTACTGTGAAAATTTTGAATTTCATGCAAATTGTTGTAAGTATAACAAAAATTTATCATATATAAATGTAATTATATATCTTCCTCTTTTAAGTAAATCTGGTGTTGAGATGTGGTGTGGGGTAATAGAATATGATGGCATAAAAAAATTATACGATGATATATTAGAAGAGATGGATTTATGCACGCATTCAAATATGCTAGATGTCATCATAACAAAAGAAATAGAAAATGATGGTAGCCAAGAAGTTTTATGTGCTAAAGCATCTTATAATGATCCATACGAGAAACAATACACATTCCTTGTTGATGAGATAAAAGAAGATGTATGTTGGTATGTTGAAGGAACAAGAGCAGAAGTTTATGTAAGTGAATTTTTCTATTGTAGAATAGATGAACTACCAGTACCTTATAGTAAAATGAAAAAATTAGAATGGGAATAATCATTAATAAAGTGAGTTTTTGTTTAATGATGAATATAAATTGGTATAGTTTTAACAAACAGAATGTATTCAAAAACCAACGATGGTGAAATAAAATTTGATGTTGATTCTATTGCTATAAGAAAGAATTATAATAATTTTATTAAAAAAGGTTGTTGAATTACAAAACAAAAAGAAAGAAAATTATCTATTACTATAGAATGTTTATCTTTCTTATTGTATTAATTTAAGGAGAATAAAATGGAAAAGATATTAAGAGTTGTAGGTCAAGAAAAAATAAAAGAGAGTCCTGATTACACAGTGTTGAAATTAGGATTTAAAAGAGTTAGATATTCTTATGAAAATGCATTAGAAGAAACTAAAATAAATACAGAAGGTGTAACCTCCATAGTTAAGCAATTAGAACTGGATAATGTGGTTTTAAAGACTAAATATTTTAAAATTAATAGAAATTATGATTATGATGTAAAAAGATATGATGGATATCAATATAACCAAGAGATTGAAGTTTGTTTTGATAGAAATAATAGCATTTTAGATGAAATACTTAAGAAAGTATTACAAATGCATATAGCTCCAGAAGTTAATGTGTCATATAAGATTAAAGATCCATCAAAAATAAAAGATGAATTAATAAAAAAATGTGTTATCGATGCTAAAAATAAAGCCAAAGTGATTGCGGACGCATCAAATATTAAATTAGGTAACATTATAAGAATAGATTATAGTGATGATGAACCTATATGCGAGATGCGCATGATGACTCAAGCTCCTGATGATGACTTGATTCCGGAAGATATTGAATTTAGTGATTCTATCACATTAGAATATGAAATTTTATAATAGTTTTAAACTATATCAAACTTAAGTTTTTAAGTATTTTTCAATTTCAAAAAAATATAGTATACTCCTTTGTGTAAAGCAAAGGAGATTTTTTATATGAGTAAATTACAAACACCATTTCATTATGATTTTGTGGGAAGTTTCTTACGACCACAAGAATTAAAACAAGCAAGACTTGATTTTGAAAATAAAAAAATAACTAAAGAAGAATTAACAAAAGTAGAAGATAAATGTATTACTGAATTAGTTAAAAAAATAAAAGAATTAGGATATCACGTAATATCTGATGGAGAGTTTAGAAGATCTACATGGCACTTAGATTTTATGTGGGGATTTAATGGTATTGGGCATAAGAAAACTATAAGTGGTAATAATACATTTGAAGGGGAAAGCGCAATGATTGATGATACTTATATGTATTCTAAAATATCACTTTTAAATCACCCGTTTGTAGAACATTTTAAATTCTTACTTCAATTTGAGGATGAAAATACAATAGCTAAACTAACAATACCATCACCTATTCAATTTTATGCTTTCTTTACAGGAACTGAAAATATAATGAAGACACTTGAAATATATAAAGATTTAGAAGAATTTAAATTAGATGTTATAGTATGCTATAAAGAATTTATTAAAGAAGTATATGATGCAGGTTGTAGAAACCTTCAATTTGATGACTGTGTATGGGGTGGTTTTGTAAATGATTCTCTTGCTAAGTCACTAAGTGGAAGAAGTGGTGAAGCACTTGAAAAGTACAAGCGTGAACTTGTAGAACTTCATAATAACATTGTAAAAGAACTTCCAAAAGGTCTTGTTATAAATACGCATGTGTGTAGAGGTAATTATCATTCAACATATTTTAGTAGTGGAGCTTATGACCTAGTTGCAGATTATTTATTTAAAGATGAAGAAATAAATGCATATTACCTAGAATATGATGATGAACGTTCGGGCGGTTTTGAACCTTTAAGCAAAGTTAGTGGAAATAAGAAAGTTGTACTAGGACTTGTTACTACAAAGAATCCAAAGTTAGAAGATAAAGAAGTAATAAAGAAAAGAATTTATGAAGCCGCAAAATATATTCCGCTTGAAAGACTTTATCTAAGCCCTCAATGCGGATTTGCATCATGCGAAATTGGAAATAAGCTTACTGAAGAAGAACAATTTGAAAAATTAAAACTTGTAAAAGAAATTGCAGAAGAAGTATGGCAATAATTAATAAAGAATAACTATATATGTTAAGAGTAGGAAAATGTCAACCGAAAAAGTGTTGGATAAATCCTACTTTTTTTCTTGTGATATAAGAATTGATGGTTTTTCTTGATAAAAGGAATTAAAGTGCTAATCTAAAATTAGATAAAAATAAGACTATTTTAAACATTAAGTCTTAATTTTTGAGAGATAAGGGATTTAAATGAGAAATATGCAATGTTTTTGTTAATGGCGTTTTTAACAACTTTTTGCGTTTTAAGAGTAGATTTTAAAAAAAATAAACGCTTATAAATGAGGGAATTCAAAGGATGTTGTAGAATATATAGATAAAATTGTAGGTGATTATATAAAAACTGAATATTATTCAAAATACGATATAGAAAGCATAAATATAGTTGGAAACAATAAAATTTTAATTGATAGCTGTGAGAATTTTAATCAAGCCCAATTGAATGAATATTATAATATGTATCATGCTGAAAGCAATAAAAGTGTAACAAGTACGTGTGTCGTAGTAGCTACTTTGGGTACTGTTGCGTTTTATAATGCGCATGATCATAATAATTATATTGATTATGAATACGCACATTATGACGCAAGATACCAAAGATTAAGAGAGTTTTACTCTGATATATTAACAAGCTCCTTAAATAAAGGCTATACTACTAGAACTAATGGTACTGCAAATGATAAACTAAATAATGTATTATCATATGGATATGATTTATCAGGATCAAATAGATATGGAAATACAGAGTGGTATCATATAAAAAAGAAACTTAATAAATCTTTAAATAATAAAGTTAGAGAAATGTATGCACTAACAGACCATGCAGTTGTGGCATGTGGTTATACAACGTTTAATTACACAATTAAATACCGTAAAAATAACACCTTAAAAACACAGCGCTACAAAAGAAGCCTATATAGTAAATGAAGGCTGGTGTAGACCTTCCAGATCAGTTGTTTTTAAAGATAAGGTAGGAAATATTACAGATGGTCATTTATTTGTTATATCATCTAAAAAGTAGAGGTTTATTATGAAAAAGATTGTATTGTCTATAACATCAATACTTATAGGTGTAGCTATAGCTATAACTATAGTATTTGTATTTAGTGAAAGAAAAAGAGAAGTATATATAAATTCTTCATATAATGATGTACGATTATCTTTTGGTAAAACTAAAGTAAAAGAAATTAATAAGGTTCGTAGTTCGTCTCTTGAAATAGAGCGTATGAATTATATTTCAGATCCATATGAATTTTATGAGAATAAAATAAAAACATCAGAATATTATAATTCAAAACTAGTGTTTGAAGATGAATATGATAATATTTTCGGATATTTAATAAAAGATGAAGTTGCATTTAAATATAAAGTTTCGGGTGATTTTATCATGTTAAGCACAATGGGAGTTGAGTCTAATATTGAGGGTAGATATGATATTGTATTAGCTGACTTTTATGATTTTATGGGAATAAATCAAGATATATATGTAGGATATGCAGAAGATTGTTCATGGGTATTTTATTATAACCATGATATCAAGTATCATGATGTAGTAGAACTTTATAAGCATATGAATGGGGATATGGTAAAAATTGATGATGATATTATATATTTAAAGGGTTATGATATTGATTTAAATCTATCAGAAGATTATGTTGTAAAAATTGTAAATAAAAACGGTAAAGCATACGGATGTGTGTATGATTATCCAACTGCATAATAATTAAATATGATTAAAAAAGTAATAATTTAATACTCTATGAAGGCTATGAAACAAACTAACTTTTTACTTCTCTGCATTCAGAGCCTTTTTTTGTAAAGAGTAAAAAAAACGCTAAGGGAAATTGTACTATCTCCCAAAATTATAAAATATTACTTGATATATATATATATCGTATAATTAACATACAAAGGAAAGGGGTTTTAGATATGAAAAAACAAATAAAAAAAGGATTTACTTTAGTAGAACTTTTAGTAGTAATTGCAATTATTGCAATACTAAGTGTTGTGTCCGTTGTGGGATACACAAGCTTCACTAAGAAAGCTAAAGTATCAAAAGACTTAAGTCTTACAACAGAAATGAACACAATTCTCCAAGGAGAGGAAGCAAGCGGAGAGAAGTTTAATACTGCACATGAAGCAGTAGTAGCGCTTGAAGAAGGAGGATTAAATGTTTCAAAATTAACACCTACAACAAATGGCTACAATTATGTTTATGATATTAAACAAAACAGAATGTTCTTACTTGATGAAGATTTCAATAAGATTGCGCCATCAGACCTTGAATTAAGTGATGATAAAGAAAACTTATTCGCATTTGTTTCATCAGTGTCAGAAATGAATAATTTCGATGGAGCTTATAGTTATTATTTAAAGAGTGGATTTAGTATGTCATCAACTAGTAGTAAAGCAAGTACTACTAGTGCGATTAAAGTTATGAGCAATACTAATTCAATTTCAAGCAACACATTAACTATTACTAATGGTGGTGGAATTGATGTAGGAGCTAATAAGAATATTAATATTACATATAATTGTGAAGTATCAAATAATATAGTTATTAGAACTCAAGGAGATCAAACAGTATTAACAATTAATACTACATCTCAAGCAAATTCAGTTCTTACATTATATGGATTTGCAAAATCAGTAACAATCGCATCAGCGAATAGTGGTGTATCTGTTGCAGGATCATGTAGTGAACTTAAGGTTTCAAGCGGTAGTGTTACTGTAGAAGAAACAGGTATTGTATTTAAAGTTATAGCGTCTACAAATATTATAAATAACGGATATATTGCAGAAACAGCAGATTCTACAAAAATATCTGGAAATACAGTAGGTGGAAATCTACAAATTTCTTCATTAGAACAACTAGAAACATTCCGTGATACAGTAAATGCAGGAGCTACATTTGAAGGTAAAACTGTAGAACTTACAAAAGATATTACATTAAAAAATGGATGGAATCCAATTGGTGAAGGTTATAGAAAAATTGCAAAAGAGAGTTCTTCACAAAGCAATGGTACTTTCTTCCAAGGAACATTTGATGGTAAAAATCATACAATTTCTAACTTAAATAACATCGGTTATGTACCTACTTCATCAAGACTTGTACTAGATGATAATAATTATAGTTATTGTTATGGTTTATTTGCATTAGTTAAGAATGCTACAATAACTAATTTAAAGTTGACTAATGTAAATATTGATCAAAGTAGATATACTGATGCATATATGGATTCTGTAGGTGGATTAGTAGGTTATGCAGAAGCATCTAATACAATTTCTAATATTTCAGTAGCTGGATCTATTGTATGTAAAGACTCTGCCGGAGGAATTATTGGTAGATGGTATGGTTATGTTGAAAATGGTCAAGGTGTAATTACTAACTGTACAAATAATGCAAGCATTAATGCTACAGAAAAAGCTTCTGGTATAGTAGGTTGGGCAGCTGCTAAAACAGGAATTCTTACTATAAAAGTTGAAAATTGTATTAATAACGGTAATGTTGAAGCTACTGAAGGAGCTGGAGCTTTAGTAACTACTTACAATGGTACTGCGACATTTGAAGTATCTAATTTTAAAAACAATGTTAAACTAACTGGCGGAAAAGATAGTGCATTTAATGGTATTCTTGAAACTGGTACATATAATAGCATTAAATAATAAATCAATTTGATTTTTTAGAATATATGTATACAAGACAAATTTAAATTATAAATAAATAATATAGGTGAGGTGTCTGGTAATGATACCTCATTTTTTTGATTTTTATTGAAAAACTAGATTGAATATTATAAAATATCAAAAAAAGTTAAGGATTTGATAATATGCGAAAATTAAAATTGATTTTATTAATAATATTAATATTTATTGCTACATTATTAATAGCATGTGCTATTTATGTTTTAATATTAAATATAAAAAGTAAAAGAATAGGTAATGTTGATATAAAAGTTTGTAATAATCAAGAAGATAATGTCGAGGTATTAAAAGAATATACTGCACTAACTTATAATATTGGCTTTGGTGCGTATGATAGAGATTATTCATTCTTTATGGATGAAGGTGTAATGAATGATGGTACTAAAACAAAAGGTAAGTATGGAAAAGCTAGTTCTAAAAAGAATGTAGAAAAAAATACAGAAGGCGCAATTTCTGTATTAGAAAGTATAGATGCTGATTTTATGATGATAGAAGAAGTTGATTATAAGTCCACTAGAAGTTATAAAGTAAATCAATATAAGAAGATATGCGATAAATTTTCTAATTATAGTTCATCATTTGTAAGCACATTTCACACAGGCTTTCTTCCATATCCTATAAACGATATGCATGGTGTAGTAAATAGTGGAATTCTTACATTGTCTAAATATAAAATGGATAGTTCAAAAAGAGTAGAACTTCCTGTTTCAACAAAATTCCCATCAAAATTCTTTGATCTTGATAGATGCCTAAATGTTGTGCGTTATAGTGTAGGTGATAAAGAACTAGTTATGATCTCAGCTCATCTTTCAGCTTATGATAAAGGTGGAGTTTATAGAAAAAAACAACTTACTCTTTTAAATAAAATTTTAAAAGAAGA
Organism: Parabacteroides distasonis; assembly: GCA_963623875.1. Classification (GTDB taxonomy): domain Bacteria; phylum Bacillota_I; class Bacilli_A; order Acholeplasmatales; family Anaeroplasmataceae; genus UBA3206. The sequence goes on along the minus strand of CAVFNL010000037.1, from coordinate 71,901 downwards.
ACAAGATAAAGGAAATTATGTAATTGTAGGAGGAGATTTCAATCATGATTTAGTAAACTCTGTTGAAAGAGGATTATTTAAATCAGAACAACAAACACCATCTTGGATACAAATTTTAAATGATAGTGATTTGATAGAAGGATATAGTGTTGTTGCGGATGATACTAACCCATCATGCAGGGATGCGGATATCAAATACGAAAAAGATGTAGTATTTACATCGGTAGTTGATGGATTTATAGTTTCAAGCAATGTGGAAGTAAAGTCTATAAAAAATATAGTTTATGACCAAAACAGAGAAGATATAAGTTTTATGTATTCAGATCATAATGCAAGTGTATTAAAATTTATTCTAAAGTAAAAAATAAAAAGGCTCTTAAGCCTTTTTGTTTACTTTTACGATATCAACTAAATGTGTTGAAGCACCTAATAGATCAGGGCGTTCACAAATAGATAACTGATATTTTATGAAAAGATTGTATGAGTCCTCATCTAATTTATTTAGATAAGGTCTTAGGTAATTAGAAGCGCCATCAGATGAAATTATTTTAATACGTTTTAGATTAAGAGCGTTATTAAATTCATTAATATCTTCAAGTCTAACCATAGAATATAGATCACCATCTTTGTTTATCATATGAAATGATTCATCAATTTGATTATTTAAATAGCATTCATTTAAATGACCTTTCATAACTCCATATACTATAATTGCGTATTCATTCATATAATATGATGTGATGATAACACCACCATCTTTTGTGACTCTTTTAGCTTCAGATAAGGCTTTAATTTTTTCTTCGTTTTTAAGTAGGTGGTACATTGGCCCAAAAAGAAGTACGACATCGTATGTGTTATCGTTTATAAAAGATAAGTCTAATGCATTCCCTTGAATTACATTTGCAATAGGACAATTTTTTTTAAAAACTTCTATATTATGTCTTACAAGTTCTACAGCTGTCACATCATATCCTTCATTTATAAGAGGTATACTATAAGCACCGGTTGCGGCACCTATATCTAATACGTTTTTTGACAAATCGTTATTTAATATATCGTGAATATATTTCATTGAAATAGTGAATTCAACATTTCCATGTCTTGTTTTAAGCCTATGGTCTTCATCAAAATGTTCGTAATAATCTTCTAATAGGGTTATTTTAGTATTTGTTCTTTCAAAATTCATATTAAGACCTCCGAATAATCTAATTTAAGCATTTTTTTTAAAAAAACGCAATTGAAATATTAATTTACAACATTATATTATAATGATAAGAGTTAAATAATATTAATTAGAGAATATTGTAAAAAAACATTCTATCATGAAGATTGGTTTGGGTGTTTTTAAAGTTTTTATATTTAAATATAAAATAAATGCTTAATATTGATGTTTACGCTTACAAACTTTACTTTTTTAGAAAAAAAAGGTATTATATAAGAGAGTGTATAGAAAAGAAATATTGAAGAAAAAGAAATATAAGGAGAATGTTGATGAATTTAAGAAAGAAAGTAATAATTCTTACATCCCTATTAATCTTAATACTTACGGCATCAGGAATAGTATTTGGTGCTTATTCATACAAAAGAACTGTTAGTAGTAAAGATATAGATGTAGGTGGATTAGAAATAAATTCAAAAAATTTCATAAATTATTCGAAGGAAAACTTGCGTGTTGATACAGTTGTAAATTTATCTGATATAATTTTAGATTCAGAAACAGTTTATAACAAAACAAAAGATAGTAAATTTGAAAGTGGTAAAAGCTATTATGTAATAGGTACATACGCTAAAGCAAGCGTTGTTGTGGGTGATGCTATTGCTAGTAATACTTATTATGAAGATATTGATGGTGGATATAAATATACAACATCTACAACATTCCAAAGTGGTGTTGTATATTATACTAAAATATCTAATGAAGGTTATACTAAAACATCTACTGTAACGATTGATTCACAAATTAGTGGGGAGTATTATGAGGCTGTTGTTACATATAGTGGAATAAATGAAATTAAAACTGTTGAAGGTACTTACGATACTTGTAGCATTAGTGAGACTGATTCAAAGATTATAAACGTGGGTGATTTTACTATTACAGTAAGTGAGTTTAGTACTTTAGGAATTAAAAGTGCTATAGTATCAAATGATGATTATAGTGTTTATGTAGGAAATGATCATTTATCATTATATGTTATAGATACTACAAAAAGTAGTGGTACAAAAACTGCGATCACAGATTCTAATTCCACAATTTCATGTAGTGCTACAAAGGACAAAAAAACTGAATCTAATATTTATTTAAATCAACTTGGATTTGAATTTGAATTCACAAATGAAGTCGCATGTTATGTCCGTATTCGTATTAAAGATGCGTGGCATAGTACTAAAGTTTATTCATCAAATAATAAAGAGACATATTCTCCTAAAGATAAAATTGATGGAGTTTCTCCATTTGTTACAAGTGATAGCGATTGGTATTACGATTCACTTACTAATATATTGTATTTAAAAACTTCAATAAATGCTATAAGAACAGAAGATGGATATACAAAACATTCTTATACATTTAATGTTAATCCAGCATACTTTTATATATCAACTACTAAAACAACAGTATACAAAGAATATATTGAAGTTGATGTATCATTTGAACCAGAATTAGTTCAAGCAAATAGGGCGAAGGCAATTTGGGGTGTAGACCCATCAGAATTTTAATTAATGTATAGAGGTGCTATAATGAAAAAAGATAGCGTAAGAAGAAAAAAGAAAAAATTAATATTTATAAGCCTATTCTCTAGTGTTTTAGTTCTATTTTTAGTTTTATTTATAAGTATTAATTTTAATAAAAATAATACTAAAGATAATAAGAAATTCATTAATTTAGATGGATTTTATAATGGAACACAAATACAAATAGATAAATCAAATTATACTAATAATTCTAAAATAGTTTCTATGATGGATGCGTATAGATCTAATACAACTTCGTATAGTGACTACACTATAACTATATCTAGTGCAGAAGAATTATATTATTTTTCACTTGCATGTAATAATTATGATTCGTTTTTAGGATATAATTATAAATTATTATGTAATATTGATTTTGATGACTATATTGCGGCTGATTTTATACCTGTTGGTTGGAGTGAAGGTAAAACATTTAGTGGAACATTTGATGGAGATGGGTTTGATATTTCTAATCTAGAACTTGTCTCAATTACTTCTGCATCATATGCGGCGTATGAAAATATTTCTTATTTAGGAATGTTTTCTAAAAATAGCGGAACTATTAAAAACTTTGGGCTTATTGATCCTATGGTTACAGTTACATACTATCTTACTACATTAAGTAATGGTGGAATTGCGAATGTATGTGGTTATAATAGCGGTAATATTGAAGGCGTATATGTAAGAGAATTAACTAAGAGTTTAAAAGATGAGTGCGGTATTACAGCAATAGGTGGGTACCGTGTTTCAGGTTTAGTAGGAAATAATGTTGGAACTATAAAAGAATGTTATGTTGCGACAAATAGTGTTTATAACTATACAGCAACAGATGTAATTGAATTTGCAAATATTGCTTTACAAAATAGTGGAACTATATCTAATACATATTTCTATAATTCATCTATTTTATCTACTTCCACACAAGAAGAAAATGGACCATATAATTTTTCGTATACACAAGATCTTGGCGTATCAAGTAAGAGCGGAAATGTTTCATATGGTAAATGGGTTAAAACTAAAGATGAATTAAATCAAGCATTTGCGAATGATTCAAATTGGAGTGTTAAATCCTCAAATAAAGAAAATATTGAATATTATTTCTCAATTGAAACACCTGTAAGAAGAACAATAAAAAGTACTGTTACAACAAAGAATGGTGAAATTAGTTCGGCTGAAATTAGTGTTTCAAATGCACGTGATTTCGTTTTAATGTTTGAATTAATGAATTGTGATTCATTCTTTGCGTCAAACAAAACAACATTTAATATAGAATCAGATATTGATTTAGCAGGAATTCCTGCAAATGCTTACACATACAAGCATGGAATTGCATCTTCTATTGTAGGTAGCGAGATAGAGGGTAGTGTTACCTTAATGAATGGTAAAAAGACAACATACCCTACAATATATAATGCAGATATTCTTAGTACTTCACGTACTGTATCAACTACAGGTATTGATGCATATGGACTATTCCCTTACCTTATAGGTAGTGTTTCTAATTTAAATGTATTTATTAAAAATGTAGATTTAGATAGTATTACAAATAGCACAAATAACGCACTTGCGATAGGTGCAATTTCAGGATATGTTGAAGGTGGAAGTATTAGTGGCGTTAATACTTACATGGAAGTTTCTAATAGCACATCAAATCTTAAAGAGTATTATCTTGGAGGAATTGCAGGAGTACTTGGTGGAGAAGGTAGTATTACTACATCAACTACAGCTGGAAAATTTAATTTAGTAAGTGATTCAACTTTTAATTATAATTCAACTACAGGATATATGAATGGTATTGCGGTAGGTGGTGCTATAGGTTATATTGAGTCATCATCAGGTAATATTGAAGAATTATTATCATCTATTAATATGTCTTTAGAACTTGGTTCGGAAAAAACATACGCAATAGGTGGTGTTGTAGGCGCAGGATACACTACATTATGTTCTAAACTTGAAAATGTAGGAAATATAGAAATAGGAAGCGCATCATCTGAAATAACATACAATAAACTTTATGTATCAGGTGTAATTGGACGTCTATTAGGACTTAGAGGAGATTCATCAGATGTTGCACAAATCAAATATTTAACAAACCAAGGAAATGTTTTAGTATATGGTAGTAAAAATGCATATAAGACATACATATCAGGTATATTAAATGCGGATATTCAAACATCAGAAACAACAAAAACTACAGGACTTTCTCAATCAGAATTTAAAGATAAGTCAGGTCAAATTGTATTTTATGCATCAGCATTAACAAATAGAGCTAATATAAAAGCTTTATATAGCAGTGTATATAACAATCTATCAAGCAATGGTTACCTTTCTGAAGGAATTAATATTTTATCAGAAAATTCTTTTAGAACTGAAGTATCAAGTGTTTATAATCTAGGTAATAAGAATGTATTATCTAAACCAACAACAACTACATATAACAGTGTAAGAACACTTACGACTATTGGTGATTTAGAATTAGATTTAAGTGCAATTAATAGCTATACCGGTGTTATTAATTCTATAGGTGGAACTGCGTCATCTAATACTAAACTTGAAAAAGTATATAACTTAAGAAATGTATCTTTTACATCATCAGAATCAATAAATTCTGATAAAGTAGTATCTGGAACAGTTCTTGGCGAATATATTTCATATAGCGATGTAAGAAATGAAGGAAATTTAAGTTTCACATTAGATAAAGCAAATAGTACAAAATATAGTCTTTATGTAAGTGGTGTATTTGATAAATTATCAATTAATAATACTGCAAAAAATATATATAATGCAGGGCATATTAGTATTTTAGACAAAGCATCAAGTGATATGTATTTAGATCTTTATCTATCTGGTATTTGTAGATATAATGAAGCAACTCTTTCAGATTCAAAACAAAATCCATTAAATTCTAAGTTTGATAATACTCTTTTAGGATCAATGGATACTGTGATTAATAATGGAAGCATTAGTGTTACATCACAAAATTATCTTAAGGATCAAACTTTATACGAAACATCTTCAGCAAATAAGCCTGTAACAAAAACACAAACAACATCTACTTACTTAAAAGGTAGTGTGTATGCGTCTGGTATAGTATATTCAAATAGTGGAATTATATCTAATACATTTAACTTAGGTGATATTACACTAGATTTATTTGCAAAAACTGATTGCCAATACTATGCATCAGGAATTGCCTCAATCTTAAATGGTGAATATGCCCAAATAAGAGATAGTGCAAATAATGGAACTATAAGAGCTATTAATACTTCAAATACTAATACTGCAAAAATGATTGTTTCAGGAATTGTTGCGCTAAACAATTCTACAAAAACAAATATAAATCAAGTATTAGCGTTTGATATTAATTATGGAACTATTATAGGATTTAACGGAACACTAAATGTTTCAAGAACTTCTACATCAAACCTAAATTGTTTTGTATCAGGTATTTTAGGATATGGAATTTCAAATATTGTAAATATTTTAAACTATGGAAATATTTATGGTAGTGAAGCTGTAGGTTCTATCATCGCATCATTTAATCTTGCAGATTTTAATGATACAACATGTAATCTTGCGAATACTATAAATTATGGAAATTTATATGAATTACTTAAATACAAGAGTGATGGGGCTACATGGAATTATGCAAATTATAACAACATAATTACTATGACATATACGTCAATTGGTACATATAACGCTACTACAAGTGATTATTATTATCTTGGAGCTATGTTTGGTCTTATTGATTTTAATTCTCAAAATAATTTAAACATAAGATATGTTATTAATTTATTTAAGGGAGCGCCTATTACACAAACTGATAATCAACTAAATAAGCCTACATCTACAATTGATACATCTACATTCATAACTGTTGATGGTGTAACTAATGTGTTTGGTGGAAGTAGTGTTGCATATGCGCCACTTTCTACTGTAGAAGATAGTGATGGAAATATTGGAGTATTTAGTTCTAAGTTTGTATTTAGAAAAGCAATTAATGGTGAAGGGCTTGACTATTCGATAGTTACAGATTCATATATTGAAGATTATTTTGAATTCGTTCGTTTTGATAAGATTAATGATACATTACTAGAAAAAATCGGATGGAAGACTATTGCATATCTAGATGCGGCAGAACACCTTGCAAAAAATGTAAAAGCTATGGCAGTATTTGTAGACTATGATAATCTTACAACTGAGTCAAGTAGTGTATCAGCGGCTTTTACAAATTCATCTTGGATTGATAATATCAACCAAGAAGTATTAATAAACTTTATTGACGCATCTATTGGTAATACTGAATTTAGTGATACCTTAGATCAAATAATAAATTATATACTTTTTGATAATGATTGTATATCAGATATTAGTCAAGCATTAAGAGAGAGTATAGTAAATTCTATTATTTCATATTATGATAATGAAGATGCAAATTATTATGAAATACTTCAAAAACTTTTATATGATGAACTACTTGCAAAAATAGTAAGTGGGGATACTGCAAACTATCAAGCAGTACAAAATAAAATTAAAGAGATTTTGAAAACATCTACAAAACTAGACACAGTTTTAAAGAACTATCTTGATACACTATTAAATGATGATACTATTTTAGATCCACTATTCTCTGATGATTTAAGTGAATACTATATCACTAAGAAAGTTGATTTACTTACATCTCTTCTAGATGGATATAGTGATGATACATTAAAGACTATGGTATCTGATATTATAGGTGATAATACAGAAGCTGGTTCACAATTAAAATATCAAGCATACCTAAAAAATAATGAAACAACCGCAAAAGAATTATATTCATTTATTATTGCCTCAAATACATTTAGTGGTAATGAGACATATTTAAATCTATTCAATAAAGTATTAAAGAAATATGATATTGAAACCTATGTTGATAACAATACATCAGTCTCTGATGCGTCAGTTGATAGTTTTGATTCAAAGAGTGGTTCAACATATATCAATAGTACAAAATATTCATATACAAAAAATTATACAGAACTATGGAATATTGTAAAAAATGATTCAAATGTACAACAATATATAATAGATAATTATTTTAAAACAGTAACAGATCCTACATCAGGTGTAAATTATAATTCTTTAATTGCAAAAGCTACAGAATATAATTCAACATATCAAAGCCAAAATGCGCCAAGTAGTGTTTCAACATCTGATGGTAAAAACTCTACTAGTGGAGTACAAGCTTCTACAGAGACTGTTAATAGTTCAAATCGTTATATTTATACCCCTGATGATTTAGTTCAAGATTCTACATATTATTACGGACCATTTGATGTGACAGGAAATACGCTTAATGTCACTGCAGGTTTCTCATCTGATTTTAATAAAGATATTTATAATATATCAGATGTCTCAAGTACAACAAATGGTTATACGCCATTTTATATGTCGCTATCTGAAAGTGATAGAGATAATTATATAAATCAGTCGAATACAATGTCTTCACTAAAATCAACCGGTACATTCTACTGGAATGATTATGTAAATAAAGATGCAAAAAATCAATGGGTATCAAACTACATAATAATAAATGCCCCTACTGATTGTACAAATTTCTTGCAAAAGGTAACTACTACAGGTGAATTTATAAAATATGGTTATGATTTTTCAGATTCATATAACGCAACAAAAGATACTACAACGTATACTTATAAAACTGAGGATCATAATGAATTAAAAGCTAAGTACGTAGTAGGATATGCAACTTCAGCAGTATATACTGGTATTTGGCATCCAATATCCATTTGGATAAAAGACAAAACAGTAGTAGGTGTTTATTTAACGACTCAAACTCATATTGGGGAAAATGGCTATAAAGGTGTACAAACAACACAATATACATATTATCAAATTTCTGATTTAGTGCGTCTTGACGGAGTAAGAACTAGAGGTAAATCTAGTGGCGCATCAGATGATGATGAAATTTCAATTATATCATCTCTTATGACAGACATATTAGCTAATACTACTGGTAAAAAAACTATTTTAAAAGCATTAGCATCTTATGCAAATAAAAACGGACTTACAAAAGATCAAAGTGCTTCAGCTCAAATGTTACTTACATCTTTAAAAAGTACTGATGTAGCCGCAGGTTCGGTTACTAATGAAATATCATTAGCACCTACAACATCTTTAGAAAATTTAGCTGTAAGTATTACAGTAGGTACTAAAACTTATACTAATGTTAAAGATTATCTAGACAGTCTTGTAGAAAACGCAACATACACAAACTTACAACTACTATGTATGGCAGGTGCGACGGATAAAGAAATATTTAAAGCTATTCTTCTTGCGACTCTTACAAACTTTGAAAATTATGATGATGATTCAAGTACAACAAAAGTTACAAGTAAAGATTTAACTTATTATATTTATAAATATCATGAATATTTAAAAGAATCAGATGCAGATGTTACTGCTTCTGATGTAGTAGAAAAATTAAAAAATGTAAGTGCCGCAGATTTAACTGCACTTGCAGAACTTTCAAAACTTACATTTGATTCATATAAAGAGTATGATAGCGCTGATGGAAATATTGATGAGGGTACTGATATTGATTTTGGTGGAAGTCTTGATGTAAAAAACCTTTTAGATAGAATATCTTATATCTATGGTACAGGAAGTAGTGCGTATATTGACCCAACAAAGAAAATTACATGGGCTTCTACTATTACATATTCAGAGACTACTAGTTCTTTGCCAAATAAAGGTTATGCAATGCCATTAATTGTATCTAATGATTTAGACCAAACAACTTATAATACTCTTGCCTCTGAGGGATGTGCGGCTCTTGCGAGCGGCGCAACCGCAAAAAATAGTACATATGAGGTTACTGCATTAAATAATATTGGTTATTACACCGGTAATGATGCCAAAATATACGCAAATGACCCATCATCGTATATTGAAAAAAGTGATTTAACAGGTAGTAAAGGAAAGTACACTGATTTTAAAATATACACTAAAACATCAAATACAACAGGAGAAAGTGCAGATATCGAAATTGAAACACTGTCTGATGATATAAAACAATCACTTTTAAGTGATATAAATTCAGATTTGTTTTATAGTTTGAGATTACAAGGACAAATTGAGGTTAATAAATATGTTACATTAGATGAAATTGTTGTAGCAGGTAAAACATATAATAGTAGTACTCAATATCTTCCTTCGAGTTCAATATGGTTTACTCCGCAACAAGATGGGTATGTAAAAATTGCTTTAGCAACTTTAAATGATGGGCAACAAGGTTTTTCTTTATATAAAATTAATAGAAATACGGATACAACAAATCCGTATGGTGCATTATATAGTGGGGCTACTGAAATTGAGACTGTTTATAAAGATAGTGATGGCAACATTGAATATAATCCAACTGATACGACAAATAAAACTAAAATATTTGATACAACTTGGAGAAGAGAATTAACAAAAAACAGGTTATATTATTATGAAATTCCTGTTAAAGCAGGAGTTGAATATGCACTTGGAAATTCGGTTGGAAAAGGATCATACTTAATATATTTGGATGTGGGTCAAAATGCAGGCTCAAGCAAAGTATCATATCCAAATCTTGAAGAAATTGAGACTAGATATAATACTTATTACAATACTACATCTGAGTATGCATCATATTTAGCATCAAATCTTGTAAAAGTCACAAAAGAAACAACTCTTACTATATATGAACCTACCATCATTTTAGTTAAAGCAACCGATGGTGGTGTAATCACAGTAAATGGTAAAACAACATACACTGTTGATGGTGAAGAAGTAAGTGTTAATTCAGTTAAATTTAAATCTAATGGTAATTATAAAGGATTCTATTTAAGTGGATCTAGTGATGGCACCACATATACTATTGGAGTGTCAGGCACCACAATAGAGGAAATACTTGTTCTAGAATGTGATAATGCAATAGAAATAAACACATCAACGGACAAAATAACGTTTGTTGATGGCACCGAAGAGATGACAATATTTAAAGGCCTTACGTATGAAGATTTAAAATCATTTGACTTTAATATCAATTATAGTAGTGAAATACTAGATGCACTAATGTTGTTATATCCTACTATAAGGAAATCTAATAGTGCATATGATTCAAAATATGAATACACAATATTTAGTGAAGATGTATTTACTAATGAAAAATTAAAAGAAATAGTAAAACTTATAGCTCTTGCGGATTATGATTCTACAACTTCATCCCTTGGAAAACTTGTGGCAAACTTAAATAAAGAATATTATGATGACCTATTAAAAACTATTACTGATGAAAAAGTAATGAAAAATATGGCAGAAAAATTCATTTCAATGACTGCAGAAGATAGTACTAAATACAATCAAGAAATGAAGTATGTTATAGCTGCATATATAGGTAATGATTATCTTACATGTTCTCAAGCAAATTCATTAACTAATTCTATATTATATACATTACTTAATGATTATCTTGATGGAGAATATCAATTCATAAACGGAGACAAATCTATTGATGTTGTAAAGTTTGATGCGTTCATGAAACATATAGGACAAACATCAAATATTGATGGTTATGGTATATTTGCGTTGTCTTCATCAAAAGGAATTAAGAATGGTACATTTATCCCTGATAATATCGACCTTCTTTCCTTAGATACAAATTATGATTTAACAGCTCTTGATGATAATGGGGAAAGTATAATTAAGCTTATTGAAGATAATAGTTCATCATGGCGTTCTCTTACAAGTGCAACTGTTGATTATGATATTACAAATGAAGATTCTGTAAATTATAAAATTAGAGTATTGATGAAACAATTAAAACTATCAATTTCTACATCAATATTTGAACTTGATTTAAAATATGATGATAATAATGATTTATATGCATCGGAGTCTTTAATTGATGAAGCAAATGGTATTATTTACTATTATGTACCAAAAGCATATTTAGATAATATTAAAACAATGTCATCAATAACAATATCTAAGAAAGAATATGCAGAATCAGCTACATTTATAACTAATAATAATACGGATACATCAATTGATCTAAGCGGAGCTTATACTGATGGTTCAAATTATGTTGTTAGTGATGCGGTTATAGTTACTGCAGAAGATTCTACAGTTGTAACTAAATATAAAGTAGTATTTAGTCCATTGACTACATCAGATGATATGTTTAGTATAGTATCTGATAAAACATCTCTTACATATTCAGGTGGAGATGTAACACTTACTATAACTGCAAATAATATAGCAGATGATTTTGATTTCAAATCATACTTCAAGATTATAAATGGAGCTGTTGAATTTAGTGAAAGTGATACAACATTTACATTTGATTCTTCATTAAAGAATAATGGAATTGTAAGTAATGGTACTGCAACATTAAAGATTAATGTCGCAAAAGAATTAAAAGGTGGAACACTAGAATTCGTGCTAGATTATTATGGTACTAAGAAAACTGTTACAATCACTAAATCATTAAACGAAAGTGCTGAAATTGAAGAATTTAATTTTGAAGGTAATGACATTAACTTTGATAGCAATGGTGAGGCTACTTCATCAATACTATTTGGTAGAGCATATGATTATTCTGAACTTACAGATTATCTAAGTGATAACTTCTACTTATATAAATTTAGTGTATCTGCAAATGCCACAATCAGTATAGACGCAACTTATGAGAATATTGATAATATTCGTATAAAATATATTGTTACATATACTATAACTTCCGAGTCTGGAAACATTGAAACATACAAACATATTTTAGTTGAAAATGAATGTTATACAGAAGGTTCATCTTATGCAAATCTATATGAGGATGGTATTGCACTACAAGATAGCAATTTATATGATTCAGATTTTGTATATAAGGGAAATACTATTTCAAAAGAAGATAATAGTCTAACTTATAAAGAAGATTCATATGTAGCTGTAGGATTCAGCCGTGGATATGAACCTGAATATAGAATTAAGTATAATCTTAACAACTTCTATACAATTGGTAATGTTACTTATACATTAAGTGATGAGACTATAAATAATGGTACTGCCGCAAACAAAACATATGCCGGAATTACTGTTATAGTTTCAAACAATAACGAACCTGACACATATAAATATAATTATATCTATTCTTCAAAAGGTGTATGGAAAGATAACACAGAATATACTCGTGAATACACATTCCCAACTCTATATATTGTAAAAGGATATTCTAAAAATTCTTTACTTGAAAGATTAACATTCTTAGACCAATCTGTTGTAGTAGGAAATACTGTGTCTGTTATGAAACCAAGCACAGAAACTTCTACATCAATTCTTGCAGGAACTTCAACTGCAGGTGTAGATGGTAAGGAAATTACTTATAATGAAATATTCTCTTCAAATTCAAGAGATATTGAAATTAAAGGAAAATCTATTAGATATAATAATGATAGTGATTCTACATCAATTTCCGATTATTATTCAATAGGTACAGTATCTAATAGTGACCTATCATATTACGCTCCTACATTTGGTATAGAAGAGCATGCAAAGATTTATCAATATACAACACTTAAGAAACTTACATCATATGGTCAAGATTCTCAAACAGAGTCTGATAATGAAGTACTTTCAAATCATGAAACAACATATTTATATGTACCATTTATTGATACAAAAAATAATGTTAAAGTATTCCTTGTAGAACTTGATTCTAATAATAAATGGAATAATATATATGAAACAACATATAGCGGAAGTGAAGATAGTATTGGAACATTTAATAGTCTGTTTGATACATTGAATGCTAATGCAAATAACGCCACTTTCACATATGGTGGTACAACATATACTCTTGATACAGATATAAGTGGTGTTGCATCTGATGATAACATTTCACTATATATGGATTATATAGGAAACCCACTAGATAACCATTTCTGGTATGTATCATATGTGGTATTTAGTGAAGCATATCTTCACGGAGATACTGATGCTGGAAATGTGAGATATTATCACATTTCAATAGTAGACGCAACTAATACAATCTACTTTGATGTAACATTATGGGCACAACAAGATTTTGCTCCTACAGAAGTATATATGACTATATCAGAAAATATTTATAAAGGTGATGAGACAACACCTACAACATCTCAAATATCAGGATATCTTGTAAAAACTCTAGATTCTAAAGATATTAACGGTGAGACTTATAATAAATATTTATTAAGATATAATCTACAAACTCTACCTAAAGGATATTTCTATTTCTATCTAGATCTTCCAAAAGGTTATGGTGCAGATGTTACAACTGATATGGAAAACCAAATAGATAAAACATCTACTATTGGAAAGAAAGAAGTAGGTTCATTCCTACCATTCACATCAATTATTACAAAAACTATTAAACTAGAGTTTATCTTAAATGAAAGTGATAATAGTGAATCTAATTGGGGTGTTACTACATCAGATTACTATTTTGTACAAGCTATATATAACGAAAATAGTAGTGAAGAATAAAATAATATCCCATGAGTCTTTTGACTTGTGGGATGTTATATTTTATATTTAGGGGGGTAAAAAATGAGAGAGCCTAATTGTAGGAATATTGTTCCTATAAATAATTTATGGCAAATTGCGATTGATTTTATAGGAAGAATTGATAGAAAACAAATAGAATTTAATATAAAACTAGCGTTCGTCGTATATAAGATTTGTAGGCTAGAAAAAATGAGTGTTATTCATACTAAATCAATGGTGTTTTTGTCTTGCTTTAATGATGTAGGGAAATTTTCAAATAGAGACGATGGCGGAGATGTTGCGATTGAAACATATTTATTCTTAAAATATTTTTCTCCAGTCAAATCGTTTGCAGAAGTAGTTATAAATAGTTCAAGTGTTATAAAGAAAATGAAATATAGCAAATATGGTAAAACGCTAGACATTTGTAAGAAATATACTAAATATTTAAATGATTTAGAAAATGATAAAGATAAAGCATTAAAGAAGCTTTTAATTGAACGTAGTAAATATAACGTTGTAGATGTTATAAATCTTACAAGGCTTGTGATGAAAACTGATATGTTATATGAAATTAATTCAGGACACTATAAAACCGTAGTATATAAGTTTGTATCTAAAATGATCTATGGCTTTAGAGAGAGAAATCAATTTATTGTAATGCTTTCATCACTATTTGAAATGTATAATAAGACAACACTTGCACACTCTAAAGCTACCGCAATAATTGCATATAGATTATCAGGACTTTTAAAAATAAAGGCTGATAGAAGAAAAAAAATATATGTAGCATCTCTTTGTCATGATCTTGGAAAAGTTTCTATTCCATTAAGAATTTTAGATAAACCGGATAAATTAACAAATAAAGAATTTATGATTATGAAAAGACACGTTAATTATACAAAACAAATTCTTGATGGGAATATGGATAATGATATCGTGGAAATTGCCTATAGACATCATGAACGTCTTGACGGAACAGGATATCCTAAAAAATTAAAAGAAAAGGATATGACAATAGATCAAGAAATACTTCAAGTAGCGGATGTTATCTCTGCACTTATTGCCAAAAGAAGTTATAAAGATGCTTGGGATATAAATGCAGTAATTGAAGTCCTTGATAATAATGCGAATAGTGGAAAGCTAAATAAAACTATTATTGAAGTATTTAAAAATAATCAAGAAAAAGTTTTAAAAGACGCAAATGATGTTATAGATGCAGCTGACAAAAAATATGAAAAGATTGAAAAAGAAAGATACAATTTGTTTAGGGGGATTGAATAGAAGTATAATTTATTAAAAATTATGATATATCTAAAATATGGATTAATTAATTAAATAATGTTATACTACAAGAAAGGACGTGATTTGTATGGGACTATATTTAAATAAAAATAATGCAGAATTCAAAAAAATTTAAAAAATGAAATATATGTAGATAAATCAAATTTAGTAAATTATACAAATAGATTATTTGGTTCTTCAAATTCATTTATGTGCCTCACACGTCCACGCCGTTTCGGAAAAACAATGGCCCTATCTATGCTTAATGCATATTATTCAAAAGGTTGTGATTCTAAAGAATTATTTGATAAATTAAATATATCAAATGATCCCTTATACCTAGAACATTTAAATAAACATAATGTTATATGGATTGATATGGCAAGTCTTTATATAGATATAGATGATAAAAATACATTTGTAAGTGAACTGAAATCACAAATAATAGATGATTTAAAAAATATGTATCCAAATGTTTTAGGCACACAAGATAATACATTAAGAAAATATTTTCTTAAGATTAAATCTAGTACAAAAGATACATTTATCTTTTTGATAGATGAATGGGATGTAATCTTAAGAGAAGAAGAATATAATACAAAACTTTGTGATGATTATATAATGTTTTTAAGATTACTATTTAAATCAAGCGACGTATCATCTTGTATAGATTTAGTCTATATGACAGGAATACTTCCTATTAGACGTTACAGGGCACAGTCAACTCTAAATATGTTTACTGAATATAATATGATAGATTCTGATACTCTAGCATCATACGTAGGATTTACTGAAAATGAAGTAAAAGAGTTATGCAATAAATATAATAGAAATTTTAATGAAATAAAAGATTGGTATGATGGTTATAGACTTAACGGTGTTGAACTTTACAACCCTAAGTCTGTTGTGACAGCTATTTCAAAAAATAAATGCAGAGATTACTGGGTTCAAACAAGCGCAAGAGAAGCTGTTACAAATTATATGAATTATGATAATGGTAAACTTAAAGATTTAATTGCTAAAATGATTTCAGGTGATGAAGTAGAGGTTAATGTTTCTAAATTTGATAATGACTTAACTAAAGTTGATTCAAAAGATGCGGCTTTAACTGTTTTAATTCACTTAGGATATTTAGCATATAATGAAAAGAGTAAGAGTTGTTATATACCAAATCATGAAATAAAAGAAGAATTTATAAATGCTATAGACTCTCTTAATTGGACTGAGATATATAATCCTATATCTAATTCAAAGAAATTATATGAAGAAACATTAAAAGGTAATACAAAGTTTATTAATGAAACATTAGATATAAATCACCATTCTTTAGCATCTATGTTTAACAAAAACAAAGAAGATTTATTATTTGTAATAGTTCATATATCAATTATAGATGTAATGAATTCTATTATATAAGAAAAGAAGATACATCGGCCCTTGGAAGAGCAGATATAACATTTACACCTAAAGATAACACTCATATACCATTTGTAATAGAACTTAAAGAAGATGATAGTGCAATAAATGCTATAGAACAAATAAAGAGTAAGAATTATATAAGTGTATTTAAGAGATATCATGGTGCTGTATTACTACTAGGAATATCTTATGATAGTAAGAGTTTAAAACATGAATCAAAAGTAGAGTTAATAAATATTAATTAATAATTTACTAGTTATAAAATTATTTTGATGGACTTTATTCCTATCTTTAATTAAGATAATATGTTCTTATTTTCGGGCAAACGAAATTATGAAAAAAGATATTGACAAACGTTGCTAATATTTGTTAAAATATATAAGCACGTGTGTATAATCACGTAAGTGGGAGGATACTTTACGTCCAATGACCACATTTTGAAAAGTAAGGAGGAACTTATTACCATGGCAAAGAAAATTGTAAAAGAGGTTAAGTTACAAATCCAAGCAGGTAAAGCTAACCCAGCTCCACCAGTAGGACCAGCTCTAGGACAAGCCGGAGTTAATATTCCAGGTTTCTGTTCTCAATTCAATGAGCAAACTAAGGACAAGATGGGATACATTTTACCAGTTGTAATATCTGTATATGAAGACCGTTCATTTACATTTATCGTTAAGACTCCACCTGCAGCTGAATTATTAAAGAAGGCTTGTGGAATCGAAAAAGGTGCTGGAAATCCTAAGACTACAAAAGTAGCTAAAATTTCAAGAGCAAAGGTTAAAGAAATTGCTGAAATGAAGATGCCAGACTTAAACGCAAACGACGTTGAAGCTGCAGCAAGAATTATTGCTGGAACAGCTAGAAATATGGGAATCGTCGTTGAAGATTAATTTAAGGTTGTTATAAAAACGACCTAAAAACTTGTGGGAGGATATCCCGCTATACCACATTTTTAGGAGGATTATTATGAAGAGAGGAAAAAAATACGCTGAAGTTGCAAAACTTGTTGATGCAAACAAGAAGTATGACTTAGCAGAAGCTTTAGAATTATTAGTTAAAACTTCTACAACTAAGTTTGATGCGACTGCAGATGTTGCTATCCGTCTTAATGTTGATCCACGTAAGGCTGACCAAAATCTACGTGGAGCAGTAGTTTTACCTAATGGTACTGGAAAGACTCGTCGTGTATTAGTTTTAACTCGTGGAGCTAAGGCTAAGGAAGCTGAAGAGGCTGGTGCTGATTATGTTGGAGATTCAGACTATATCAATAAGATTCAACAAGGTTGGTTCGAATTTGATGTAATCGTTGCAACTCCAGATATGATGGGTGAACTAGGAAGACTAGGAAGAGTATTAGGACCTAAAGGACTAATGCCAAACCCTAAGACTGGAACAGTAACTATGAATGTTGCTAATGCAGTTAAGGAAATCAAGAATGGAAAGGTTGAATACCGTGTTGATAAGGTAGGAAACATTCACTGTCCATTTGGAAAGGTTTCTTTCGGAGCTGAGAAATTAGCTCAAAACTTAAGAGCTATCTATGATTTATTAGTTAAGGCTCGTCCTGCTACAGTAAAAGGAAACTATGTATTAAACGTTTCAGTGGCTACAACTATGGGTCCTGGAATCAAGGTTAATGCAGACTCTATATTATCTGCAGCAAAGTAATTAAATCTTATACCGAAGAAAGTAGGCGTGCTTAGCACTCAATTTCTACCGAGGTGTGAACAAAAAAGATTGCAAAATCCTTTTCTACACTTCGGCGTGGATAAGGATTTTTAAAATTTATATGGAGGTGTCATTAAAGTGGCAAAACAAACTGTTATTGAACAAAAGTCTCAATTAGTTAATGAAGTTGCTGAAAAGATGAAAACTACAAAAGCTTTCATCGCTTTCAAGTATCAAGGTTTAACAGTTGAACAATTCCAAAACTTAAGAAGAGAATTACTTAAGGATGGATGCCATGTTAGTGTAATTAAGAATAATATTAGCCGTCGTGCTTCAGAGCAACTAGGATATGGTGATTTCGCTGATGCTTTAAAGGGTGCTGTTGCTATAGCATTCTCTGGTGAAGATATCGTTGCACCAGCTAAGGGATTATTCAATTTCGCTAAAGATAACGATAAAGTTGTTATCGAAAAAGGTGTTGTTGATGGAGAAATTTATGACTTTGCTAAGTTACAAACTTTAGCTACATTACCATCAAGAGAGACATTATTAACTCAATTAGCAGCTGGTATGTTAGGAACATTAACTCAATTATCTATTGGACTTAACATGATCTGCGAAAAACAAGAAGAGCAAGCTGCTTAATCTTGTAAACAAAATTAGCTTATAAAACATTAAAAACATACGGAGGAAAATTAAAATGGCTAAGTTAAATAAAGACGAATTTATCAATTCATTAAATGAAATGACTATCCTTGAAATCAAGGAATTAGTAGATGCTATGAAGGAAGCATATGGAATCGACCCAACTGCAGTTGCTGCTGCACCTGCTGCTGGAACTGGAGCTGCTGCTGAAGCAGAACAAACTGAGTTTGATGTAGTATTAAAGTCAGCTGGAGAAAAGAAGATTCAAGTTATCAAGGTTGTTAAGGAATTAACTGGACTTGGACTTAAGGAAGCTAAGGATTTAGTTGAAGCTGCTCCTAAGGCAGTTAAGGAAAAGGTTTCTAAGGCTGAAGCTGAAGATATTAAAGCTAAGCTTGTTGAGGCTGGAGCAGAGGTTGAAGTTAAGTAATTAACTTAAGACATTACACCTGTGGTCGAAAATGAGGCCACAGGTTTTTGTGTCTATTGTTATATGTGTGAAAACTTTTATTATTCAGAAAAACAGGAAGGATTAAAATCTGATCCTAACATATATGATTTTACTTTTAGAGAACATCGTTTTAAATTTAAAACTGATGCTGGGGTTTTCTCTAAAAAATATATTGACTTCGGGTCTTATACAATGCTTGAAGCCTTTACCCCAAATTCCATAAACGCACCAATTTTAGACATGGGGTGTGGGTATGGACCAATAGGAATAGTTGTATCTACACTTTACGATAAAGAAGTATTGATGGTAGATATTAACGAGCGAGCCCTAAACCTTACAAATGAAAATATTGGAATCAATAAAGTTATTAAAGCTAAAGCACAAAAGAGCTATATATACGATTCTATTCCAAGCGATATGAAATTTTCATCAATTATAACTAATCCACCTATAAGAGCGGGTAAGAAGGTTGTATTTGATATTTATGATGGAGCTTATAATCACCTTGAGTGTAACGGAGAACTATGGGTTGTTATACAAAAGAAACAAGGTGCGCCTTCATCTATAGCGCATTTAGAGAAATTGTTTTCTAATTGTGAAGTGGTTTGTAAAAATAAAGGATATTTTATCTTAAAAAGCGTGAAATGCTGTTGACATATACACAAAAACAAATTATAATGTTAAAATGCTAGATATGGCATTTTGTGCTTTAAATTTTAAAAAGAAAATAAAAAGGAGTGGCTTAAATGGTAGGTTACAAAGTAGTTAAATACGGAAAAAGAGCTGAAAGACGTAACTTCTCTAAGGTTCGTACTGAGGTTGAACTTC
The DNA here is from genome assembly GCA_963623875.1 of Parabacteroides distasonis. Lineage (GTDB taxonomy): Bacteria > Bacillota_I > Bacilli_A > Acholeplasmatales > Anaeroplasmataceae > UBA3206. The sequence goes on along the minus strand of CAVFNL010000037.1, from coordinate 51,326 downwards.
CTGACTTGATTGGAATTCAAAAGAAATCTTTCCAAGACTTCGTTGAAACAGGATTAGGTGAGGTATTTGAAAGTGTTTCGCCAATTACTTCATTCAATGAGAAACTAAAAGTATATTTTGGTGATTATCATTTTGAAGATCCTAAATACGGAATTGTAGAATGTAAATTAAGAAGAATTAATTATTCACGCCCACTTAAGTGTAATGTAAGACTTGAAAACGAAGAGACAGGTCAAATTATTGAACATGAATTATTCATGGGAGAAATGCCTTATATGACACCAGTAGGTACTTTTGTCATTAATGGTGCTGAACGTGTAGTTATTTCTCAAATTGTTCGTTCTTCAGGTGTATATTATGGTAAAGAAATTGATCCTAAATCTGGTGAAACTAGATACACAGGACAAGTTATGCCAACACGTGGAGCTTGGATTGAATTTGAAGCGGGTCCAAAGGATGTTCTTTATGGAAAACTAGACCGTAAAAAGAAACTTCCACTAACAACTATGCTTCGTGCATTCGGTCTTTCGACTGATGATGAAATCAAGGCGGTTTTTGGAGACAATGCAAAAATCAATGCTACATTAGAGAAAGATGAAACAACAAATTCTGATCAAGCTGTAGTTGAATTATATAAGAAACTTCGTGATGGTGAAACTGCACCAGCTGATGATGCTAGAACTTACGTTGTAGAACATCTATTTGATGAAGGACGTTATGATCTTCAAAAAGTTGGACGTTATAAATATAATCAAAAACTTGATTGTCTTCAACGTGCAAAAGGACATGTTCTTGCTTATGATGTTGTAGCTCATGAAGATATATTTGATGAAGAGACTGGAGAATTATTATATTCAGAAGGCGAAGTTGTTGAGACTAAGGGTACTAAGATTACAACTGGTGTTGTAAACAAGCTATCTAAGGCTCGTGCTGCTTTACGTACAGTTATTAATTTAAATAATAGCTTAGCTGAAAACCCTGTTTGTGAGGTTTTAACTGTAGAAGTTAGCGAAGCTGGTAAAACTCATAATGTTACAATTTATGGAAGCGATCAAAGAGAAACTTCATTACATTTAACATTATCTGATATAATCGCATCATTTGGTTACTACTTTAATTTATATGATGGTGTTGGAACGTTAGATGACATCGACCACCTAGGAAATAGACGTCTTCGTTTAATCGGAGAATTATTAGTAAATCAATTTAGAATTGGATTTGGTAAATTAACTAAGAATGTTAAGGAAAGAATGAGTACTGCAGATATGGCGACAGTTACTCCTCAAAGCTTAATTAATATTAAGCCTTTAACATCTACATTAAAGGATTTCTTTGGTTCATCACAATTATCACAATTCATGGATCAAGAAAATCCACTTGCTGAAATTACTAACAAACGTCGTGTATCTGCACTAGGTAGTGGAGGTATTTCACGTGATCGTGCCGGAGCCGAAGTTCGTGACGTACATGATTCACATTATGGACGTATGTGCCCTATTGAAACACCAGAAGGTCCTTCAATCGGACTTATCACATCACTTGCAACATATGCACAAGTTGATGAATACGGATTTATCAAGACTCCTTATTTAATGGTAAAACTTGATGAAAACGGAAAGAAATATGTTTCTGATGAAGTTAAATATTTCACTGCAGATAAAGAAGATGGTTTATGTATCGCATCTGCAGCTACTAAACTAGATGAAAAAGGTCATATTCTTGAAGAATATGTTGATGAATACGGAAATACTGTAAAACAACAAATCATTGGACGTTATAATGGTGAAACATTATTCGTTACAGCTGATCAAGTAGATGCAATGGACGTTTCTCCAAAACAAGTTGTATCAGTTGCGGCAGCATGTATTCCATTCCTAGAGCATGACGATGCTACTCGTGCACTAATGGGAGCCAACATGCAACGTCAAGCAGTACCTATCATCGCACCAGAATCTCCTTATGTAGGAACTGGTATGGAGCACTTCGCAGCTCGTGACTCTGGATCTGCATGTAGAGCAGTTCTTGGTGGAGTTGTAAAATATGTTGATGCTAAGAAAATTATAATCACTGAAACAACAGGTGATGAAAGAAGATATGATATGCTTCAATTCTTACGTTCAAACTCATCTACTACAATTTGGCAACGTCCAATTGTACATGTTGGTGACACTGTAGAAGCAGGAGAAATTATTGCGGATGGTCAATCAATGCAACAAGGAGAACTTGCTTTAGGACGTAATGTAAGAGTTGGATTTATGACATGGGACGGATATAACTTTGAGGATGCCGTCATTATGTCAGAAAATATGGTTAAATATGACTACTATACATCTGTACACATCGATGAATTTGAAATTCAATGTCGTGATACTAAATTAGGAAAAGAAGAGTTTACATCAGATATTCCTAACGTTGGGGCAGATATGATTAAGTATCTAGACGAGGATGGAATTGTAATCGTTGGTACTGAAGTTAAAGAAGGAGATATCCTTGTAGGTAAAACTACGCCTAAGGGACAAACAGAACCTACACCTGAAGAGAAGTTATTAGTAGCTATCTTTGGTGATAAGGCAAGAGAAGTAAGGGATACTTCTCTTCGTGTACCTCATGGTGGAGGAGGAGTTGTTCGTTCAGTTGAACACTTCAAGAAGAGCAATGGAGATGAACTAGGACCTGGTGTTAATGAGGTAGTAAGAGTTTACATTGTTCAAAAACGTAAGATTCAAGTTGGAGATAAGATGTCAGGACGTCATGGAAATAAGGGTGTTATTTCTAATATTGTTCCAGTTGAGGATATGCCATATAGCGCTGATGGAAAACCATTAGATATTATGTTAAACCCTCAAGGAGTTCCTTCACGTATGAACATTGGACAAGTACTAGAACTTCATTTAGGACTTGCAGCACAAACACTAGGTGTTAAATGTGCAACTCCAGTATTTGATGGTGCTACAACTAAGGATATCAATGATATGCTTGATGAAGCAACTAACGTTAAGAAATTTAAAAATGCATCAGAAAAACTTATTGATGCAATGAAAAATAAAAATGATTCTAGAACTGCAAAAACTATTGAAATTCTAGAACAATTAAATAGTGATGAAGATGACTTCAATAAACAACGTAGATATAGCAATATGGCTATAGCTACAGCCCATGATGCTTTATTAGATGAAGCACAAGAGTTAATTACTTCACTTGAAAAAGATTATAAAGATATCTTTGATTCAGTTGAAGGAATTGCACAAGATGGTAAGATTACACTTTATGATGGACGTTCTGGTGAGCCATTTGAAGGAAAGGTTAACGTAGGAATTATGTACATGATCAAGTTAGGACACATGGTTGACGATAAGATTCATGCACGTTCAGTAGGACCTTATACTTTAGTTACTCAACAACCTATGGGAGGAAAGGCTCAAAACGGAGGTCAACGTTTCGGAGAAATGGAAGTTTGGGCTCTTCAAGCTTATGGAGCAGCACACACATTACAAGAAATGTTAACTATTAAGTCTGACGATATCGTTGGTCGTAATAAAGTATTTAAAGCAATCACTGATGGTAAACCATTACCAGAAGCAGCATTACCTGAATCATTTAGAGTTCTAGCTCGTGAATTACAAGCTTTAGGATTACATGTTGAATTAATCACTGAAGATGGTAAAAACGAAATAGAAAAATCTATTGTAGAACTTGATAATAATAGTGAAGATTATATTCAAAAATTTGGTATGTAGGAGGATTAACTAATGAGCAAAAAATTCAAATATATTAAAATTAGATTAGCATCTCCTGAAGAAATTCTATCTTGGTCTCATGGTGAGGTTAAAAAGCACGAGACTATTAACTATCGTACGCTAAAACCAGAGCCAGATGGACTATTCTGTGAAAAAATATTTGGTCCAACAAAAGATTATCAATGCTACTGTGGAAAATCTAAGAGATCAGACGCTAAGGGTAAAATTTGTGAAAAGTGTGGAGTTGAATTAACTGACTCTAAAGTACGTCGTGAACGTATGGGGCATATTGCTCTTGCAAGCCCTGTCGTTCATGCATGGTATCTTCGTAATTCACCATCAAGAATCGCAACACTTTTAGATATTAAAGCTAAGGATCTAGAACAAGTTGTATATCTTGCTTCATACATTGTAATTAATCCAGGTCAAACAGGATTAAAATACAGACAAATTATATCTGAACAAGAATATAGTAACTATTATGAAAAGTTTGGACATAGTTTCGAAGCTCAAACAGGAGCAGAAGCTGTTGAAACTTTATTAAAGAAACTTGACTTAAAGAAAGAAGTTACAAAACTTCGTAAAGAGTTAAATACTTCATCAAAACAAACTCGTGATAAAACTATCAAGAGACTTGAAGTTGTAGAAGCATTCTACCATTCTGAAAATAAACCTGAATGGATGATTCTTCATATCCTTCCTGTTATACCACCAGATTTAAGACCTATGGTACAACTAGATGGAGGAAGATTTGCGACTACAGATTTAAATGATTTATATCGTAGAATTTTAAATAGAAATAATCGTTTAAAGAGACAATATGAAACAGGTGCGCCTCACTTAATTACTAAGAATGAAAAGCGTATGCTACAAGAAGCTGTAGATGCTCTTATTGATTCATCTAAAGCTAGAGGAAGAGGAAATGATAATAGAACACGTCCATTAAAGTGTTTATCAGATCTTCTTAGAGGAAAACAAGGTCGTTTCCGTCAAAACTTACTAGGAAAACGTGTTGACTATTCTGGACGTTCAGTTATCGTTGTAGGACCAGATTTAAAAATGTATCAATGTGGACTTCCTAAGGAAATGGCACTTACATTATTCCGCCCATTCGTAATTCGTGGATTAATTGAACAAGCAACAAGATTAGGTAATTCTATGAACGTTGCGGCTGCAAAGAGAATTTGTGAAAAACAAGATGATATGGTATGGCCAGTACTAGAGAAAGTAATTCGTGAACATCCAGTTTTATTAAACCGTGCCCCTACACTTCATAGACTTGGTATCCAAGCATTTGAGCCAGTATTAGTTGAAGGAAAGGCCATTCGTCTTCACCCACTAGTAACTACTCCATTCAATGCCGACTTTGACGGAGACCAAATGGCAGTCCATGTACCTTTATCACTTGAGGCACAAGCTGAAGCTAGGTTATTAATGCTTGCTTCAAACAACATTCTAAACCCAAGAGATGGTGAACCAGTTGTTACTCCATCTCAAGATATGATTCTTGGAAACTATTATTTAACATCTGAACGTAAGTATGATGCTAAAGATGAACCAAAAGAAAAGAATGAAGGTAATTTCTATAATAACGAAGAAGAAGCTTATATTGCCTATAAGAATGGTGATATAACACTTCGTACTCGTATCTTTATGAGACCTTCATCATTAGACAAACGTCGTTTTGGAATTTATACAAATCCAGATCTTGAAAAAGATAGTGATGGTCTAAGAATTCCAACTGAGTTCGTTGACACAAATGGAAAGTATTTATTTACAACTCTTGGAAAGGTTATCTTCAATAAGATTCTTCCAGAAGACTTCCCATTCCTAAATGAACCAACAAATGAAAACTTAAAGGATGCTATCCCTTCTAAATATTTAATTACTCCTACTGAGGAAAATATTAAGGAAGCATTATCACGTGCTGAACAAAAACCATTTGATAAGAAGATTATCAAAAAGATAATTGCACACGTATTTAAGATTCATCAAATGACAACAACATCAGTATTCCTAGATAACTTAAAGGATCAAGGATACAAATATTCAACACTTGCAGGTATTACAATTTCTGCAGCAGACGTTGATGTATATGATAAGAAAGATGATATGATTGCAGACGCTGATAAGAAAGTTGCTCATATCAAGGAAATGTTTGATTTAGGACTATTAACAGACAAAGAGCGTGTTAAGATGGTCCAAAAGATTTGGGAAGTTACTAAGGATGCAATTGAAAAGAATCTTTGGGATACAATGAAGACTCAAAAAGACAATGGTATCTTCATCATGGCCGATTCAGGATCACGTGGTAGTTCATCTAACTTCGTTCAACTTGCCGGAATGAGAGGATTAATGTCTAAGCCTAATGGAGGAATTATTGAAGTTCCAGTTAAGGCTAACTTCAAGGAAGGATTATCAGTATCAGAATTCTTTATCTCTACACACGGAGCACGTAAGGGTTCTACAGATACTGCCTTAAAGACAGCTGAATCAGGATACTTAACTCGTCGTTTAGTTGACGTATCACAAGATGTTATCATTTCTATGGATGATTGTGGATCTGAAAGAGGATTTGATGTTGAAGCTGTTCTTGATAATGATAATAAGGTAATCGTAGGATTACAAGAACGTATTACAGGACGTTTCTTAGCTAAGGATGTAATTAATCCTAAGACTGGGGAAGTTGTCGCAACTCGTAATACATTTGTTAATGAAGATCTTGCTAGTATTATTTGTGATGCATTAGATGCTAAGAACAATTTAACTACTGCAAAAGTTTGCATTAGATCAAATGTTACATGTGGAGCTCGTTTCGGAGTATGTAAGAAGTGCTATGGACGTAACCTTGCAACTAACAATATAGTTGAAGTAGGTGAAGCAGTAGGTACAGTCGCTGCTCAAGCCATTGGAGAACCAGGTACTCAATTAACAATGCGTACATTCCATACAGGAGGAGTTGCTACTTCTGCCGATATCACTCAAGGTTTACCACGTGTACAAGAACTATTTGAAATTCGTAAGCCAAAAGGTAAAGCTACACTTTCTGAGTTTAGCGGAACAATTAAATCTATCGAAAAAACTAAAGCAGGATATGTTATAGTTATTGATACAACTGATGGTGAAGAATCATATACAGTTGACGCAACTACAGAATTATTAGTTTCTGAAGGACAAAAGATTAATCGTGGAGATCGTTTAAACAAAGGTTCTCTTGTTCCACGTGAGATTCTTCGTATTAAAGATGCTGCTGCAGTTCAAAAATACATAATCGAAGAAGTACAAAAGGTATATCGTGCACAAGGTGTAGACCTTTCAGATAAGCATATCGAAATCATTGTACGTCAAATGATGCGTAAGATTAGAGTTGACCAACAAGGATCAACAAAATTATTACCAGGTCATGAAGTTGGTGTAGTTGAATTTAGAGATGCAGTAAAGAAGGCTATTATTAATGGTGGAGAACTTCCAACAGGAAAACCAGTACTATTAGGAATCACTAAGGCTGCCTTAGGATCACCTTCATGGTTATCAGCTGCTTCATTCCAAGAGACTACTCGTATCTTAACAGATGCCGCAATCCGTGGACAAGTTGATACACTAGTAGGACTTAAAGAAAATATTATTGTTGGTGGATTAATTCCAGCCGGAACAGGAACTCTAATTGAGAAAGAATTCTCATGTGAGCATCGTCCTGCTGAAGTTGATGAAACTTTAGAAACAATTGAAGATGAAATCATTGATGATTATGATGATGAAAACAATCAAATCTTAGATGATGATTTTGATGATGTTCCTGAAGAAGAAGCTACTGACGAAAATCTATAATAAATATATGTGGTACCAAATCGGTACCACATTTTTTACATTTTATTTAAATCTTCATAGATAAGAGTGTAAATTAATGGCATAGTTAAAATAAGATAAAGAAATGGATGTAATTTTATGTTGTTGTATTTATATTTAGATGAAAGTAAATTTAAATCATATTATATAGATGATATATTTATAGATAAATCAATGATAATAAAAGAATGTAATCATTACATAAGAAAACCTAATAAATTCATGTGCATCACACGTCCACGCCGTTTTGGAAAAAAACATGGCCTTATCAATGCTTAATGCATATTATTCAAAAGAATTATTTGATAAATTATATATATCAGCAGATATATCATACCAAGAAACATTAAAAGGGAATACAAAATTTATTAATAAAACATTTGATGAAAATCATAATGAACTTACAGGACCATTTAATAAGAATAAAGAAGATGTACTTGGCCGTTATAGTGGCGATGTAATGCTTGTAGGAATAGCATATGACAGTAAGAGTTTAAAGCATACATCTAAAATAGAATTGTTAAAAATAAATAATTATGCACTTGTTGTCTTTTAATTAATATATATGGTGTTATTACGTCACCATATTATTTTTTAAATGCTATACTAAAAAAAATGAATGCGTGGTATAATAATTACAAATCGATGAAATGGTGGTTAATTATGAAAATTAAAAGAATTTGTTCACTTGTTCCAGGGATTTTAGGTTTGTTTTTGTTATTTATATTATCATCATGTAAGAATAAAAGTACTAAAATTATTATACAAGATGATGAAAAATTAAGAGATGCACTAGCTTTATATGATTATAATATTAATGAGAATAATGAGATAACGCTTATTGAGTATAATGGGTATGAAAAAGAAATTGAACTTCCTGATTGTAGTGATTCAAAATATAAAATAACTGTACTTGGGAAAAATTTATATAATAAAAAAGCTTTAAAAAGTATAAAATTACCAGAAACTATTACAACAATTGAAAAATATTGTTTTGCAATGTGTTCATTTACCTCAATAGAAATTCCAGATAGTGTTGTATCTATAGGTCAAGAAGCTTTTTATTATAATATTTATTTAACATCAGTTAAATTATCATCTAATCTTGAAAAAATTAGTGTAGGTTTGTTTAAAAGATGTGAGAAACTTACGTCTATTGAAATTCCAAATGGTGTTGATACTATTGATGATGAGTCATTTGAAGAATGCAATATACTCACAACCTTAATACTTCCTACATCTGTAAAAAGTATTAGAAGAAATGCGTTTTTTAAAGATAAAACAAAATATAGCGCAGTAAATATTAAATACAGGGGTACTTCGGAAGAATTTGCAAAGGTGACAATTGATGTTACAAATTATTTTTCTGATGATATTACATACAATTATAAAGAGGAGAATTAACATGAAGATTTTAGTTACTGGTGGAACTGGGTACATTGGTTCACATACTGTAGTTGAATTACTTAATAGTGGTTATAATGTCATAATATATGATAACCTATCTAATTCTAAAGAGTTAGTTGTTGATAGAATTGAAAAGATAACTGGTAAAAGACCTACATTTATAAAAGGGGATATTCTTGATAAAGAAAAATTAATTGAAGTATTTAAAAATAATAAAATTGATTGTGTAATTAATTTTGCTGGTCTAAAAGCAGTTGGAGAATCAATTAAAGTACCTTTAAAATATTATGAAAATAATATATCAGGGGCAATAACTCTTCTAGAAGTAATGGAAGAAATGGAATGTTATAACTTTATATTCTCATCATCCGCAACTGTTTATGGAGATCCTATCTCGGTACCTGTTGATGAAACTTTTAAAACAGGTGGAACAACAAATCCATATGGTACAACAAAATTGTTTATTGAACAAATACTAAAAGATTTATATATTTCAAATCCAAAATTTAATATTGCGATTTTAAGATATTTTAATCCAATAGGAGCTCATCCATCAGGATTAATAGGAGAAGATCCTAATGGAATACCTAATAATCTTGCGCCATACATTACGCAAGTTATGGTTGGAAAAAGAGAATGTTTAAATATATTTGGTGATGATTACGAAACAGAAGATGGAACATGTATTAGAGATTATATTCATGTATGCGATCTTGCAAGAGGGCATGTATGTGCTATAAATAAACTTCTTACTAATCCGGGCGTTGTAATATACAACTTAGGTACAGGTAAGGGTTCTTCTGTATTTGATATATTACATGCGTTTGAAAAAGCATATGGTAAGAATATACCGTATAAAGTTGTAGGTAGAAGAGCTGGAGATATTAAAGCTAACTACACTAAAGTATCAAAAGCTAAAGAAGAAATAGGATTTGTCGCTAAATATGACATAAATGATATGGCTAAAGATCAATGGAATTGGCAAAAAAATAATCCCAACGGATATAATGTTTAGGAGGAATTTAGTATGAAAGATTCAACAGTATTAAAAATTGATAATTTAATTACAAGATATCCTATATTAGAAGGAGAGAAAGATAATATCTTAAAAGCTCTTCAAATGCTTATAGATTCATATAGCACATCTGGTAAATTACTTTTATGTGGTAATGGTGGATCGGCTGCGGATTGTAATCATATTGTAGGAATTTTAATGAAGAGTTTTAAGAAGAAGAGAATTATTGATTCAGCATTAAAAAGAAAATTAAAAAATATTGATGTGGCTTCAGGAGAATATTTATCACATACTCTTCAACAAGGATTACCATCAATTTCCCTTTCAGCTCACACAGGATATATGACAGCATTCTCAAATGATTCATCCGCAATGGCAGTATTTGCGAACCAAGTATTATCATATGGAGTTAAAGGTGATGTGTTATGGTGTCTTTCAACATCTGGTGAAAGTAAGAATATTATAATGTCTGCGATGGTAGCTAAGGCTAAAGGATTAAAAGTTATTGCTCTTGTTGGTCAAAATTCATGCGAACTTGAAAAATATGCTGACGTGACAATACACGCACCTGCAGTTGAAAAGTATGAGGTACAAGAATATCATTTACCTATATATAATGCAATTTGTTTAGCGTTAGAAGAAGAATTTTTCGATAAGTAGGATTTGTATGATAGAAGAAATAATAAATGATATGATTTCATATAGTGCTAATAATCTTCATGACATATCACATTTTATGGCTGTATATAACTATGCTAAAATAATTGCGGATAGTGAAGCTATAAGTGAAAAGGATAAAGAAACGCTTGAAATAGCCGCAATTATTCATGATATCGCATGTCCGTTATGTAGAGTGAAGTATGGCAATACAAACGGTAAATATCAAGAAATTGAAGGAGAAAAACTAGCATATGAATTTCTTAAAAAATATGAAGGTATAGATATAGATAGAATTGTTTATTTAGTATCTCACCATCATACATTTACTAACATATCTGGTATTGATTATCAAATATTACTTGAAGCTGATGCTATTCAAAACGGAATCGAAGGATTCTATAGCATTGAACAAATGAAGAAATTTAAAGAAAATGTTTTTAAAACTAAAACTGGAATTAATTTTTTGAAAATTATTTTTAATATTTAAAAAAATGGACCACATTATTTCATATGTGGTCTTTTTTTTTATTCTATTATAGTGCTATTATATCTTCTTATTGATAATGAAACATTTAAATTGCCATTCTTTTCACGTATCTTATCTAAGAATTCATGCTTATTACAATCGTTTTTAAGAACTATTATGTAATTTAATTCAAACATAGTTCCAAACTCTGTAGATTTAACTGATTTTAAATTGTATGATTTAGAATAATCTTTTAGTATGTCATCGAATACATTATCAAAATTTAATGATTCAGGAACAATAACCTTTAAGGTCATTTGCTTAGCGGATGGAGCGTTAAACTTTGTAATAGAGAATAATACTATTGCAAAAGATGATATTAAAAGAATTATTACAGAGAACAATACATATCCAAGACCATTTAAGAAACCAAGTATAATAGACACGAATAAGAATGATAAATCTGTTATATCGTGTTGTGTTGATCTAAATCTTGTGATCGCAAGAATTCCTGCAAAAGAGAATGCAATAGTCGTTCTATCCGCTGTAGAATTAAGACCTATTACTCTAGATATTAATACAACTGATGATGTAGCTAGAGGATATATACAAAGACTTAATGGAATATCTACTTGAAAACCTGTAGTTCTCTTTGTATATTTATAAACTATAGCTAAGATAAAGCCATAAAGTAGTGATGTTAAAACACATATAAGTGAGGTCTTAACCTCGAGTGTTGAACTTAAAATTGAATCAAATGCTGTTAGTATCATAATTATTTTCCTTCCTTACTGATAATTTAAAATCTGTGCCATATTTTGAAAAAGAAGAAGGCACTGCGCCAATTTTTGATAACATTCTTGAAAACCATATAGGTATAGCTTCAGGTACTTTAACTTCCATTAGTACAAAGTCTTGTTCGAGCAAATTTGTTTCATGGTATGAATTATCAAATGAAAAATCATCGTGCCTTGAATACAAGTCAAAATCAAATGTAAGCCTGAATGAACTATCCTCCTTACTTATATAAGCAATCCTTTTGTAAGATATAAAACTAATAGGTATAGGTTCATACAACTTAAAAGTGTATTTAAGTTCGTTTAATATTTGTATTTCAAGAGGAGAAGATCTAGAAGGTATAATACCTTTTACGGTGAAGTTATGAAGTTCTTCTTTATTTAGGCAAACTCTTCTTTTGTAAACTATACCATCATATTTTCTTTTGATTTCTAAGAAGTATTTATCAGAGTTATCGTTATAAGTCCCATATTTTCTAATCCTTATTTTTTCTTTGAATATAGGTTTATCGCATGATATTCTAATTAAATCTTTGTTAGGCGTGTCTAAGTAAATATTGCGTATTAAATAGGGCTCTTTTTTAGAAAAATCATCTTTTGCCATATATGGTTGAATTAATTCTTCTAGGGACTCATACATCTTCCTTGAGAGTATATATTTTTTTTCGTATCGTTTAAATGTTTCAATCATTTTACCACCTTCTATATTTTTAATATATCAAGTGAATGTATGATAAATACTAAATAAATTATGTGAAATTTAATTAAATTTAAAATATTGATAGTGTTTAAATCTTAAAAATCTAGATAAGATATATAATGTATGCTATAATTTTTTTATAAATATTAGGAGAATATTATGCGTCGTATTAAATTTGTTATAGGTAAGAGAACACTTAAAACAACACTTGCGGTTTTTTGTTGTTGTATGTTATATTTGTTATTAAAACTTCTTGAAAGTACAAAATATTTTGCAGATGATTTTGCGTATAAGTGGTACAATCCTTTTTTTGCGTCTATAGCAACTGCATATTCAATTCATAAATCAAAAAAAGAATCGATTATTCAAGCAAAACGCCGTTCTATTGCGTCTATAATAGGAGGACTTATTGGAATAGCCCTTGTTATGATATATGAGATATGGCATAAATGGCCAATGCTTATAGGATCTCCTATAAAAGAATTGATACTACCATATATTTTAACTTCACTTGCAGTAATTGTTGTAATATTTGTATCAACAACACTAGGTATCCCAGACACAGTATTTTTAGGTATTTTAACTTTAACATCAGTTACAATTAATCCAAGTCAAACAATTCAAACAAACTATGGTATATGGGTATTTGGAATTAATAGAATTATATCTACAATAGTAGGAGTGTTAATAGCTCTTGCAATAAATTGTTTTAGATTACCACACCCAATTAAAAATAAAGATATTTTGTTCGTAGTAGGAATTGAAGGGGCTGTATTAAATGGTAAAAATGAATTTAGTGGCTTTTTCAAATATAAATTAAATGATTTCGAAGAAAGAGGAATTAATTTATCATTATATACTACAAGAGCACCGATGACTTTTATGCCACTTCTTGAAGGTATTAAACTTCGTGACCCCGTTCTTTGCATGTCTGGTGCGGCACTTTATGATACACAAAAAAATAAGTATGTATATACATGTCCGCTTAGGGATGAAGATTCAAAAGAACTTTCAAACATATTTGATGAAATAGGTATAGTGCCATTTAAAAATAATATTATAAATGATACATTATTTATTACAACTAAGAATAAAAATGTGAGATTTAATAATCTTTATTTCGATGATAGACTTGATATGGGGTATTGTAATATATTAGATAGAGATTTATTCTTTAATGATGTATTATATTATCTAATATTAGACACAAAAGAAATGATTGATAAAATAATAGAGCGAATTGGAAAAGATAAATACTATTACGTTATTAATGACTGCCTAGATGACTTTAATAAAGATAAAAATTTAATATATTTAAAAATATATAATAAAAATGTTCAATTAATGTATGGTATCAGAGAATATGCCGCAAAATATAACTATAGAGTTGCGTCTCTTACATCTCTTCCAGTTTCTGATCATCTACTTGATTCATCAGACATAAAAGCTACATTTTTATCAAATGCTAAGGAATATGATGGTAATGTGGATTTTATTATAAAAAGAGAATCTTATAATGAATTATTTAAAACAATAGATAAAATATATTTTAGTAGGAGATATGAAAAAAGAAAATGAAGAAACAAGAATTTATTGTAAGTCTTACGCTGCTTATTTTTAATGCAATAGCTTTAGTTGTGTTATTTATTATTGATATGGTAGTAGGTACAAAATGGATTTTAATAATAGAAATTATTTTGTTAATAATTGAATTAGGTTTAATCCTTACTATTAGAAACTTTTATGAAGAGTACAAAAAAAGCAGAAAATAATCTGCTTTTTATTTCTTTAATATTTCAACGTGCCCTGTATGAGTATGATATAGTGCAGGGACTATTTTTATTTTATCTAAACATTCATGGAGAAGAGGAGAAGTTTTAATCTTTTCACATGAATTAATAATATTAATTACAGAAGCTTTTGTAGGATCCTTTGTGTCTTTAATTGCTTTTTTAATTTCTTTTGTGATTTCACCAATGTAAGAATCACAAGCACCTTCAATAGCCGCATGAACTGCGCCACATCCACTATGTCCCATAACAAGAACAAGTTTTATACCTAAATGCTCAACACCATATTCTATAGAACCAAGTGCAAAATCACCAACAACATTTCCAGCTAAACGTACTACGAATAAATCCCCTAAACCTTTCATAAAGATATTTTCAGGTATAACTCTTGAATCACTACAACATACAATTAAAGCAAAAGGATTTTGCCCATGATGATGAAGATGTTTTCTTTTTTCGCTAGATATATCACCATGGTGATTTACTTTAGCATCCATGTAGTCTTTATTACCTTCAATAAGCCATTCTAAAGCCTTATCTGCATCTATTTCTTTAATCATATAATCACAACCTTTAAAATGATTATATATGAATTTGTGTGAGAATAAAACACACAATTTTAATTAAAATGTTTTTTTTTAATAAATGTTATATAATTAAAGAAAAGGAGGGATTATATGGATAATAAAATTATAGATAATTTATCATGCTTTGTGGACCTACATCTTCATCTTGATGGTTCACTTAGCATAAATTGTGTCAAAAAATTAATGGAAATGAATAATATAAAAACAAATGAAGATTTAAAAACACTTCTTGAAGTATCTGATAGAGATAAAGATTTAAATGATTTTTTAAAGAAATTTGAATTCCCATTAAGATTACTTCAAACAAAAGAATCAATAGAATATGCAACAAAAACACTTTTAGAAGAACTTGCAGATTGTGGGGTAATGTATGCAGAAATTAGATTTGCGCCACTAAATCATCAAGTATTAGGCTTAAGCCTTGAAGATGTTGTAAGAAGTGCTATAAGGGGTATTAGAAACGCTAAAATACGTTGTAATTTAATTTTATGCATGATGCGAGGTGCATCATATGAATTAAATAAAGAAACAATAGATTTAGCATCTAAATATTTAAATAAAGGAGTAGTCTCAATAGATTTAGCAGGTGCAGAAGGATTATATCCTACAAAAGATTATGAAGATTTATTTTTATATGCAAAAGCGCAAGGTATTCCATTTACAATACATGCAGGAGAAGCTTCTGATTTTGTATCTGTAGAAGACGCCATTTCTTTTGGCGCAAAACGAATAGGACATGGTATAAGAGCGCTTGAAAATGTTGATACAATAAAAAAAATAATTTTAAATGATGTATGTCTTGAAATATGTCCTACATCAAATGTTTGCACAAAAATATTTGATAAAATAGAAGAGTATCCCTTTGATAAAATTATAAATTCGAATGTTAAATTTACAATAAATACTGATGATATGACGGTATGTAATACAAATATAAAAAAGGAATTTAAATTGTTTAATAGGCTTTATGATATAGATATTAATTTGTTTAAAAAAATCATTACAACCTCAATTGATTATTCATTTTCACCGATTGATATCAAAAATGAATTGAAAGAAAAATTAGATAATGAATTATCTAAATATAATTAAAATTATATGTGGTAAATAAAAGGTAATAAATAAATATTTTGATAAACATAGCTAGAGAAATATAAACTCTAGCTTTATCTCTTCTATGAACACTTAACATGGACTTATAACTTAAATTTGTTGTATTTTTTTGATGAAATTTATAAGCGGTAGTGATCACAATCATACGTATTCTGATGTTTAGGATAGTGATTCTTCAAGTTATTGGCATAATTTTTTATGCCAAAATAATGCAAGAAGCAATAAATCATCATATACATTATATTTTGAAAATGGAAAATTAAAAGAAATTAATTCGTTAGAAGGCTCTATGTTTTAAAATATAGGAAGCAAAACATTTGATATTCTAAATTGTTAATAAATGCTAAAAATAGTGTATGAAAATACACCTTTTTTGTTTAAATAAATATACTTTTAATAATATAGATGTTAAAATAAATTATAGATTTAGGAGTGATTCATATGAAAAAAATTATAAAATTAATTTTACTATCATTATGTATATTATGTGTCTTTACATCATGTGGTAAAAAAAGTGTTGAAATAAAAGGTGTAGCAATCACTGAAGATACTAAATTTGGGTCTGCAAACATAGATATATCTATAACGGATTTTAATGCTAAAGGTTTTAATTTAGGGGATAGCGTTGATGTTTCGTTTTCAAACGGCTTTAAGCTAAAAGATATACCATATTTTGATGGATATTATGTTAAAACAGGTGAGCCTGTTTTAGTCGCATATCCAAACAGTAAAAACATTTTAGTGACATATAATAACATAGGAATATGGGATAGTGCAAAATTAAGTAATGATATGACGGTTAGTATAAAGCAAAATAAAGCTAAAAAATACATTGTAACAGAAGAAGCATTAGGACAAACATATTCTGTTTTTAGAAGTGATTATACAACAGACGAGGAATTTTCTAATTTTAGAGCATTAAAAGGTGGAAATTTAAAAGAGGATTTTATCTATAGAGGAGCTTCTCCTGTAGATAATAGCCGGGGTAGGGCTGTTATAACAGATAAATTATTAGAAAAAAATGGTATAAAAACAATAATTGATCTAGCTGATTCAAAAGATAACATGAATTCATATTTAGAAGATTCAACATATAGTTTTGAATATTCTAAAAAACTTTATGAAAATGATCAAATGATATTACTTTCTATGAGTTCATCTTTTTCAAAAGATGAATATAAACAAAGTGTTGTAAAAGGATTCAAATTCATGTTAGAAAATGATTCTAAATATTATATTCATTGCATGGAGGGAAAAGATAGAACCGGATTTGTATGCCTTCTAATAGAAGCTTTGGCGGACGCAACATATACTGAATTAAAAAATGATTATATGATTACATATTATAATTATTATAAGATAAGCGAAAGCACTAAAGATAAATATGATGCGGTTGTAGATTTATATTTTAATTCGTTTATTACGTATTTAACAGGCATGGATGATATTTCTAAAGCAAAAGAATTAAACTATAAAAATTATGTAATGGAATATTTAAAAGATGGTGGAATGACAGATATTGAAATAAATAGTTTTGTAAGCCTTATCAGTAAATAAAACTTTTATTATTCTGTCTTTAGATGATGTTTCTTTTGAAAATTTAAAAGAAGAACAAAAGTTCTTTGATACAAATATAAGTAGAATAGAAGAATCCTTAGATAATGATGGCAATTCTATGAGATTAGAAGTTGAAGAATTAAAAAATGTAGATGATGTTATAGCACCATCTAAAGAAATTAAAGAAAAAAAAGATAAATCAAAAATAAAATGGGGTGTAATATAAAAAACATTAAATTTACCATTTGGAGTTTTAATATTAATAATTACATTACTAAGTCTTTTAAATGGTATAATTATCATATGTTATAAAACAAAAGAAAAATGAAAAGATTTCAAATGATGAAACAAAAAGTGAATAATGAAAGCCCTATGACTAATGGTTATAGGGCATTTTCATTGATAAAATAAAAAAATATTGTTTAGAAAGAGTTTAAAACATACATCAAATATTGAATTAAAAAAATAAATAGGAGTCCAAATATAAACTGTAAACTGAACCCCTATTTTAAATATATATAATTTAAATATTTTGTTATAACATTGTATGTTTTATCTAATGTTTCATCATAAAATGATTGAAATTTCATGATGTTTACGTTTTTACCATCAAAAAGATCGTAATAGTAATCACTATATTTTTTATTGAACAGTCGCTCTAATTTATTATATGACAATATTTTATTAAGTTTTTTTAAATTAGTTTCAAATATTTTATTCGCAAGTGGAAATTTAATTTCCAAATTTACAACAAATGAAATAAAATCTAATTCTTTAAAATCAGCAATAAATGATGTATCGAATTCTTTAGTAATGGTATATGGATTAATATTGTTTTTTTTAGCAAAAAGATAATCAATATCTCTTAAATCTTCTTGTGAATAAGTCGTAAATGTTTTAGTGATTGATTCATATAATTGTTTAATAGATATTAATGAAATAGACATTAATATGATACTTTTATCATATTTTTCACTTTTAATATAATTTAATGTTTTAGTCTCTAGTTCATCGAGCGAATTTAATAATCTTTTAGATATATTATATTTATCATTAATGCTTAAAATGTTTAAAATATTAGAATACATAAAACATTTTGTAGTTTTAAACATAATGTCACCTCTTGGCATTGTTTTACGCTTAGATGTTTCATAGTTTTTATCTAAAAGATTTAAAATATCAGACACAAATTTGTATGATGTTAATAATAGCGGCACAATTAAGACCTCCTATATAATTTATTATATTAAAATGATTTTGTTTTTAAAAGATTTAATTTAAAAATTAGTCTTATAAAAAGACTAGAAAGTAGTATTGAAATGTTGTAGAATACTTTTAAGGATGTGTTTTTATGCTTAAACTTTCAAAAAATGCTTATAGTACAATGATAAACCAAATGTATAACAAGGCTCGTGATATTGATGTGGCCCTTTTTAATGTCATAAATGATAATAATTTCCCGAAGAGTTTTTTAGCTACTGCACTTACAGGTTTTCAAAATAGTGATGGTGGGTTTGCGCATGCACTTGAAGTTGATAATTACAACAAGGATTCAAATCTTGTTGAATGTCTTGAAGCTATGAGAATTTCGTCTATGGTATTTAATAATATTTGTGATGATGAATTATTAAATAAATCATTTAAAAAGTTATTTAATTATTTATACAATAGATTAGATAAGTGGGATGCATTAATCCCCTCTAATAATGACGCAATTTGTGCATCGTGGTATAAATACAATGATGTAAATATTAAAAGATTTGGAGATGCGCCTACACCAGCTATTTTAGGTTACACTTTAATGCTTACATCACCTGAGAATGTATATTTTAAAAAAGCTTATGCTAAAGCAAGGGATGTAGTAAATAAATTCCTTCTAAAAACAAGCTTTACTGTTGAAGAAATAAAATCATATAAAGTTTTATATGAAGGATTATATAAGAATAATTTATTCCCTGAAAAAATAGAGAATATTAAAGATAAACTTTATAGTACGGCCTATGAAATGATGGAAAAAGATAAAGATAAATTTTCAAATGTTGTATTATTACCATTAGATATCTTTGAAAGGTACACAAATAATTTAGTTTATGATAAATTAATCGATGATAATTTGGATTATTTAATTACATCAATAAAACCCCATGGGCTTTGGGAAGCTCCGTTTGACTGGAGTAATGAAATTGCGGAAGGCGCAACTGCTCAAATTAAATGGATAGGTGTTGTATCTTGTATTAATTTTTATAATTTGAAAAAGTTCTCAAGAATTGAGGAACTCAAACAATGAAAAGGCTAGTTATTAAAATAGGTTCCTCATCTCTTGTATCAAATGGAAAACTTGATGATGATAGATTAGATTCCTTGATTAAAGAAATTAAGCTTTTAGATTCAATGAATGTTAAAGTATGTATTGTAACATCAGGATCTATTGCGCTTGGTGCATATTCTATTGGTGTTAAACCAAAAGACATGAAATTAAAACAAGCTTGTGCAGCTCATGGACAAGCGATTTTAATGGAAGGCTATTCGAAGGCTATGCTTAAATATGATCTTAAATGTGCACAAATTCTTGTTAACCATGATGACTTTGAAAATAGAAGTAGGATGCTTAATTTAGAGAATACCTTAAATACTTTAATAGAACATGAAATTGTCCCTATAATTAATGAAAATGACGCACTTCAAACAGAGGAAATAAAAGTTGGTGATAATGACACACTTAGTGCCTTAATTGCGCCAATGGCATCTGCAGATATGCTAATATTACTATCTGATATCGATGGTCTTTATACGGATAACCCTAAACTTGTATCAACGGCTAAACTTATTAAAAAAGTAGATAAAATTACACCAGAAATTAAAGCGATGGCTCATCCTTCATCAAGCGAGGTAGGAACAGGCGGAATGCAGACAAAAATAAGCGCCGCAATAATTGCGACTACGTCAGGTGTTGATATGATTATTCAAAATGCAAATGATATTAAAAACATTCATAATGCTTTTGATAAGGAAAAATATAGTGGAACACTTTTTGTTAAAAACAAAAGTGTTAATGCTCGTAATCAGTGGATTTTATTTAAAACAAGACCTACCGCAAGCATTATTGTAGATGATGGTTGTGCTAAAGCTATATTAGGTAGAAAAAGCTTGCTTGCAAAAGGTATCATAGGCATTGATGGCGAGATTTTAGAAGGCGATGTAATTAATATCATTAATAATAAGAATGTTATTGCAAAAGGAATATCTAATTTTAGGGATTATGATATTTTAAAGATTAAAGGGCATAATTCAACTGAAATTAAAGAAATACTTCAGCATAGTACTAAGGATGTAGTAATTCATGCGAATAATATTGTATTAATAGAGGAGTGATTATATGTCTTATATTGATGTTATAGATAAAGCGGTTAATGTAAAATTATCTTTAGCTTCTAAAACGGCGGAAGAAAGAGTTCTTGCGATGGAAGCTATGAGCAAGGCTTTAATTTCAAATAAGGATTATATATTAGAACAAAATAGGGAAGATATAAAAAATACTTTTAATATATCAGATGTAATGAAGAAAAGACTAACTCTTACAGAGAGTAAGTTAATATCAATAGCTAATGATATAATAACTGTATCGAAACTTCCCGATCCTACTAATAATGTGCTAGAAGAGATTAAAAGACCTAATGGCTTAGTAATTAAAAAAATATCGCAACCATTTGGTGTTATTCTTACGATTTTTGAATCTAGGCCTAATGTGTGTGTTGATATTGCGTCTTTAGCAATAAAAACTGCAAATGTTTGTATTCTAAGAGGTGGAAGTGAAGCTTCTAGAACTAATAAAGCAATAGTAGATACTATAAGATGTGCTATAAAAGAATATATTCCAGAAGATAGTGTTTGCCTGCTTGAAAACACTACACACGACGATGTTGAAAAAATTTTAATGATGAAAGATAAAATAGATTTATGTGTTCCAAGAGGAAGTAGAAAACTTATAAATCATGTAGTAAATACATCTTTAATTCCTGTTATTGAAACAGGAGCTGGAGTATGTCATGTTTATGTTGATTCTGATGCAAATTTGAATATGGCAGTAGATATTATAATTAATGGTAAGATGTCTAATCCTGCTGTATGTAATGCGACTGAATCAGTGTTGATTAACAAAAAATGTTACAAAGAATTATTGAAATTGCTAAAAGATGCAAATTTTGATAAAATGGTGCATGTACATGCAGATGAGCTTGTAAAAGAATATTTAATATCAGACGATGTTAAATCATATGACATTGAATTTAATGATTTAGATATTAATATGCATGTAGTAGATTCTTTAGAAGAAGCAATCTCGCATATTAATAAATATGGAACTAAACATAGTGAAGTGATTGTTACAAATAATGCATCTAATGCAAAGAAATTTATGCAATATGTGGATGCGGCATGCGTATATCAAAACGCTTCATCTAGATTTAGTGATGGTGGTTGTTTCGGATTTGGAGCAGAACTTGGTATATCAACAGGAAAACTTCATGCAAGAGGTCCTATGGGACTTAAAGAAATGATGACATATAAATACGAAATATTTGGAAATGGACAAATAAGAAAGTGAGATAATTATGAAAAAGAAACCAGTAATGTTAATAATAATGGATGGTTATGGAATTGCATCCCCATCTAAAGGTAATGCTGTTGCATTAGCAAAAAAGCCAAATTTAGATAGAATTATGAATGAATATCCTAATACTATTATTGAAGCTTCAGGAGAAGCTGTAGGACTTCCTGAGGGACAAATGGGTAATAGTGAAGTAGGACATATGAATATAGGAGCAGGACGTATTGTATACCAATCTCTTACAAGAATTAATGTAGCTATTAAGAATGGTGATTTTGCAAAAAATGCCGCAATCTTAAAAGCAATTGAGAATGCTAAAAACAATAATAAGAAATTACACATTTTAGGACTTTGTTCAACAGGTGGAGTACATTCACATACAGAACATATTAAAGCAATCGCTAAGGTTTGTGAAGACAATGGACTTGATAAAGTATATTTCCATGCATTCCTTGATGGACGTGATACAGCGCCAAATTCAGGAGCTGATTTCATGTCTTCAGTTCTTGAACAAAAAAATATTAGTGTAGCTTCTGTATCAGGACGTTATTATGGAATGGATCGTGACAAGAACTGGACACGTATTCAATTATCATATGATGCGATGACTCAAGGAATCGGTGAAAAGTTTAATGATGCAGTAGAGGGAATTAAAACTTCTTATAAGAGAGGAAAACTTGATGAATTCGTAGTACCATTTGTAGTTGATACTAATGGAATTATTGAAGATGGAGATTCTGTAATATTTGCAAATTATAGACCAGATAGAGCAATCCAAATCGCAACAGCTCTTTCTAACCCTGGAAAAACACAAAACATGTTAAAGAATGGAACAGATCCTAAACTTGATATTACAAATGGACCTAAGCAAACATTCTTTGTATCTATGATGCATTATGCTGATTCAGTTAAAGGTCTTGTAGCATTTGAACCAGTTGAATTAAATAACCTTTATGGAGATATCGTTTCAAATGCTGGATATACGCAACTTCGTATTGCTGAAACTGAAAAATATGCTCATGTTACATTCTTCTTTGATGGTGGAGTTGATAAAGAAATTGAAGGTGCGGATCGTATATTGGTAAATTCACCAAAGGTCGCAACTTATGACCTACAACCTGAAATGAGCGCATATGAAGTATGTGATAAAGTTTGTGATGCGATTAAATCTGAATCATATGATACAATCGTTTTAAATTTTGCCAACTGTGACATGGTAGGACATACAGGTGTTATTCCTGCGGCTGTAAAAGCAGTAGAAGTTGTAGATGAATGTGTTGGAAAAATTGTAAGTTTACTTGAAAAAGTAGGAGGAGTAGCCTTAATTACAGCTGACCACGGAAATGCTGAGAAGATGCTTGATGAAAAAGGTGAACCATTCACAGCTCACACAACAAATCCAGTGCCACTTATCATAACTGATAAGAGCGTTAAATTAAGAGATGGTGGAATATTATCTGATATTGCGCCTACATTACTAGATCTATTAGAACTTGAATCACCAAAAGAAATGACATCTAAGTCATTAATTATCAAGTAAAATAATATTATCTATTTAAGGATTGATGTTTTTATACATCAATCTTTTTTATAAAAACTATAGGGCAAGAAATGTTATTATACGAATATAAATGTATTACATATAAAGCATTTAGTGCGTTAATAAAGCCTTATTCCGTTATATTAA
The DNA here is from genome assembly GCA_963623875.1 of Parabacteroides distasonis. GTDB lineage: Bacteria > Bacillota_I > Bacilli_A > Acholeplasmatales > Anaeroplasmataceae > UBA3206. The sequence goes on along the minus strand of CAVFNL010000037.1, from coordinate 27,358 downwards.
TTTGCTTTTCCCCCCTATTTATGGTAAAATATAGTTGAGGAGTGATAATATGAAAAAAATTTTAAAATTAATGTGTGTTTCCGTAGCATTATGCGGATGTGTTGCGCTTAACTCATGTAAGGATAATAAATCTTCTTATGTGGACAATTCGTATAAGGTTGGAGATAACAAAACAATGTCAAAAATTTTAGAAGAAATTTCTTCTAAAAATTACAAAGCAAATGAAAATCAATTAGAAAGTGCTGATTTTAGAGAATTTAGTTCGGTTAAACAATATTCTAATTATGAAGTAGTTAATGGCGCTAGTTATAAACAAACTACTTCTGATGGGGTTAATTATTATAAATTTTCTGATTTAATGAATATTGATACAACTGATGCAAATTTTGGTTCTACAACAGATACTTATGGTAATTCATATGCATTAGTAACTAAAGCAACTGATAAGAAATATAATGGATCTATAATTGTAGATTTCCACTATGTTTCTAATCCTACAATTTATAAAACCACTATTTATGGGCATATAGTAAGTGATGGAGTATTTGATTTCGAACTAGATTTTTATTCAACAAATTCAAATGTAAATTCATCTAGTATTAAAATGTTTTACGCAAATAAAAATATATATATTGATATTCCTAGTTCTTTAGATCATGTAATGTCATTTGATGAAAATATGAGTTCATCAAGTCGTATGCAAATTAGTAAAGAGATAACAAATACAAATAGTGAAGACGAAGATGAAGATGTTGATTATGATAAAATCTATAAATATGCAGGATATACATATGATGAAGATACTAAGCAATATACTAAATTAGTTAATTATGGTGATTACAACATTGTTTATCATAAAAATGAAAAAGGTAAAGATCTACCTGCTATAACATATAACAAAAAAGCATGGACAAATAAGACATTATATATTTGGCAAGAAGATACAATAATTGCAGAAAAGAATGATACAGACTTTACATATTTTGATGGAAATGGTCAAAAACATTTAGTTAAAACTTATTATTCTAATTTAGCTGATGGTACAAGTTTTAAAGAAATAGAAACAGAAATTATATTTACGACTTATAAGGGATTATCAGATAATTATTTTGCATTACAAGGCTATGAAGTTGATGATGACGAAGAGATTTTAAATAAGAATTTAAAAACTTATTTCTTAAATAATAGTGGAAAAGTAGTTTACACAACAAGCCTTAATTTAGATTATTCTAAGACAATAAAAGTAAGTGATAATACATACTTGATTGGAAATATGCTGTTTGATTCTAGTTTGAATTATATTGATTCAGTTACATATTCAAATGTTTTAAATGCATTTGTTGCGTCTAATACAGTTTATGATATTGCTGGTAATGTAATTGCAAGCGCTGATGAATATAGTATTAAAAATAATGCAATATATTCAACAAGAAATGATAAATATTATTCTATAATTGATCAAAAATTAGTTGAATTTAAAGGTGATTATTTAGATAACAATCTACGCTATAATTTAGATATAACAGTGACTGAATCAAATGATATTTATAAATATGTTATAAATTCGATGGATGGCAAAGTAAGTACAACTTTCTATGCTGAAGACGAATTAACATTCAGTTTTGATGAATATTCTTCATTTGTAAGACTTACAGCAAATAAAACAATTTATGCTGATCAAGCAAAAGAGAATAAAATAGGATTTATCTTATTCAATATTTAGTTTATGAATTGTTATAATAATAAAATATAAGGGAGATTGATACCATGAAAAATAAATTTATAAAAATAATGACTGCCTTTGTGGCAGTAAGCTCATGCGTGCTTGTGGTTTCATGCAAAGACAAGGAATCTAAGTCAGTAGATAATTCATACAAAATAGGTAGTAATAAAACTATTTCAAAAGTTTTAGATGAATTATCACAAGAAAACGATGAATATGAAGTAACTAATAATTTAGCAAAAACTTCTACACAATATTCTAATACAAAAAATATTAATAATTTCTATTTCGAATTTGATAATGAATCTAATAAATACATTTATAGATATACTGATAATACAAAAGTTTGTGATGTCACTAATGTATTAGCTTATGGAAAGGTTGATGATTATTCAGTATATACAAGAGTGGATTCTGGTAGTAGATATACTGAAGGAATATTCACATATACAATATCTAAAAATACTATTTATGGACATATAGTTAATGATAATGAAAAATATGATTTTGATTTAACATATTATTCTTGTTCATATGGACAAACATATTATTCACCAACAATTTCATATAATAATTATGAAATTACTATAAGCGATAGTAATGGATATGTAAGTACTTCAACAGACCTTTCAAAAAAAGAAGATGAAATTAAAATTACACCAACTAAGACAAATCATGTTGTTACTGGTGATATAGAAGAAGATATTGATTATGAAAAAGTATATAAGTACAATGGTTATACTTATCTAGAAGAGATAAATCAATATGTTAAGTATGTAGAAGCAGGAGATTCTGTAGTACTTTATCATAAAAATGAAAAAGGTAAAGATTTAACATCTGTATCTATCAATAAAAATGCTTATTCTAATGTTTCAACATTTATTTGGCAAGAAGATACAATAATTGCAGAAAAGAATGAAGAAAGTGATTTTACTTACTATGATGCAAGTGGTAATAAGCATTTACTTAAAACTTATTGTACTACATTAGATGGTAAAAAAGATGCGACTGAAATTAAGACTAAGTTCAAATTCGCAAGCCAAGTAGCTGCTAGCGAAAACTATTTAGTACTTACAGGATATGAAATTGATGGTAATAAATTATTAGATAATAAGACTAGAACTTATTTCTTAAATAATAGTTCAGATATTTTATATAAAACACTTATTAATGAAGACTATTCAAAGGTAGTTAAAGTTAATGATGATATTTATAGTATTAATAATAAATTATTTGATTCTAAATTAAATTATATTGATAATGCAGCATATACTAGTTATCAAAATGCATTTATTTCATCAACTGCTATATATGATTTAAATGGTAATGTAATAACTACTGGTTCATATACTACAAAGAGATATGCTATATATGATAAAATAAATGAAAAGTGTTTTGGTCTAGTTAATAATAACTTGGTTGAATATAGTGGTAAATACTATGAAGCTAATACTCTCTACAATTTAGATATAATTGTAACAAAATCTGGTGATAATTATAGATATGATGTTAAATCATTAGCTGGAGATATAAGTACTACATTCTATTCAAGTAATGAAAACCTAACATTTAATTTTACAAGATGTGATACAAGTCTTAAGTTATATGCTAATTTAACATTATATTCTGATGCTGAATTAAAAACATCTCTAAATTTTGTTCTATTCACATTTTAATTAAATAAAATAAAAATACATTTAAATTAAGCCCTAAAGTATGTCTAGGAAACTAGCAATACTTGGGGCTTTTGTTTTTTTATAAAACATGAGGGAACCTAAATTCAAATTCTTTAAAATTTGATACGATAAGTGATTTGAATAATGAATGTAAATATTATTATAGTTCAAATATTATAACAACAGATGAAATTTTTTTAGATACTAATCAAAATACATTTGCTAAAAACGCAATTATAGATGACAGTTTAAATGATTATGATTTTATTATTACAGATTATATGTATGATATATTGAAGAAAAATAATATAAGTGATTTAAATGTTAATGGTATATCCTTAAATAAAAAAAGTATCTATAACTAATTATAAGAAATATGAAAACAAAAAAGATAAAAATATAAATTATATTAATTATCCCGAACAAACGTTTTATAATATAATACTAAACAATAATACGTTTGAAAAATTAAGATATAAAAAATTAAGAAATTTTTTATATAATAAAATTTCTTGTAATGTAAAAAATATAAATTTTTTTGAACAAAACACTTTGGCTGATGGAAGTAGTGAAGTGAGCAAATATGATATATTGGTAGATTATTGTTTTATATCTAAAATATATGGAACACTTGATAGTAATGAATCTTATATCGGTAATAAAATTAATTTATGTATAGATGATGTTAATTATGAATTTAATATAAAAGGTATTTGGACTGGAGCTTGGAATGATAATCCAGACATTTATTTTTCTTCTGAATTCTTAGATGAAGCAATAATATATTATGATGTGAAAGACGCAATGTCATGCGTTAAAATATCGTGTGGAAATGATTTGAAAGTCTTAGAAAACTATACTTGTGATAATTATGAACTTATAAATCCATATAGTGATGATATGAATTCTTGTGCTGATTTTTATTTAAGCCTTAAAAAAATTGGAATAGGATTATTTGTCATAGGAATATTGTTATATATGACTATTACAATATTTTTAAATACAATGTTTATTAAAAATAGCAAAAGAACTATAGCTATTCTAAAAAGGTATGGATGTAAAAATAGTTATATATGTAAATTATTATTAATAGATAATCTAACAATATATATTACAACAACCATAATAGCTATTATATCGTATATAGCGTATTATATACTTCTTAATAAAGATGTAATATATAATACAATTACGACAAAATTTGTTATGCCATTAAATATATGGATCGTATTTTTATTGATTGTTTTATCAATTGAACTTTTGTCGTTGTTTTATAATATTAGATTAATTAAGAAAAAGGAAAACAAAATTCTATTAAAATCGTATTAGATTTATAAAAAATTATAATTAAAGCATTTATATCTAAAATAATTGACATAGAAGAATATTTATAATATTATTTTGTTGTGTTAATTTACATACTTCAGGGCAGGGTGAAATTCCCGACCGGCGGTAAAGTCCGCGAGCATTTTGCATGAATAGGTGAAATTCCTATACCGATAGTAAAGTCTAGATGGAAGAAGAATATTTTACATATTTTTCCTTTACCATTATGGGAAGCCCTAGAGCTTCCCTTATTTATTTTAGGAGGATTGATATTATGAAGAAGAAAATTGATACAAAGAAAATGGTTTTGCGAATTTCACTTGATGCGATTTTAGCCGCAATTGCATCTGTGCTTTATGTTTTTTGTGAACTTCCAATATCGCTTGCGATATTTCCTAGTTTTCTAAAAATTAATCCATCAATGATTGCGCTTATAATCGCAACATTTATGATAGGTCCTTGGGATGCGACAGGAATAGTTTTTATACGAATGATTGCAAAATTTATATTTAAAGGAACACAAACATCAGGAGTTGGTGAAGTAGCGGATCTTTTAATAGGTATATCCTCAGTAATTCCTGCAGGAATTATTTATAATTATACTAATTCTAAACATAAAACTATATTCGCTTTTGTGCTTGTTATCATAAGTTGGGTTTTAGCTGGTGTTATAACAAACTTATTTATAAATATTCCATTTTATAAGAGTGTCGCAGGTTTTAGTGATGAGGTGTTATCTAAAGTTATTGGAAAGCCTGTTTCTGTCATAACTTTTGGACTTATTAAATCAAGTAGTATTACACCTAACAATTATATGCTTTATTATATTTTATTCTCAGTAATACCATTTAATTTAATGTTATCAGTGATAGTTGTGCTCATAACAGCGCCTATACATAAGAGGTTAAAAGTACTATATAATAGTTTCAATTTTAAAGATTCAAATGATATAGATATCTTTGATGAAAAAGATAATGAAAATCTCCAAAAATAAAGGGGATTTTTTTTGTGTTTTTCTTGACATTAGATAATATGTCTATATAATAGTTAGTGGGCTAACTAATTGGAGGTGGGATATTGTCAGGACAAGAGGAAAAGAATAGAGATGCAGGCTATTTAATGGGCCTAATTAAGCGAGAATTAGATAAAAGCAAAAATAAAGACATTAAAGAATTTAATATAACTCACACTCAATTTCAAATCATTATGTTCTTATATCATAATCAAGATAAATATATATTTCAAAAAGATGTAGAAAAAGAATTAGAAATATCTAAAGCTACAGCTTCTGTAATGATTGATAGACTTGAAAAAAATGGTTTCATCAAAAGAATATCATCAGAAAAAGATTCTAGATATAAATATTTAGTATTACTTCCAGCATCTTTCGAAGTACAAGATGTAGTGGTTTCAAGGTGTAAAAAAGGTGAAGATAAAATATTTAAAAATTTTACACCAAGTGAGAGAGAAGAAGTTATAGTTTATTTAGAAAGAATATTAAAAAATGTAAAGGAGAATTAATATGAATGTATTAAAGAAAAGTATAAGAGAATACAAACTACCATCTATATTATCTATTGTATTCATTATCTTAGAAGTTTTAATGGAATGTATTTTACCATTCATGACCGCAAAACTTGTAAACCAAATGAATGATTCAAATACTAAAAAACTTATAATTTATTCGGTTGTACTTGTCGTAATGGCAATGGCATCCCTAGGGTTTGGTGCTTTATCAGGATTTTTCTGTAGTAAAGCTTCCGCAGGATTTGCAAAGAATTTAAGAAAGGATATGTATGAAAGTATTTGCAATTTCTCATTTGCAAATATTGATAAATTCCAATCATCATCACTTGTTACACGTATGACTACTGATGTTACAAACGTTCAAAATGCATATATGATGATTATTCGTACAGCTTTCCGTTCGCCACTTATGATTGTGTTCTCAATCGCGATGTGTTTCTATTTGAATGCAGAAATTGCGACATACTTCTTAATTATAATGGTAGTACTTGCACTTATCATGGGTGTAATAATGGTATTTGCGACAAAGATATTTAATAAGATATTCAAACAATATGATGCCTTAAATGAATCTATTGAAGAAAATATTGAAGGTATTAGAGTTGTAAAGTCATTTGTACGTGAAGATTATGAAATCAAAAAATTTGATAAATCTGCAGATAATCTTAAAAAGAAATTTACATTCGCAGAACGTATTATAGGTCTTACTCAACCTGCAATGACTGTCGCAATCGATATTTTAATGATGATTATTTTAGTTGTGGGTTCTGTAATTATTGTAAAGAACTCCTCATCTAGCGTTGTAAATGGTGAAACTGTTTATGTATTTAATAAAATATCAGTTGGAGAATTCCAATCACTATCAACATATGGTTTCCAATCTTTAATGGCTCTTATGATGTTACAAATGGTTGTAGTAATGATTACTATGGCAATTGAATCTGGTAGAAGAATTAAAGAAGTTCTTGTAGAAAAGCCTACTATTACAAATCCAGAAAATCCATTAATGGATATCAAAGATGGAAGTATTAAATTTGATAATGTATCATTTAAATATAGCGAAAAAGCTGAAAAGTTTGCACTTGAAGGTATTAATTTAGAAATCAAGAGTGGTGAAACTATTGGTATTCTTGGAGGTACAGGTTCATCTAAGACTACACTTGTAAACTTAATATCTCGTCTATATGATGTATCAGAAGGTGAAGTATCTGTTGGTGGAGAAAACGTTAAGAAATATGATCTTGAAGTATTAAGAAATGGTGTTGCGGTAGTTCTTCAAAAGAATATGCTATTTTCAGGAACTATTAAAGAAAACTTAAAATGGGGTAATGAGAACGCAACTGATGAAGAAATTAAGCACGCATGTAAATTAAGTTGTGCAGATGAATTTGTAAATCAATTCCCTGATGGATATGATACACATATTGATCAAGGTGGTACAAACGTATCTGGTGGTCAAAGACAACGCCTTTGTATCGCACGTGCATTACTTAAGAATCCTAAAATATTAATTTTAGATGATTCTACATCTGCAGTTGATACAAAAACTGATGCGATTATTCGTAGTGGATTAAAAGAATTTATTCCATCAACTACAAAAATCATTATTGCTCAACGTATTTCATCTATTCAAGAAGCAGATAGAATTATTGTTATGGATGGTGGAAAGATTAACCAAATCGGTACACATGAAGAATTATTAAAAACTAATAAAATATATCAAGAAGTTTATAATACTCAAAATAAAACTTCTGTAAAGGATGGTGAGTAATATGGCAAAACCATTTAGAAAACCTGATAAAAAATTTAGCAAAAAGAAAACATTAGGAAGAACACTAGGTTATTTATTTAAGTGTTATCCTGTACATATTATCTTAATTTTAATAAGTATTATTGTTGTCGCAGTAGGTTCAATATGCGCATCAATATTTATGCAAAAAGTAATTGATGATGTTATATATAAAGGAATTGAACTCGGAAGTTTCTCATACGTAAAAGGTGAACTTAAAAAGTTAATTATAACTTTAGGATCAATTTATTTAGCATCAATTATATGTTCATTTTTAGAAGCACAATTACTTGCGGAAATGACACAAGGATTCTTATATAAATTACGTGTTAAATTATTTAGCAATATGGAAAAATTGCCTATTTCATATTTTGATCGTCATGCGCATGGTGATATCATGTCAACATATACAAATGACGTAGACGCAATAAGACAATTAATATCTGTTTCAATACCTCAAACAATATCAACATTGCTTACTGTAACAATGCTATTTGTAATGATGTGTTATTATTCATTATGGTTAACAATATTAATAGTGCTTGCGACAGTCTTAATTCTTCTTGCGACAAAACATATTGGTGGAGGAAGTGCAAAATACTTCGTTGCACAACAACGTTCACTTGCGACATGTGAAGGATTTATTCAAGAAATGATGAATGGACAAAAGGTTGTAAAAGTGTTCTGCCATGAAGAAAAGAGCCAAGAAGATTATGAAGTTTTAAATGAAAAACTTAATAATGATTCATTTAAGGCAAATGCATATGCAAATATGCTAGGACCAATTATTCATAATATTGGAAATATATTATATGTTGTTTGTGCAATAGTAGGAGTAATACTTGTAACACTAAATGTTAAAAACTTCACAATTGTAGGATTTAATACACTAACTATTGGTATTGCGGTATCATTCCTTGGTATGGCAAGACAATTTGCGAACTCATTTAATCAAATATCAATGCAAGTAAACTCAGTTGTAATGGGACTTGCAGGTGCAGATAGAATATTTGAATTAATGGATCAAGAACCTGAAACAGATGAAGGTTACGTAACATTAGTACACGCAAATATTAGTGAAGATGGAACAATTACTGAAACTAGCGAAAACACTGGTAAATGGGCATGGAAACATCCACATAAAGCTGAAGGTACTATAACTTATACAGAACTTAAAGGAGATATAAGATTTTTTGATGTAGATTTCGGATATTATCCTGAAAAGATAGTATTACATGATGTAACACTATATGGAAAACCTGGGCAAAAGATTGCGTTTGTAGGTTCTACAGGTGCAGGTAAGACAACCATCACTAACTTAATTAATAGATTCTACGATTTAGCTGATGGTAAGATTAGATATGATGGAATAAATATAAACAAAATCAAAAAGGATGATTTAAGAAGATCTATTGGTATAGTATTACAAGATACTAACTTATTTACAGGTACTGTAAAAGATAATATAAGATATGGTAAACTTGATGCGACTGATGAGGAAATAATAAAGGCCGCAAAAATTGCGAATGCATATGACTTTATTACAAGACTTCCACAAGGATTTGATACATACCTTACAGGAAATGGATCACAATTATCTCAAGGTCAACGTCAATTAATCTCTATTGCAAGAGCAGCTGTTGCAGATGCGCCTGTTATGATACTTGATGAAGCCACATCATCTATTGATACACGTACTGAACTTTTAGTTCAAAAAGGAATGGATCAATTGATGGAAGGAAGAACTACATTTGTAATTGCACATAGACTTTCAACAGTTCAAAATGCTAATGCAATTATGGTTCTAGACCACGGAAGAATTATTGAACGTGGAGATCATGATGATTTAATTAAAGCACATGGAGTATATTATCAATTATATACTGGAGCATTTGAATTAGAATAATATAAGAGGTCACTTAGGTGACCTTTTTACTTTATTTTTGTAAAAAAGACTTAAATAAGAAAATTGACTATTGAATAATTTTAGATAAAGCATTAATATTAAATTAGAAAGAGAGGTAATTTGTCATGAAATTAACAAAAAAACAATTGGTTGCGTTATGCCAAATTTTACTTGCAGTAGTTGCATTTTGTATGTTATTTGTAACATGCATAACATTTAAGTATGAAGGTATTCTTGTAAAAACTTCAAAATCATTCTCAGGGTTTGAAGCATACTTCGGAACTGAAGATGGATTTAAGGCTTCTGCAGGTGGAGTATTAACTGTAATTTTCTTAGCAGTTATATTCGTATTAGCAGTATTAAAACTAGTATTACCTAAATGTTCAAAATTATTTAATCTAGTTATTATACTTTTAGCAATAGCCGCAGCTATATTCTTATTCTCAACTACTACAGCTTTTATGGTAAGTGTTGATAGCGATGCATTAACAGTTAAGGATTTAAACCCTTCAATTGGAGCTGGAGCTATTATTGGTGGAATCATTTCAATTCTAAATGCTTGTGCATCTGTATTTGATGAATTCTTTATCAAAAAGTAGAAGAGGCTAGGACCATTTATTGGTCCTTTTTCTTTGCGTTTAAGTTTTTGTATAAAACATAAAAAAATATTTCGTATTTTAAATAATATATGATATAATACCTAAAGTGGAGGCCTTAATATGAATACAAAGACTTTTAAAAGATTAATTACATTTATAGAAATTATTTTAGTAGGTGCTATATTTTTATTATTTTTAGGAACATGCCTTGATATAGAACCAATAAAAGGACTAAATCTTACATCATACAAATATAATGGATACAATGCATTTTTCGGATTTGGATCTGAATTTGGAACATCTGTTGGATCTATTGTTGTCTTAATTTTGCTTGCACTAGTAGTAGTACTTGCGATTGTTTCTTTGATTTTCCCTAAGATATCTATTGTGTTTAATTCAATAATTGCAGTTTTAGCTCTTCTTAGTTCAATATTTATTTTCCTAGGAACTACAACATTTATGGTAAATAGATATTCACAATCGATTAATTATTTTGAGTATTATTGTAAAGTAAACTTAGGTTATGGTGCGATTCTTGCGGGAATTTGTGCTCTACTAATATTTGTAGGTTCAATAGCTCAAGAAATATATTCTTTCGTTAAAAGATAAAATTTATGGGATACATTCGGTATCCTTTTTTTATTATTGTTTATATATATAAAATATGATAAAATAAAAAACGATAGGATAGTGATTATGATGCCATTAAAACAAAATTTTCATATGCATACCGAATTATGTGGACATGCAAAAGGTACAATATTAGATAATGTTTTAGAAGGTATTTCTTTAGGGTATAAAACATTAGGTTTTAGTGAACATGCTCCACTACCCATGAACGCTTTTAATGAATATGATAATAAAAGATTATACGCTTATGAAAATATGACTTTAGATGTTATGCATCATTCCTATATAGATGTTTTAAAAAAATATAGGGAAGAGTATAAGGATAAAATTAATTTAAAAATAGGTTTGGAATCAGAATATTTAGAAGGTTATGATTCTTGGTATAAGAATTTATATGATAATGTAGAATATATGATACTTGGTGTTCATTTTTTTTATATGGAAGATAAAATAATTGACACATACACAGAAATTGATAAAAAGAGTATGTTATATTATGCAGATGCTGTAGAAAAAGCATTATCAACAAAAATGTTTAAAATATTAGCCCATCCAGATTTGTATTTATATAATAATATAGAGTTTGATGATACGGCTAAGGAAGTTGCAGATAGGATTATTTTAGCTTGTATTAAAAATGATGTTTTAGTAGAAATTAATTGTAATGGGAAAGGGAAATACCCTGTGGATAAATTTTATGACTACATCAAGGACAAACCAGCTAAATTTATTATTGGTGTAGATTCTCATGATCCTAAAAGATTATCAGGTGAACATATAGAAGAATCTATAAGACTTGCTAAAAAATATAATCTTAATATATCTAGTGAGGTATAAAAATGAAGAATTATAAATTACATACATCCGAAGGAGTAAAGGATTTCTTTGGAAAGGAATTGAAAGTAAAAAAAGAAATAGAGAAGAGACTAGAGCATCTTTTTAATTCATATGGTTATGATATGGTTGAAACTCCAATGTTTGAATATCTTGATGTTTATACATCATCAAATGGCATTCAAAGTCCATCGTTATATAACCTTATAAATAGACAAGGAGAACTTCTTGCACTAAGAAACGATATGACACTTTCTATTGCACGTATTGTAGCATCTAAAGATAATCGTAACGTTTTTCCTAAAAAATATTCATATATAGCGGATACATTTAGATATCCAAGATTATATCAAGGAAAAAGCCATGTATTTACACAAGCAGGAATTGAACTTGTAGGAAGTAGTAATGTAAAAGCTGATATTGAGTGCATTAAACTTGCCTATGAAGCGTTGGATAAAATAAATCTTAAGAAGTTTACAGTCCATATAGGATCTGGAACTTTTATTGAAACATTATTAAAAGATTTCTTATTAGATGATGTTAAAATTAAAGAAATATTATCTATTATTCAATCTAAAGATTTAGTTTTATTAAATAATAAATTAAACGAATTTAATGTAGATTCATTTAATATTTCTTTAGTTGAACGCATTATGAGAAATGCTGGTAAATTAAATTTCTTACAATCTTTAATTAATGATTTAGGACCTGAAAAAAAGAGTACTAAAATACTTGAAGATTTAAAAGAATTTTATGAAGAATTAGTTAAAGTAGGACTTCAAAACAGGGTTGTTTTTGATTTTAGTATTTATTTATATGCTAATTATTATACAGGGCTTTGTTTCGAAGTGTTTGCGGATGGAATAGGACAAGCATTAATATCTGGTGGTAGATGCGATAATATTTTAAAAACATTTGGTAAAGATTTGGCAATGATCGGATTTGGATTTAATGTTGATGCGGTTATTGATTATGTTATATCAAATGATTTAATTGATATAAGTGAAACAAGATATGTATCATTTACTGATACAATGTCTCATGAATATGCATTAAAAATGAATGATGAACTTAGAAAAAAAGGTATTATTGTAGAAGTTTCTATGTATGATAGTTTAGAAGAAACTATAGATTATGCTAAAAAGATGAATATATCTAGGGTATTAGAATATAAAAATAATACACTAAATGAAATAGAGGTGTTATAGTGGCTGTAATTACATTTGCACTTGCAAAAGGAAGACTTGGAGACAAAATTCTAGATTTACTAAAAAAAGCAAACATAACAGATGTTGAATTTGATTCGGACACTAGAAAACTTGTTATATATTCTTGCGATATGAAATATGCATTTTTCCTAAGCAAACCATCTGATGTTCCTACATTTGTTGATTATGGAATAGCGGATATTGGTGTAGTAGGAAAAGATACAATACTTGAAGAAAATAGAGATATCACTGAAGTATTAGATTTAGGATTTGGAAAATGCAAGATGTGTGTCGCAGGGCCTAAAGAAAATGAAGGAATCCTTCATTCAGGTAAAACTATAAGGGTTGCGACTAAATATCCTAATATTGCAAAAGATTATTTTAATAAAACAAATAGAGAATGTGAAATTATTAAATTAAACGGATCTGTTGAATTAGGACCTGTTGTAGGACTAAGTGATGTTATAGTAGATATTGTAGAAAGTGGTAAAACATTAAAAGAAAATGGGTTAGAGGTTTTAGAAATAGTAGAACCACTTAGTGCCCGTCTTATTGTAAATAACGCATCTATGAAAGTTAAATATGAAGAAATAGGTAAAATAATAGATGCGCTTAAAAATCTTTTAGAGGAGTAATTGTATGATAAAAATTATAGATAATAAAAAAGATTTAAAAGAATTTATGGCAGTTCTTGATGAACGTGGAGCTGTAGATAATAATAAATATTTACAAACTGTTATTGATATTTTAGCTGATGTTAAGAAAAATGGGGATGACGCAGTACTAGAATATACAAAAAAATTTGATTATAAGGATGCGACAAAAGAATCACTTGTAGTCTCAGTTTCAGAAATGAAAGAAGCATTCTTATCTCTTGATAAAGATTTACAAGAAGTTCTTATAACATCAAAAGAAAGAGTTGAAGCATACCATAAACATCAATTAAGACAAACTTGGATAAAAGAAGATAAAGAAGGAGAAAAATTAGGACAAAAAATAACTCCTATTAGAGCTGCAGGTGTTTATGTGCCAGGTGGAAAAGCTGCGTACCCTTCATCTGTTATTATGAATGTTATGCCTGCCCGTGTTGCAGGTGTTGAAGAGATTGTAATGGTTACTCCAGCAGTAAATGGTGAAGTTAAAAAATCAGTACTTGCGGCCGCATATATATGCGGTGTTACAAAACTTATAAAGATAGGTGGAGCCCAAGCAATTGCGGCTTTAGCCTATGGAACAGAGATTGTACCTAAGGTTGATAAGATTGTAGGACCTGGTAATATATTTGTAGCATTAGCTAAGAGAATGGTTTTTGGAACTGTCGGAATAGATTCTATCGCAGGTCCATCAGAAATATTAATCCTTGCGGATAATAGTGCTAATCCAAAGTTTGTTGCGTCAGATTTATTAGCTCAAGCAGAACATGACCAACTAGCTTCAGGAATCCTTATTACAACATCAAAAGAATTAGCTGAAAAAGTAGTAGTAGAAGTAGAAAAATATTATAATAATTCAATTAGAAAGGCTATTTTAGATAGTTCAATTACAAATTATTGTAGAATTATTGTTGTAGATGATTTTAAAGAAGCTACAGACTTAGCGAATGTTATAGCCCCTGAGCATTTAGAAATAGCTACAGATAATCCATTTGATTATCTAGAAGATATTAAGAATGCTGGCGCAATTTTCTTAGGACATTATACTCCTGAAGCGTTAGGTGATTATATGGCGGGACCTAACCATGTATTACCTACTGTTAAAACTTCAAGATTCTTCTCACCTCTTGGTGTAGATGACTTTATAAAGAAGAGTTCAATACTTAACTTTACAAAGGAAGCATTTGAAAAATATGCTTCAAAGGTTGCGCGTTTTGCGGATGAAGAAGGACTTCAAATGCATGCGGAATCCGCAAGAGTAAGAATTAAATAGATTAAATTATGGCAAACTAAAATTTGCCATTTTTTAATCTATATAAAACAAATTCAGTAAAAAAATAATTTTTTTTCTAATCATGCTTGAAATTTATTAAAAAGAATGTATAATTTAATTGTGGTTAGATAAAACTAACTTATACAAGGTATTTAAATTATATCCACAAAAACTAAGCTAGGCCATTTTGCTTTGGTGGATGAAAGTAGACAAAACGATTCAAACAACATAATATCTTCCTATTATTGCCTACCTATTTAAATATCAACAATCCCGGCAAATACTTGGCAGTTGGTCGGGATTTATTTTTTTATTTTTAATTACATAATTTCACATATCTTTTTTATTTTTATTATATATTGACTTGTTAAAATAAAATTACAAAGGTTAGGTGATTTATATGAATAAATTAAGAATGCTTAGTGCTGTAGGTATTGCGTCAATTAGTGCAATTTGCTTGTTAAGCTGTAAAACGAAAGACGCAAATAATACTGAATCTAAAGGAAATAGTGATACTAGTAATAATTCTTCTGAGGTCACAACGCTAAAACATACTATTAATTTTTATTTAAACGATAGTTTGTATACAACCTTAAGTGTTGAAGATGGTACATCGTTAACTGAATCTGATTTACCTGAAGTTCCTAGTGTAGCTGGTTATAGCATTTCATGGGATACAAGTAATGTATCATTAAATAATATAAGTAAGGATTTAAGTATATATGCAGTACTTGTCGCAAATACTTATACAATTACATATTATTTAACAGATGAAAGCGGAAATTCTTCAGTATATACGACACAAAGTTATAAATATCAAGATGTAGTTTCAGCTCCAAGTGTTGATTGCATAGATGGATATGCATTTAGTGGATGGAAGAATTTAGGATCTACTATGCCTGCATCAAATCTTGAAATATATGGAAGTATTGTCTGTATTGATAGTAATATTGATATTTCAACATATTCATCTGGAAGTGTTATAAATATCAGTGAAGGTGGAACTTATAAAATTATAGGTGAAGGAACTAATGTATGCATCAATGTTTCATCTAGTGATGAAGTAAGTCTTATCTTAGATGGTGTTAATTGCTTAGGACTTACATCTCCATTTATAACATCTTCATCAAAGATTAATATTTCATGCATAAATGATTCTTTATTAAGCACTACATCATCTTTTGAAGGAGATGCTGTTATATATAGCTCATCTGATATGACGCTTCTTGGTACAGGGGAGTTAGAAATAGTATCATCTTCTAATAGTTCTGCAGGAATTATGTCTTCAAAGTCAGTTTTAAATATTTTAAGTGGAACATATAATATTTCATCAGCATATGTGGGATTATGGTCAAAAGGTAAAGGAGCTGTAACTAATATATCTGGTGGAGATATAACTGTAGTATCAGCTGATGTTGCACTAAAGTCTAAGGCAGAAATAAATATAAGCGGTGGAGATTTAAACCTTACATCTACATCTGCGGATGGTATTAATGCAGATAGGGTTGTTATAAGTTCAGGGGATATTAAAATAATATCTAAAAATGATGGTATTCAAGGGGATGCACTAGTAGAAATTAGTGGTGGAATTGTTGATATCACATCAAATGGTGGACAAGCATCAACATCTTCATTAAAACAAAGCGATACACAATTTAGTTTTGAAGTAGAAGATACATCACAATATACTTCAGAAGATGAATATTATGGATTGTATGTATTATATAACTCTGTTTATGTAGAAGTTAGTGAAGATAATTATTCGACTTACAAGTCATATACAATGTATAATAAAGTTTCATGTAAGGGACTTAAGTCAGATACAGATATTAATATATGCGGAGGAACAATTACAATTGATTCGCTAGATGATGCGATAAATTCTAAAACAAATGTATTAATAGATGGAGGTACTACAACAATTACATCTGCATCAGATGGAATAGTTGCGGATACTTTGCTAAAAGTTGTAAGTGGAGCTATAAATATTGATACAGAAGCTACTTTCTATAAGTCTTCAAGTGGAAAATACCAACAAAATGGATCGTCATACAAAAAGAGTGAAAATGGGTCATACGACATGTATGTATCATGTAAGGGTTTAAAATCTGATACAAATATTTTGCTAAATGGTGGAACACTTACAGTTTCATCAGATGATGATAGTATTCACTCAGATACATATGTAACAATAAATGGTGGTAATTTAAGTCTATCAACTCTTGATGATGGAGTTCATGCGGATACAACACTTCAAGTGGGAAGTACATCAGATGATGATAGTCTTATTACATTAAATGTTTTATCTTCATACGAAGGATTAGAAGCTGGTACAGTATATATGGATAGTGGTAATGTAAGCATTGTATCAGAAGATGATGGAATAAATGCTGCGGGTGGTAGTGATTCACAAGATAGTGATTCAAAACCTGGAGAATTTAATCCGGGTGGTGGAAGAGGACCATTTGGAAGAACGAGCACATCCACACAAACTACTACAACTAGTGATTATAATCTATACATCAATGGTGGATATTTAGTGATAAATGCTTCTGGTGATGGTGTAGATTCTAATGGTAATTTATATGTAACAGGTGGTACTACAATAATATATGGACCTACAAACGGTGGTAATGGTTCACTTGATTATGGTGACTATAATAGTGAATTTGTATATAGTGGTGGAACACTTGTAGCTATCGGAACATCAGGGATGACTGTATTCCCTACAAGTGGATCATATCTATACTTTAGTGGCCTTTCAATTTCAAATGGTACAAATATAACAATATCAAGTGGAACTGAAACACTATTTAATGTAAGTGGTGTTAAGAGTGCGAATGAAGTTATATTCTTATCAAGTAAAATAACAAAAGGACAATCATATAATATAAGTGTAGGTGGTAGTACAAAGTCCGCTACAGCTAAATAAAAAGATGCCGTAGGCTTATAGCCTATGGCATTTCTTTGTCTTTATGTCTTTTTGTTTTCCATAATAAAACAGTTTTGTCATCACCGTCTTTATAAGTGCCTTTAAGTATAAAAATAAATTCGATAAAGGTCCATATTCTTACAAATATAGAAATTAAAAGAGATAATGTACAAATAAATTCTACAATTGCTTTACTATAATTTTTAAGATAGAAGTTATGAATTCCAAATCCGCCTAAGAAAAACGCAAGAATTGCAGAAACAGTTCTTGATTTTTCTGATACGCTAGAAATCACATCATCTGTTACAACAAAATTTTATTAGTAACATTTGCGCCGCAGTTTGGGCACTTTTCTTCACATTGAATCATATATCCACATTTTTTACAATATATCATTATAAATCCCCCTATAGTATAGATAAGCAAATTTGTTGTTTATTAAAAAAAGACTTGTTATAGATTCAAGTCTTTTTATCATATTATGCTTGTTTTCCTTGCCAACTTAAAACGACTTTATCATTACCATCTTTGTAAGTTCCACATAAGATAAGAATAAAGTCAATTAAGGCCCAAATGGCTGAAATTACAATAGGAATAACAAGAAAACAAAAACAAGTTAAAACAAGTTGTGTAACTGCTTTTTTATTATTACCTAAATAGAAATTATGAATTCCAAGACAACCTAAAAACCATGCAAAAATAGCCGCAACCACTCTTGATTTTTCAGAAACGTTTTGGAATGCCTGTTGATTAGTATTTGTAGAAGTATTATTAACTAAATCAGCATTTGATGATTGATTAGCACCACAATTACCACAAAATTGATCTTCATCTTTAAGTTCACATCCACAATTTTTACAAAATTTCATAAGAACAACCTCCTTTTATTTAATGATACATTATAAAACTTCTTGTGTCAAAAGAATTAGTATAATATTTGATGTGGAATAAATAATTTATGAATTGTTATATATTATTGTATAATATTTTGTTAATAAGAGTTAAACTTTAACAATAAAATTGCATCTATTGTTTAAAATGATATATTATGCTATAATTTATTATCATTGAAAGGAGTTTTTTATATGAAATATTTAAGAGAATCTTTAGAAGGTATGATTCCATATCATACACCATACATTGAGGAAGGGATTATTCTAAATGCTAATGAATCTCCTTTTAATGTCCCAACACAAATATTAGAAATTTTTCAAGAAAATTTAAAGAATATTAGATTTAATCGTTATCCTGATATGGAATCTAGTATGCTAAAAGATGCGCTTGCAAAAACATATGATGTAAAAAGAGAAAACATAGCTTGTGGAGTTGGATCAGATGAAATATTACAATGCTTATTTAATGCAGTTATTACAAAAGGGGACAATGTAGTTGTAATGGATCCATCATTCTCTATGTATTCTGAATATGCAAAAATATATGGTGCAAATGCAGTAAAAGCTGAAGCAAATAGCAATTTCACGTTTAATTTAGATAATATGTTAAACGCAATAGATGAAAGTAATCCTAAAATGGTTATTTTATGTTCTCCTAACAATCCTACAGGAATTATTTTAAAAGAAGATGAAGTAAGAAGTATTATAGAGAAGAGTGATGCTTTAGTAGTCCTTGATGAAGCATACATTGAATTTGCAGGAGAAGGACTTGCAAAACTTGTAAAAGAATATGATAACTTAATGGTTTTAAGAACATTTTCAAAACTATATGCAGGAGCCGCTATTAGACTTGGATATGCAATTAGTAAAAAAGAAAATATTGATTTAATTGATACTGTTCGTTCACCATATAATATTAATACACTTACTCAACTTATGGCTAAGACAATAATTGAACATAAAGTATTATATAAAGAAAGACAAGAATACTTTAAAGAACAAAGACGAAATATGTATGAAGCTCTTCTTCGTCTTAATATTGAAGTTTATCCTACAAAAGCTAATTTCTTATGGATGAGGTTAAAAGAAAACATTAATGAAGCTTTAGTTAGAGAAAAAATATATGTAAGAACTATTGAATATAAAGGAATAAAATATAATAGAGTTACTATAGGAACTCCTGAAGAAAACGAAAACTTCTTAAAGGTGGTGCGTCAAAATGCGTAGTGCGTCATTAAAAAGAGATACAAAAGAAACTAAAATAGAAATTTCTTTAAATCTAGATGGAGAAGGAAAAAGTAAAATAGACACAAAAATAGGTTTCTTTAATCATATGCTAGAAGCATTATCTAAGCATAGTTTAATAGATATGGATGTATATTGTGATGGTGATATTTGCGTCGACACGCATCACTCAGTTGAAGATACAGGGATAGTGCTTGGTAAAGTATTTAAGGAAGCATTAGGTGATAAAAAAGGAATTGAACGTTATTCCTCATTTACAATGTGTATGGATGAAGCTTTAATTCAAGGCTCTTTAGACTTGTGTGGAAGAGGGTACTTCATGATGGATTATAAGTTTAAAACTCCAAAATGTGGTGACTTTGAAACTGAAACAGTAGAAGAGTTTTTCCGTTCATTTGCATTAAATGCAGAATTAAATCTACATTTTGTAGTTTTAAGAGGAGAAAATGCTCATCACATTATAGAAGCGATGTTTAAATGTTTAGCTAAGATGTTAAGAGACGCAATTTCATATAATCCTCGTATAAAAGGTGTATTTTCAACAAAGGGGTCTTTATAATATGATCGCAATCATAGATTATGGAATAGGAAATCTACAGTCGGTATTAAATGCGTTTAAATCATTAGGGTTTGACGCAAAAATAACTTCAGATAAAGAAGAAATATTAAACGCAGATAAAGTAGTTCTTCCTGGTGTAGGAGCATTTGGTGATGCGATTGATACATTTAAAGAACGTGGCTTTGTGGAAGTAATTAATAAAATTGTTCTAAAGAATACACCACTTCTAGGGATATGCGTAGGGCTTCAAATGCTTTTTGATAAATCTTATGAATATGGAGTACATGAAGGGTTAGGACTTTTAAAAGGTGATATCGTAAAATTTTGTGATGAGAATTTAAAAGTACCTCAAATTGGATGGAATAATATAAAAATTATAGATAAATCTAACCCACTATTTAAAGGGGTGGAAGATAATTCATACGTATATTTTGTTCACTCATATTATTTATCTAATGAAAACACTTTAGATGTATCAACTACTACAACTTATGGTGTTACATATCCATCCTCAGTACGAAAAGGAAATATATATGCGACACAATTTCATCCTGAAAAATCTGGAAGTGTAGGACTTCAAATACTTAAGAATTTTGGTGAATTATAATGAAATTATATCCAGCAATAGATTTATTAAATAAAAGATGCGTAAGACTTTATAAGGGTGAATATAGTAAGGTAACTGACTATGGAAATCCTTTAGATGTCGCAAAAAGATTAGAAAAAGAGGGCGCAACTTTCCTCCATCTTGTTGACCTTGATGGAGCTAAAGAAGGAAGAAGCGTAAATCTTGATGTAGTAAAAGAAATAATAGAAAACACAACATTGGATGTAGAACTTGGTGGAGGTATTCGAACACTAGATAAAATTGATATGGTATTATCTTTAGGTGTTAAAAGAGTAATTCTTGGTAGTGCGGCCCTAGAGTGCCCAGAACTTGTAACATCAGCTATAAAGAAATATGGAAGTGAGCGTATTGTAATTGGTGTTGATACCAAAGATTTTAAGGTACGAACTAATGGTTGGTTAACTGAGTCTGGTGTTGATGCATTAGAATTTGCAAAAAAACTTGAAGATAGTGGAGTAAAATATATTATATTTACTGATATATCGATGGATGGAACACTTCAAGGGTTTAATAAAGTGCAAACAAAAAAATTAATTGATAACACAAATATTCATATAATCGCATCAGGTGGTGTAAGAAGTATTGAAGATTTAAGAGTGGCTAAATCAATTGGCTGTGAAGGAATAATTATTGGTAAAGCCTTATATGAAGGCACTATAAATTTATCTGATGCTATAAAGGAGTTTAAGTAATGCTTGCGAAAAGAATTATTCCCTGCCTAGATGTTAATATGGGTAGAGTTGTAAAAGGTGTAAATTTTATAAATTTAATAGATGCGGGTGATCCGGTTGAAATCGCAAGAGGATATTCAAATTTAGGCGCAGATGAAATAGTATTTCTAGATATTACAGCTTCAAGCGATAAACGCGATATTATAATTGATGTTGTAAGAAAGACTGCGGAAGTAATTTTTATTCCACTTACAGTTGGTGGTGGAATAAGAAATATTGATGATATTTCTAAAATACTTAATGCAGGTGCAGATAAAGTTTCTATAAATAGTGCCGCAGTAAAAGACCCTAATATTATTAATGAAGGGTCAAAGAAATTTGGAAACCAATGTATTGTAGTTGCGATAGATGCAAAATGGAATGGAGAATTCTATGAGGTATATATAAATGGTGGAAGAACTTCTACAGGATTAAATGCTATAGAATGGGCAAAAGAATGTGAAAAAAGAGGAGCTGGAGAAATCCTTTTAACATCTATGGATAAAGATGGAACTAAGAGTGGGTTCGAACTAAACCTTACATCTTTGGTATCTAGTGCTGTAAGTATTCCTGTAATCGCATCAGGTGGAGCTGGTTCAAAAAAAGATTTCTTAGATGTATTTAAAGCGGGGAAAGCTGACGCAGCCTTGGCCGCATCTTTGTTCCATTTTAATATATTACCAATTAGAGATTTAAAGAAATATTTAAAAGACAATAATGTTGAAGTAAGAATATAAGGAGTAATTATGACAAAGGAAGAATTATTAAAAGAAGTAAAATATGATTCTAATGGACTTGTAGTAGTTGTTGTACAAGACTATCATGCAAAAAAAGTTAGAATGGTTGCGTATATGAATGAAGAAGCATTAAATAAGACATTAGAGACTAAAGAATGTTATTATTATTCAAGATCAAGAAAGTGTCTTTGGCATAAGGGTGAAGAATCAGGACATTTTCAATATTTAAAAGGAATTAGTATTGATTGTGATGGTGATGCACTTTTAATCCAAATTGAACAAAAAGATGGAATATCATGCCATACAGGACATCAAACATGTTTCTATCGTGATGTAGATACAGATATGGAAGTTGTCTTAAATCGTGGTAATGTTAAATCTTCATCTCACTTTTTAAATAATTTACTTCTTACAATTTCTGATAGAGATAAAAATCCTAAAGACGGTTCATACACTAATTATTTAATAGATAAAGGTATGAATAAAATTTTAAAGAAAGTAGGAGAAGAATCTACAGAAGTTGTAATAGCTGCTAAAGATAATTCTAAAGAGGATACAATCTTTGAAATAGCTGATTTAATGTATCACTTAAGCGTTATGATGGAACAACTTGGCATCTCTTGGGATGATGTAGAAGCTGAACTTGCAAAAAGAGAGTAGTAATATATAAAACGCCTTGCTATATATTTAGTGAGGTGTTTTTTATGGTCAAATATTTAAAATACATAACGATAGGTATAGTACTTTTGATAATTTATATTATTGTAATATCACTTTATATTAATGAAGATAATCATGCGAAAATATATTATCAAGAAAATATTATGTATACTATTTATTTAGATGGTGAGGTTACATACGTAGGGGATTTAAAAGTAAAAAAAGGAACAAAATTAAAAGATTTTATTTATGATTACTTAAAACCTAATGCTGACTTTCAAACGTTTGATGATAGTGAGGAAGTTGTAAATAATAAAACGTATAAGATTGGGTATATAGATAAAATTAATATTAATACTGCTGGTGCTATAGAACTTCAAAAAATAAAAAATATAGGTCCAGATAGATCGCAAAATATAATAAATGGGAGACCATATCAAAATATAGCGGATTTATTAGAAAAAAATATAATAGGAAAAGATTTATATGAAAACATCAAAAACGAGATTATGGTATAACAACATTCACTTTTTAGCTGTAACGCCACTCCTAGTTGCGTATTCATTTAAATATCCCATTTTTATATTATTCTTAATTTTATATTTAATATATATTTACAAAAAAAGAATATTCATAAAACCAATACTATTAATAACAGTTATCGCATCAATCATATTTTTTATGTATAATTTTTATACTCCAAAACAAAAGGATAATTTTGATGGTATTGTAATAAGCGAAAAAGATAATAGATATGAAGTGTTTAATGGGCTTTATAGCACACTCATATATTCAGATGAAGAGATAAATATTGGAGATGTTATAAATATATCAGGAACATCAAAAGTAGCGTCTAAAGAATCTTATGAAGCAGGTTTTTCATACAAAGAATATTTAAAACAAAAAAGAATATATTATATTTATTATAACCCTAAAATACAAACAAAAAATCATATATGGACACCACTGAATTTAAGAAATAGTATTGAAAAAGACATAGAAGAAAAACTAGATGATGTAGTCGCATCTTATGTTGAAGCCTTATTACTTGGTGATAATAAAATTGATAATACAACAAAAGGTGTGATATCAGATCTTGGTATTTCCCATCTTTTTGCTATATCAGGATTTCATGTGGCGTTATTCTTTATGTTTTTTTCACTAGTTTTAAAATGGATATCAAATGAAGATTTAAGAAATAATATTATAATTTTAATATTTTTATTTTATGTTTTTTTTACAGGATTTCAAATATCAATTCTAAGATCAGTTATTATGATTATCCTTAAAATACTTAGTAATAGATATAATAGACTTTATACATCTCTTGATAATCTATCATCTTCAATTCTATTATCAGGGCTTATAAATCCAGGCTATTTCTATATGACATCTTTTAAACTAACATATCTCATCACATTTTTTTTGATAATTTCATCAAAACTTGTGACACAAAAATATAAATCATATAAAATAGGGCTTATTGCGTTTTTATCATCATTACCACTTGTTATAAATATAAATTATAAAATAAACTTACTTGCTATATTATTGGTTCCGGCCGCATCTTATTTTATAGGCTATATTCTAATTCCTTATTTAGCACTTGTTTTAGTACTTCCTATTTTAATAAATATTAAATTAATAAATATTTTTGAAAAAACATTATATTTTATATCTAAAATTGATTTTTTAACAATTACTTTCAAACACCTAAATATTTATTTTATAATTTTATATTATTTATTTTTTATATTTACTTTGATTCTTATTGAAACTAAGAATAAAAATAAAAAAATGTATTTACCATTTGTATTCTATATTCTAATGTTATCACTATTACATGTATCATCATTTTATTATCAAATTGAATTTATTGATGTAGGACAAGGAGATTCAATTCTTATAA
Organism: Parabacteroides distasonis; assembly: GCA_963623875.1. GTDB lineage: Bacteria > Bacillota_I > Bacilli_A > Acholeplasmatales > Anaeroplasmataceae > UBA3206. Next base: position 1,941 of record CAVFNL010000037.1, on the reverse strand, counting down.
CATCCCCTCATAACAAAGAAGTAATACTTGTAGATACGTTTGGATATAATACATCATACATTAAATCAAGAGGGATTAAGAAAATAGATTATCTTTTAATAACCCATTCGGACAATGATCATATAGGTGGTATAGATGATACACTTAAAAATTTTAAAGTAAAAAATATAATATCTAGTGCATATGATAATATAGATTACGATTCAACAAAGGTTTTATCAGGAAATAAAATCTCTTTAGATAATTTAACTTTAGATATTTATGGGCCTATATATAAAAATAGTGATATAAATAATAATTCAATAGTTTTTATGTTAAATATATATGGATATAAAATATTGTTTACTGGAGATATGGAAAGTGCGGAAGAAGAAACATTAATTAATAAATATCAAAATAGTCTTAAAGCTGATGTGCTTAAAGTAGGACATCATGGATCTAGTACATCAAGTACAAAAGACTTTATAAAATATGTTAACCCTAAATACGCGGTAATATCATGTGGAGTTGACAATAAATATGGTTTTCCACATGAAGAAGCATTAAATAATTTGTGTAAAGCCAAAATATATAGAACAGATATTGGAGGTAATATAAGCTTAAAAATAAAAAATCATAAAATTGATATTACATCATATAAATGATACAATTATGTTAGGTGATGTATGTGCAAAATAATTACATAATAAATTCACAATCTGATGTAATGATTTCAAAAAAAATAGATGAAATAATTAAATCTTTAAATGGTGAATATGACATTATAAAACTTGATGGGGAAGAAGATTCAATAATAACGCTTCTTCAAGAACTTAAAACTACTCCTTTTTTAACAAATTATAGAGTTGTTATTTTAAAGAATCCTAAATTCTTGTATAAAGAAGGTGTTGATAAAAGGCTTATAAGTGAATTTGTAGCATATGTTAAAAACCCAATTGAATCAACAATTTTTATTATGCTTATATCTAGTGCGGAAATATCAAAACTTAATAAAGAAGATGCATACATAGAATTTAAAAAATGTAGTAAAGAATTTAATTTGACAGAAGATGTAAAAGATATAGATTCTTTAATTGATGATAATTTTATTGATTATAAAGTGGATTTAAATGCCAAAAGAGAACTAAAATTACGTACACAATCTGATTCTAGAAGAGTAATAGCGGAAATAGAAAAATTAAAAACATATAAATATCCTTGTAAAGAAATAAACTTTAAGGATGTTGATTTGCTTGTCTCACGTGATTTAGAAGATAAAGTATTTTTACTTACAACATCTATTATAAAAAAATCTAAAATGGAAGCTTTAAATCTATATAGTGATTTTAAGAAAAGTGGTATAGCAGATTCAGTTATTTTATCCTCTATCATAAATAAATTCCAAGAATTGTATCAAGTTAAACTTATGGCACAAGAAGGTTATTCAAAGGATATGATAGCAGAAGAATTTCATGTTAAAAGTGGAAGAGCTTATTATATGATGCAAGATGCTAAAGAAATTAGACTTGATACAATAAAAGATAAATACCAAGAAGTATTAAACATTGATTATGACATTAAAAGAGGTGTATGTGATAAAGATAGTTCTTTATGGCTTTACTTGCTTGAAATATAGGGTAGGATTATTTAAAATGATAGATAAGAAATGTAATTAATGATATAATGAAATATAGATACGGAAGTGTGTTTATGGCGTTATATTTAAATACTAATAATGAAAAATTTAAAGAATATAATAGTGTACGTATTTTTATAGATAAATCTAATTTAATTAGAGAATGTAACGAAGTGTTTGGAACTAGCGATAAATATATGTGCCACACACGTCCACGTCGTTTTGGAAAAACGATGGCCCTATTCTATGCTTAATGCATATTATTCAAAAGGTTGTGATTCTAAAGAATTATTTGATAAATTAAATATATCAAATGATCCCTTATA
>CAVFNL010000036.1:0-4300 GCA_963623875.1 Parabacteroides distasonis | reverse complement strand
TCTATGGTTGCACATTTATTCCAAATATTTGGATAGGTTTATGTGCATATATTCTAAGTTTTTTAGGATTGACATTTGTTACTTATAATAAGAAATTGATTGATATGATTTCAAAATTAGTTAAGAAAAGGTAAGATGGGGCTGCAGACGAAATCTTGGACCGTTTTATTGCATCGCTTGATTTCGATAATCAGTAGGGCTTAAGAACCCCAATCTTTCCTTTATTCTTTTAGTTTTAAACCATATCAGATAATTATCTAATTGTGTGATGAATTCTTCACGTGAAGTATTACTTCAATCATGATTATGAAAGAACTCACACTTTAGAATACCAAAATATCCTTCACAGGCTGAATTATCAGCTGAACAACCCTTTCTACTCATAGATCTAGTATAATTATATTCTTTCATCAAATTAATCCAATCGGGAATTCTATAATGACATCCTCTATCACTATGAATAATAGGCTTAGATGTATTTGGTATCATATCATGTAAATTAATTAGCATTGTATTTGTTAATTGTTTATTAGGCGATGTTCCAATTGTCCATGTTAAAGGGGCACCATCATATAAATCAATCATTGGTGATAAATAAACTTTACCATCCTTTAAACTAAATTCTGTAATATCAGTAACTAATTTTTGATAAGGCACATTTGATTTGAAATCATGCTTATATAAATCTTCAACCGCTGGTGATATTTCACCTTCGTAAGAAGAATACTTCTTCATACGTGGAATATATGGTCTAATCTTAGCCTCTTTCATAAGTCTTCTTACAACCTTTTCTGAAATGGTCATACCGTCATTCTTCAAAGAAGCATGAATTCTGCGATATCCAAATGCTTTATAGTTATTAGTGAATATTTCGACTATCTTATTTCTTACATCTTCATATTTATCTTCGTTCATATGCTTATTTTGATACTCATATGATGATTTAGCCATCTTTATAACCTTAAGTAATACTACAAGCTTATATTTAGTTCTTAACGCATTAACAACGATGGCTTTTTCTTTATTTGTTAAAGATTCTATGTTAATGCCTTTCTCTTTTTTTAATAGTTCGGCCGCCTTCTCTAAAATGTCATACTCTAATTGTGCCTTTTCAACCTTAAGATTCGCTTCTTTTAATTCTAATTGAACCTGCTTTAATTGTGCATCATTCTTTATTTTTTCAGCTTTTAAAGCAGCTAATTCTTTTTTTTAATCGAACAATTGATTCGTTATCAATAGTTTCTATATTTTGAGTATTATCCTCAGTTGAAACCTTTTCAACTTCCTGAGTTTTTATGGTGTTTGAATTAGTTAAAGGCATATCATTAGGCTCCTTATCAGTAACACAAGAATACCTTCTAATCCAATTACCCAAAGTTTGAACTGTGAAGTCATAGTCTTGAGAGAAGGACACTTGTGATTTGTTTGATTTTAGAAATAATTTTACAAATTCTTTCTTTTCAGTTTCACTATATTCTACATTCTTTTTTCTTTCTCTACAAGGTTTCTTTCCAAACTTCATTATCCAACCATATAATATATCCTTTGTTTTTGGATATCCTAAATCTTTAATAACAATTGAAGCACTCGCACATTCTTTATAATATTCGACTGCAAATTCCATTTCTTCATTTGTGTATTCTTCACGTTTATTACATGAACCGCCTTGATAATCTTTAACCCATTTTCGCAAAGCATCATCCGAATTAGGATATCCAAGCATTCTTTTTACTACAGCAAAGCTTTTAGTCTCATTAAATAATTTAACCGCTCTTAATTTGTCATCTAGTGCGTACATAATAACCTCCTATTTTTGGTCCAACTTTATGTCCGCACTCCCGAAATAGATGAATATTTAAAATTGTTCTATGATAATGATAAGATATTAAAAAAGAAAATTTCTAAATTATCTAGTGGCGAACAAAAGAAATTGTCTATAATAAGTGCACTTATTAAACGAAATAAAAAAATATATTTTTTTGATGAGCCTATGAATTGTTTAGATGTTAGTTCCATGATTGATTTTTAAATTGTTTAAAAGAATTACAAGAACGTGAACCTCAAGCAGCCATATTAATTATTTCACATTGTCTAGTGTTTAATAAACCAGATAGGGTGTATAAAATAGTAAATAATGAATTAATCGATTATTCATAAAATTATAAAAAGAAAGATTGCTTTGATGAATACATTTAAAGTATAGAGAAAAATGTATTAGATGATGTGCGGATATAATTGGTAATATTTACATAATATCTTTGTGAACTTTTTTTAAAATAAATAACATATTAATACACAAAACATTTAATTTTTACAAATTATTAGTTATACTATAATTATAGATAGTTAATATATCGTCTAAAAGAGAGGTGTTAATATGGAAAAAGACAGTAATATAACTAAAGTTGTGCTTGCGTATGAATTAATAATGAAAAATAATTTTGGGCTTAAACAAAGTGATTTAAGAAAATATAGGGAAAGTATCCACGATGAAATGCGTGACATTATAATGGGTCTTAGAGCTATTGCGGATGATAGTTTTATGGAAGAAGATAATGCAATAGATACAAAGTATACTGTTGAAAGTAATATTAAAGATGTTTTCTTGAAAAACATAAATAAATTCATTCAAAATTCAAATTATTCAAAAAACTTTGGTTTGATTTATAATAAAAATAAATATCTAGATTTAGTTAATGTAATATCTGAATATTCAACTGTTTTGTTAAAAGAATATATGATTTATGGAATGGAACGTTTTATTCTTGATGTTGAAATAAAAGATGCGATTAATGACGCAATTATTCAAAAACTTAATTTTAAAGAATATGGTAATGATATTTATAATGAAACATTAAAATCTTTAGGTTTAAATGGAATTAGAAAAATTAGCGCATTTAATTTAGAATCTAAAGACGGTATGACAGAGGGTGACATTAAATTTAATATTAATATAAATAATGGCATATATTACAATAAAAATTTAGACAACACATATTTTATACACGATAATAAAATAATTGTTGTAAAAGGTGAATATAAGACAGAAGAAGATTTATTAAATTCTAATAAAGCATTTAAAAATGCATTAGAAGACTATGATAATATGAAGAAGTGTATCGCAAGAAATCCTTTAGGATGCAATAGATATATGGCATCTAATGGTATGTATTATTATAGGATTAACGATGTATATTATAAATCAGAAAAAGAATATTCTGATGATGAAATAAACAACAATTTCTTAAATATTAGACAAGATTTTATTGAACTTAAGGAAATAAAAGATTTTAATATAGATAATGTTGCGCAATTTGGCCTTTCTCATGATAAAGACTATATAGCATCTATAAAAAATACATGTAAAGTTAATATTAAAAGTATTTTAGGTGCCTATAAAAAAGGTGATAGAGCAAATTTAGAAAATAAGGCATATACACTTCATAGTATAAAAGATTCTTTTAAAGCATACGAAGCTGCGACTAAAGAAGAAATTGAAAATATGAAATGGTTTAAATTTATAAGATCATATTTTAAAATGAAGTCGGTTAAAAGTCTTAAAAATGATATTGTAAAAACACTTAGAATTACATCTAATTCATTTGATGAAGCTATTTGTGAAAACAATGCTAAAGAATCATCACTATATGCGGCTAATGGTATAAAAGATGCATTATCTTCGATGTCAGAAGTAAATGTATGTGGTTTAAAATATTTAACTAACAATATTAAAAAGAATGTATCACTTGAACAATATTCAAATGAAGATATCAAAATGATGGTATCTAAAAATATTGCATTAGATATTAGTTCATATGATCTAGAAGATGAAAAATCTATAGATTTAGATAACAATTCTTTTATAAAAGAAAATGATGAACTAAATAATTTAAAAGATGATATTTCACTTGAACCACAAAAGGAATTTTTTGACCCAAATATAAGTATGATAGAAAAATCGCTAGATAATGACAATAATTCTATGAGATTAGAAGTTGATGAATTAAAGAATATAGATAATGCTACATCACCATCTAATGAGATTAAAGAAGAAAAAGATAAATCAAGAATAAAATAGGGTGTAATATAAAAAAACATTAAATGGTGCTTTAAAGAGTATTATAATATCATTATTTGTACTTGTATTAGATTTGCTATATCTTGGAGTTATTATTTATAAATATGGTGAAAAACTTAATGCTAGATTATACAAATATTTACCTTTTGGAACTTTAATATTTAAACACAAAGTTTATTAATGAAACATTAGATATAAATCACCATTCTTTAGCATCTATGT
>CAVFNL010000035.1:0-30317 GCA_963623875.1 Parabacteroides distasonis | reverse complement strand
ACAATTGGTTCATTTTTTCCTGACCAAACTGGTTTATTTTATCTTGACACTTTCAACATTTATAAGAAAACCAACTTTTTTGACAAAAAAGACCGAAAGTATCGTTTTAAAACGATATTCTCGGTCGGCTTTCATATTTTTATTGAATTTGTATAGTATAATTGCGCGTAAAAGTTTTATTTAATAAAATTATGTCAGAAAATTTATAGATTATGTTTGCCTACAATCAATCACAGGCATTTAAAAATTCTTTTAAATTAGACATATAACTATCCTTATCTTCATAATAAGTTCTATGTCTTGAATTTTTATACAATACCCACTTTTTTATCCTTGATTGTATAGCATCAAACATCACCTTATTCTGATATGGTGTCGATTCATCATTAACTCCACTATTTATAAGAACAGGTACTGTGATATTTTTTAATTTATCAGTATATTCATAATCACTAAGCGTACCCGTCGGCTTAAATTCAGATTTCCCCCATGCAGTAATATATGATTCACTTGCATCCGGCTTTTTCCTTCTTAAGCATTCAGGATCACATTTTGTTGTGCTAAACACAAATTTATCATAATAATAATCTAATGCAATAGTCCCTTCTTTGCTTGAAAAATCATCTAGCTCTTCACACTTTAATAATGTTTTTTTAACCTTAGGATCAATTAAATCAATAAGTCTATGTGTTTCTTCTTCCCATAGTTTAGCACTTGAAAGTGTTGATGATAATGTTAATGATTTTATGCCTTCTGGCATATAATCGCACATGTATATTATCGCAAGCATTCCACCCCAAGAGTGTCCTAAAAGATGAATTTCTTTTAAATCCAATTTTTCTCTTAAATTAATTAATTCTTCTGCCCACACTTTTTTGTTCCAAAGTTCTTTATGCCCTTTTTCTATAATAGAATTTCCACAACCTATTTGGTCATACATTAAAATAGGTCTATCCATTTCAAAGGCTAGACTATCAAACAGTTCAAAAGAATTATGCGTAGAACCAGGTCCTCCATGTAACATAACAAGTGGTGTTTTACATCCTTTTGGATTTACTATGCGATAGTATGTTTTATAATCTAAATATTTAATATATCCTTCTTTAATTTCCATTTTACCACCAAAATTATTATACTATTAAAAAAATAATCTTCAAACACAATAGGTGGAAGATTATCTTGATTTATTCGCACCAATTTTTTAGCCATATTAAATGCGGCCCATACTTTAGGCCACCCCACATAAAACGCAATATGTGTTATTATGCCTTTTATTTCTTTTTGTGTTATACCATACTTTTTACAATTTAAAAGATGATATTCTAAAGATGAATCTATATTTCCCATAGATACTAAATGAACAACTTTAATAATACATCTTGTCTTTAAATCAATATCATTGTTATTCCAATTTTCACCAAATAATATATCATCATTAAAATGTGCAAATTCAGGCGCAAATTCTCCTAATTTATCTCTTCCTGATGTATGTTTGATTTTTTCCATACCTATATTAACCCTCTAGTTTATTATATTCAAAATTGCTAAGTACTTCACACCACTCATTAGTAGTATCTTCTCCCACAACTTCTACTGCGATATGAGAAAACCAACTATCTTTTTTAGTTCCATGCCAATGTTTAACATTTGCAGGAACCACAATAACCTTTCTTTCTTTTAAACTTACCGCATCCTTACCTTCTTCTTGATACCAACCTTCTCCTGCAGTGCATATTAAGATTTGGCCACCATCGCATCTTGCATGATGAATATGCCAATTATTTCTACATCCTGGCTCAAACACTACATTTGCTAAAAACATTCCATTCTTAGCATCTGTAAGAGGATTTAAATAAGATTGGCCTAAAAAATACTTTTTATAATTTATATTAGGCTCTCCAAGTCCAAACATATTATGTTTTAAAAAAATAAAAAAACATTAGAAATTTATTTGTTTTCTAAAACATCAAGCGTTACATATAATTAATTATATTTTTCTGCTTTTATGGCATGTAAAATAGATAATCTGCCAATCTATAGCTAATTTTTTAATCACATCTATCGCATTATTAAGTTTTTCTTCATCAAGCGAATCAAAAGGATCATCAAATACAATAGGTACATCATGATTCTTATACATCGAATCTAATACTGCAAACCTTAATGCTAACATCATTATTGTTCTTTCACCATCCGATAAATCTTTAGTGCTATGCAATTGACCTGAAACATCATATTTTATTTCGTAATCATAATTCATTACAACATTACATCCTATTTTCTCATACATTCTTTTAGCATATGAAATAAATGAATTTTTTATTGGAGATATATATTTAAAGTCCATATCACTATGAGCTTCTTCTAAGGATTTTAACGCAATTTCTGCAATCCTTATTTTTTCTTTATACTCCTCTATTAAATCCATATTTATTAATATTTCATCCTGAAGAGAATCTTTTCTTGCAATATTTGTTTCATTTTGCCTGATTTCTTCTTCTTTATTATTTAGTTCTAAACTTTTTTTAGTATGATTCTCCTGCAAATCTTTTTCTTTTTTTGCCCCATCAATTATAGCAAACGCCTCAAGGTTATTATCTTTTATATATTTATTTTTTTCATCTATATATTTTATTCTGTTTTCATTTGATTCTTTATACTTTTTAAAATCTTTTATAGCACTATTTATAGTAATTATTACATCACCATCTACACAAATATTATGAACATTCAAAATAGTTTTAATTTTATTTATACAATCAGTAATCTTTAAATCAATTTCTTTTTTGTTTAAATAAATTGGATTATATTTTTTATAAAATTCAATATCTTCTTCTATATTTAAAAGTTGCGCTTTAAAATTATCTCTTTTCCTTAAATTATATTTGTTTAAAATTTCATTTATTAAATCTAATTGTACAGCTTCACTTTCTTTAATCTTATTTTCTGTTTCTTCATTACGTTTAACGTCAAAAGATATAGTTTTATACGCTTCTAAATCTTTTTTATATTTAGAATAAATTTTATCAATGTCTAAATTTAAATATCCGAAACGTGAAAAATATGTAAGTAAATCATTTTTTTGCGTTTCTATTGTTTGTGCAGTTGATGCCATATTTTTTAAAATTCTATATTGTTCTTGATAAGAGCCATTTTCTATATTGTATTTTCTAAATAATGCATCTAACTCATTTTTTATATTATTTAAATTAGTTTCCATATTTTTTACATCATGCAAATATTTATTCTTCTTATTTATTAAAAATATTAAATATATACCTAATGTGATAATTATTAAAATAAATTTAATAAATAAACCTTTATTATACGATTGCTTAAAATTTTGAAGTTTTAAATTCAATTTATCATATTCACATATTTTATTTCCTATATTTTTGATTTCATCTTCTAAAGGATATCTAATATCAAGCCTATAATCATTTTGTTTAACTAAAGTTTGATATGAATAATATATAGCATCTATTTCATCATTTAATTCTTTACCATCAAATTTTTGTTTTAAATTATTAAATTCCTCTAAATCAACTAAAATAAGATTGGTACATGTTAAATTATTAATCTTACTATTAGCATCATAAAGAATATCATAATCATTTTTTGATATTAAATTTCCTTCTAGTTCATTTAGTCTTTTAATATCTTGTTCACTGATTTCTAATTCTAGGATTTTAGTAGTTAAAGAATTATAATTTTCAATATACTTAGTAGCACAATTTACTTCATCTTCTGTTAGTAAATTATAGTTGTATTTTTCTTTTATGAAATTTATATTATTTTCTTCATTTAAAATATCATTCTCATACTTACGTACAACCTCAAGCATACCTTTTTTTGTATTGATTATAGATAATTCTTTTTGATCATTTTCTATTTCTTTTATTTCTTCAAGAATTTTGTTTCTATCTTCATATAGTTTTTCAAGGTTTTCTTCTAATTTATCTAATTCTTTTATTTCATTTTGCTTTTCAGAAATCTTTTTTTCTAAAAAAGATATTTGATAAGGATATGCATTTTCATTTTTTTTAGTTGGTGATTTTGCTCTTAAATCAAAATTTTTAATTGAATAGACTGTATCCTCATAAGAATTTTCTTTATCTTTATTTACAACAATATTACCTATTTTCATTTTTATAGATTCACTAGATGAAAAATCTAAATCATTTGATGAAATGAAATTACACTTCTCAAATGACATAACATCAATACCAAAGATTAATTCACCAAGCCTTTTTGATGATTCACCTTGAAGTGAAGATAAAGGAGTATTTAATATTTCATTATACATATTTCCATTTTCATCATAAATTTTTAATGTATCATTTGTTGGTGAATCTTCAAATGTTCTTTCTATTCTATAATATTTTTTACCTAATTCTATCTCAATTGAGCCCCCATAAAGACCCCCTAAGTATGGTTTGTAATGCTTTCGCTCATATGATGTTTTGCTTGATTTTTCAAGCGAATAAAACATAGCTTTTATGAAAGATGCAAGTGTTGTTTTACCTTCTCCATTATTAAGGCAAAAAGAATTAAGTCCAGAATTAAAATCAAATGTTTTTAAGGAGTAACAACCAAAATTTATAATATTGCATCTTAAAATACGCATTTTATTCTTCCTCCTTCATTAATTTAGTTAATCCGTATGTTATTACTTTTTCTTTTTCCTCATCAGTTAAATCTTTATTTTCAAGGACTTTGTTAATAAACATATTTCTAAGTGAATTTTCATGCTCATTAAAATTATAATTTAATTTAAGATTTGATTGGTTTTTTACAACAAAATAATATCTTAAATCTTTAAATGTGTTTTCTAAATCTAACACGTCTATTTCAAAATCAGTCTTTCCAAAGAGTTTAACCTCTGTAATAAAATTATTCTTATGACCTAGTAAATCACTAATTTCTTTTTTAATTAAAACTTCATTTTTATTTGTCACATCAATATCATATTTTTCAAAAATGATACTTGATAATTTATGAAATGATGTTTTATTTAAATCTGTATCTAATACTAAAAAACCTTTCTCTCCATCTTCATCAAATCCACGTCCTACTAAACATCCAGGATATTCATACAATGCATTTTTTATAATCCCTTCTTGCCTCTTATGGATATGGCCTAATGCAAAATAATTAATATTTTTATCAGTTAGTTTTTTTAAATCAATAAAGTTTTTATCCCTTGAGTTAAAAATATCCGCATGTAGCATCAGTATATTATACTTATCTGTTGTAAAAGGATTGTAATCATAAAGCAATGAATTATCATCACAAGATTCATACCCTATAATTCTTACATCATCTTTAGTATATGAAGTTATTGATGAAAAAGTATGAAGATTTTCTATTTCGCAATTATACTTTGATGTTTTATCATGATTTCCTCTTATGTAATAAAAATCAATTTCAGGATTTAGCATAATAGAATCATAAAAAAACTTTTTATCGTTTAATAAAACAGCATTTTTATCAAAAATATCTCCACACATAAGTATAGTATTAATATTATTTTTTTTAGCATATGCTATAACTTCTGTAAAGGCATTTCTTAATTTAGTATTAAGCATATCTTTTACCTCTTTTGGCATTCGCTCAAATTTTGAGCCTATATGCAAATCCGCAAAATGTATAATTTTCACAAAACCACCCCATTAAATATATAGTTGTATTTTAACATTATTAATAAATGTGGTAAATAAAATATATTAAATTTTATCAATCGATAAATCATATAGAAACTATATTGTAGACAACATACTTATACTTAAAATAGATTTATAAAAATAAATTAAAAAAGCGGAACATAAACATTATTCCGCTATATTATATTATTTTCGGTAAGGCTTTAAATTTATATTTTTTAATCATCTATTTTAAGTTAAGAGTCATAACAAATTAATATTATAAATTCATTACCCATTCTTTGATAATTTTTTTTGAAATTTCTTCGTTTACAAGACTACCTCTAAGTGCAAGTCCTTGTTTAATAATTGCGCCATCGCATTTATTTCTTAATACTTCTATTACTTTCCCAAATACACTACCCTCATGAGTTGAGAATGGTCTTACAATTTTTCCACTAAAATCTAATCTATCTAACATGCTATATATTTCATACGGATATTCAGCAAAATATATAGGTCCTCCTATATAAATAACATCGTATTCATGTATATCACTCAAATATTCTTTAAGTTCAGGCCTTTCGTTATTATCCTTCTTTTGTTTTGCTTCAATGATGCATTTTTTGAAATCTAATGAATAAGGTATTATAGGATCACATTTAAATAAATATCCATTTGTAAGTCTAGCTATCTCTTCTGCCACAACCTCAGTATTACCTTTATTTGTATAACTATCATTTGGTCTTGAAAAATAAATAATCAATGATTGCATTATATTCCTCCTTACTGACAGTATGTCAACAATTGTATTGTAGTTCTTATTTGACACTGTGTCAATAATAAATTATAATGTTTAAAAATCAGAGGTGTTTAAGATGAAACGTGCAACAACTTGTGAACAAATAAATTTAAGAAAACAAGAAATTATAACCGAGGTATCTAAAATGCTTGATTGCATGGATTATAAAGATATTTCAATGAAAACAATAAGCGAAAATATATCTATAGCAAGGTCTTCTCTTTATTGTTATTACAATTGTAAAGAAGAAATAATGCTTGATATTTTAAAAAGTGACTATTTATCTTTTCTAAGCGAATTAACTAATGCAATAAAATCAAAAGGAGATATTGCAAAAAGCATTACTGATATATATTTAAATCATACTAAATTACTACATATTATCTCTTCGTATTTAATAGACATTGAAACTCATGCATCTCTTGATAGTTTAATCAAATTTAAATCTAATTTTGTAAAACCATTCAAAGAACTTGAAGAATCATTTTACAATGCTTATTCTAACACAGATAAAAGTGTTATTAGAACAATTATTGATGCATTATTTATGTTGACTCATGGTCTTGACCCCATGATTCACCCTAATAAAGTTCAAGTTGAAGCTATGGAAACTGTTAATATGCATTATTGCCTTAACCCTTATTCATATTGTTATAATTATCTAAAATTAATTTTTTCTAACTTGATTTAATTAAGAGTGTATCAAAACTGCAGCATTTTTTTGATGCTGCCAGTATGTCAAATACAAAAGTATCAATTTTTCAATGAAGTTATAGGTACAACATATACTCCAATCAGAACGTTTATACGCCGCATTTGTTAATCCGCAAATTGCACATAAACTTTTAGCTGATTTACCACCATTTTTCATAATTGCATTGTTAATCTTAACAAGATTATTCGCAATAGAATCAATCTAATTAATACCAAGTTTTATTTCTATTACGCACCACGAACCATCTTCTAATTCAATTATAGCATCCATTTCATTATTTTAATAATCTTGATAATGGTATAATTTGGCACCAAATGAGTCTACATAACTTAGCAAATCTCTTTCAACTAAAGATGCAAAAAAAGCCTAGTAACTCTAAATTTGCTAAAAGTCTTTCTCTTGTAAGATTTAGTAATGCGCTAGAAATTGATGGATAACAAAAATGTCTTTTAATCGTAGCTTTTTGCTTTATCATCTCGATTATTATTTCTTCATATTCTGTACAAGAATTAGTACGTTCTCTTGAAGTAGAATCCAATGTAAACTTAAATTTAGGTTACACGTATTTTCTTGCAGTTCGTCTATCGATGTCAGTTTGCCTTGAAATTTCTCTTATAGAAACCCCATCTTTATAAAGTTCCTGAATATAAAACACAGTCTCATTCTTTTTCTCTATTTTTTCGAGTCTAATTTTAGTTTGCTTATCTTCAAAATATTTATTCAACTCTAATTCATTTAATTCTATTAATTTTTTCATTGTTCTGTAATTCATATCGTTTTCTTTACATGCATTTGTAAAAGTAACACCCGATTCAATAGTTTTTTTAGTAGAAATAAACTTTTTCTTTAGCGTTTTAATCTTAAAATCTGACTCAATTTTATCTATAATTAGAATTTTAAGTATGTTATGCCTTATATATTCATTTAATACTTCAGAGAGACCTTTTATTAAATGAAATCTATCTGTAATTTGAATGATATCTTTATTCGCCATTTCAATTGAATTTTTATAAATTATAGATCCATCTCTAGTAACTATCTTAAGATTTGGAAATATTTTTAACCATTCAGATACATTTCCCTTATCTCTAGAATTAATCATAGAAATAATGTTTCTAGTCTTATGATCTATCATAACAGTTCCATAAGTATGATGCTTTTTCATAGAAAAATCATCAATTCCTACTATTTCAACATCATTATAATTGATTATGTCTCTATCTTTTTTTTAAAAAAGTACAAATTGTACTTTTACCTATTTTTATTCCGTTTTTTCTCAAAATATTTTGTGCATTTATTGACGATACATTTTTTGAAATATCAAGAACATAATCTTCTAATCTCTTTGTTCGCTTAGCACGTCTAGAAACAAACATTAATGTTTCACTAAAAGTTTTGTGATCACATTTAGGATTGTTGCAAAACATCTTTCTATTTTTTATTTTAATAGTTACTCTTTTTCCATTAAGAGGTATATCATCAAAGGATTTATAATATTTTGAATGACATTTATTTGATGCCTCACCACAGTACGGACAAGTTACGTTTTCTAATTTAGATTCAACTGTAAATACATAACCATTTTTTGATTTTTCTGTATAAATTAGATTTAAATTAGTGCTTAATTAATTAATGTAATCTTCCATATAGCATACCTCGTTGTTTAACTAATTAAACCATATTTTGTGGTTGGTTTCAACTAACTTTGGAAAGAACCATCTTCATTATACCCTTAACACAAGAAGTTTAAAACAAGCCGTAATGGTCAATATATGTCTTGTATTTGAAATCATAGATTACATGTTATCTATTGATTTTGAATTAAAGCTTGCATATGAACTTCTACATGAGTATATGAACTTTAATGAATGTGCCACTTTAGAAAATTGTAAAAATTGATTTGATGAAATTATAATAAAATTTCAATCATCTCATATAGCAAAACATATACCTGCTTGGAAACTATTATTAAATTGGAAAAGGGGAATATTAAATTCATTTTCAAGAGTAGATGGCACTAGAATTTCTTATGGGCCTATGAAACGTGCTAATAGAGATATCAAAACTTTATTTAGAACTTCTTTTGGTTCAACTAATTTCGCAAGAATGAGAAATAGAGTTATGTATACTATGAATTCAGATTCTCCAATTTTATATAATAGTAAAAAATATACAAATAAAAAAATTGGTAAGGCTCGAGGGCCTTACCATAAGAATTAAATAATCAAAATATATTAATTTGTCTTATGCAAAATGAGATGCCTGTTTTCTTGGATATCCCATTATTTTTTATAATACAGCACTGATTTTATAGCTATAATCTACGTAAATTTGTTTATAGTTTGATACGATGCCGATTTTATAGCTAAGTCTCTAAGTCCTACGGCGTAGATTTTAGAGAGCCCTTGTGACCGATGCTTACGTGATCAAATATCCAATTTATTAAGAATTTCATCCATATTCCGTTTACCATATACAATACGTAGGATGTAAATTAACTTCTCTTCAGTATCCGGAAGATAGTACATAATATAATTCCCAACCAATTTCTTTCGCACGTTTTCTACTTGCAAAAATTCATTGTGTACAAGAGAGCCACTTTCAGGAAAATTTCTTGCTTCTTCAATATTATCTTGCAGCTTATCTATAAAATCAGATGCAGCCTGTAGGTTTGTAAGTTCAACTGCGATACACGAGACAATTCCATCTAAATCCGCTTCTGCTCTTTTGCTTAGGCGATATCCAAATTTAGATGCCATATTTGCTCCTTATATTAGAAATTGCAGTGTCTCCGTCTACAATATTTCCGGATTTTACGTCTTTTAAACCATCTAAGATTGTTTTTGCTTCATACATCTTTCTCATAGTTTTTTCATAATAATCAATGTCCATAACAACCAATTTACCGTATCCATTCTTAGTTACAAATACAGGACCGTTTTCTTCTTTACAACGGCGTTCTACTTCAACCGTATTCTTTAGATCTCGCATTGGAATAATTTGCATAGAATCAGCTCCTTCCTTGTGGCTATATTATAACATATATTTAGCCACAGCACAAGTAGACGCTATCTAAAATTTATCATCCTCCACATGGCCAACGATTAATTTTTTTAGAGTCCATATGCATTAAAACTTAAATTATCAAAGAATAAAAGAAACGCTGATTCCTGTCTTGCATAAAGAAATTAAGTTTGACGTAGACGACGTAACATCTTATATTTCAAAGAAAATCATCGAGATGTTTATCTTAGATTCAAATAACACAGAATTCATCGATGGTATCAATAATAAATCATTTATTCCTAACGTTCTTTTTGAAAACTATAAGGTTGAAGATGTTTTAAATCATCCAATGGGCTTGTGGGAAGCCAAATAATAACGTCATCTAGGATTTTTATGAGTTTTGCTCCATTTTTCGTTGTAGCAACACAATAGTCTCCACATGTGATGTATTTGGGAACATATCTATAGGTTCAATATATTTAACATTATATTTTTCACTTAATATATTTAAATCTTTTGCAAGTGTTGCAGGATTACATGAAACATAAACTATTCGCTTAGTATTACTATCATTTAATACTTCACATAATTTAGCTGTAAGTCCTACTCTTGGTGGGTCTAAGACTATTACATCAAACGCCTCACCACTTTCAATCATGTGTGGTAGTAACTCTACTACATCACCTTGAATGAATTTAGCATTTTTAACTTTATTTAACAATGCATTATTGTTTGCATTTACTACTGCTTCCTTATTGTATTCAATACCTACAACCTCTTTTGCATTATGAGATAAATAAATACCTATTGTACCTACTCCACAATATGCATCAAGAACACGCTCTTTAAAACTTAATTTACAAGCTTTTAAAACACGTTCATATAAAACTTCAGTCTGTATAGGATTAAGTTGGAAAAAAGCATTTGGAAGTAATTCAAACTTATATTTTCCAATGCTTTCAACAATTGATTCTTTTCCTTCTAATCTTTTAATATTAGAACCAAATATTAAAGAATCACCTTCACCATCAGAAATACTTTCATATACAGAAGATACTCCTTCAATATTTATTACCTTTTTAGCAAGTTCCATAATTTTTGGTGTTTTAGATGATACAATAAATGTTACTTGAGCTTCTTTATTAAAATGAGATACTCTTGTAACTATATATTTGACTTCTCCTCTTTTATATTTTTCATTATATGGCACAACATTAAGTTCATCCATATATCCTAAAATTTTAGTATTTATTGTGTTTACTTTATCTGCTTGATTCATGCATGAATCAATATATATTACTTCTTTTCCATCTAAAGAATAAAGACCTACAGTTGCGTTATCATTAAACTTGCGGACAGGAAGAGATGATTTAAAACGATAATTGTAAGGATTATGCATAGTTATAGTTTGCTTAATTTCAAATGATCTAGGATTTAAGTCAGTATAACGTGTAATAGATTCTATTACTCTATCTCTTTTAAATTCAGCCATTTTATTATAATCTATATGCATTGTATTACATCCGCCGCATCTTAGATAATATTTACATTTAGGCTCAACTCTAAATTTTGAAACTGTTTTTATTTCTTTTATTTTCGCAAAAGCCATTTTTTCAGAAACTGATGTAATAATAACATTACACACTTCTCCTGGTATTGCGAATGGAACAAATACTAAAAGTCTATTATAGTATCCTATTCCTTCTCCATTTATTCCTAATCTTTTAATTGTAATTGTTATTTCATCATTAACATTTAACATAATATCACCACTAACATTATATCATTTTAATTTCACATATACACTAACAAAATAATTAATTATGTTAAAGGTTATAAACAAATTAGATATAATAAAAGTCTTTAAGTACCTATTTACCTAAAGACTTTTATTCCTATATTTTATTTAATTTTACCATTTAGTTGGAATACCATCTACATAATGCCAATAATTATTGGCTATATCTGTAGGTTGTGTTTCACTATAATAATATTTAGTAGCTTCTCTAAAATTATGTGTAGCACCACCATCTACAGCTCCAACAGTTATTTGAGCAAATTGTTCAGCAGTTCCTTCATAGTAAACAACTTCAAGACCACTAAATAAGAATGCATTATATTCAATAGTTGTAACACTATCAAAAAGTACTATTTCTTTTAAGTTAGCACAACGTCTAAACGTATTACTTTTAATAGTTGTAATGCCACTAGGAATTGTAATAATAGAAATCTTATTAGTACTACTAGGAAAATTGCCACCATTAAATGCATATTCCCCAATAGTTATAACTGTACTAGGAATTTCAACTTTTTCTAAATTAGAACATCCTTCAAAAGCATTATTTCCGATAGTTGTAACACCTTCAGGAATAACAACACTTTTAATATTTTTTTTATTTTGAAACGCACCAGCAAGAATACTAGTAACACTCTTGTTGCCGTGTGTAGAATCATCATATGTTGAAGGAATCACAATATCAGTATCAGTACAAGTACCAAGACTTTCAACAATATAAGAATCAGTATTTGGATCATAAAGCATTGCAAGTCCTTCACTAGCATATTTAACAATGACACTTGTCTTTGTAATTTCAGTTGTACCTGCCGCATCAATAAAATATTTACCACATACTGAACATGACCAGTACTCAATGTTACCATCTTTATCTTTAGTAGGATCTGTTGCTTCATGATGAACTAGTGAATGTCCTAATGCAGTAATCTT
This sequence comes from Parabacteroides distasonis, assembly GCA_963623875.1. Lineage (GTDB taxonomy): Bacteria > Bacillota_I > Bacilli_A > Acholeplasmatales > Anaeroplasmataceae > UBA3206. Next base: position 17,427 of record CAVFNL010000035.1, on the reverse strand, counting down.
TAAATCATCTAATGTTGTTTCTATTGTTCCGGCTTCGTCCTTATATATTTTTTCATTAATTGTAGACTTATAATATTCTTCATGTCCGTCTGTACATGATGCTTCTACTTTAGCAACTTTATATACAGTCCAAACAGCGATGTTACCAGTTGTATCATAATGCCAATATGAGTTATCACCATCTGTAGGTACTGTTTCACTATAATAACATATAGCCGTATTTAAAGGATCATTGTGGTAAGAAGCCACTTCAACGTTTGCCCATGATGTAACACTACCACTATAATAAACATATTCTAATTTATCACAATGGTCAAATGCCATTTCACTTATACTTGTAACAGTGCTTGGTAATACAACCCATTCAAGATTTGTACAGCTAAGAAAGAAAGCAGATTTTATTTCTGTAATACCATTACCAATTATTGCATTTGTAATATTGCTGCATTGTTGAAATGCAAGGCCTTCTATACTTGTAATATTATCTGGTATTACTACACTTGTAATACTTTCATTTTCAGCAAATGCTGTAGCAGTTATTCCTGTTACATCTTTTCCCTCATATGTTGATGGGATAACAATATCAGTATCAGTACAAGTACCAATTCCTGAAACAAGGTAAGATGCTCCGTCACTACTTAAAGTGTATTCAAGACCTTTACTAAAGTATTTAACCTCTACACTTGTCTTATCTGCTATTTCAGTTGTTCCTGCCGCATCACTAAAATATTTACCACATCCAGAACATAACCAATATTCAATATTACCTTTTGTAGCATGTGTCGCATCAACTGCTTCATGATGAACAAGCGAATGTGTATGTGGTATTACTGCAATTTCTGCAGTATCAACATAGCTACAAACACTACATACTCTCTTCTTACTTCCTTTAGTAGTCTCAGTAGCTTCTGTTACTATAACCCAATCACCATATGTATGCGCTGCTAAATCCTTTTTCTTATCATGCTCACATGTAGCTTGATGCCAGTGGTTTGTCTCATCACTAGACCACGCAGAATCATATTTGTGATTATGTCCATTACATGTTGCTAAACATATTATTAGAATAATTACAATTATTCCTGCAAGTATAGCGGACGCAATCTTTGTCCAAAAATAATTATTCTTTTTAAATGTATTTTTTGTCTTAGTCCAAAAACTTTCTTTTTCATTTGGTTCCATAAAAATCATCTCCTTATGCTTTTATTTTAATTCAAAAAAAAAAAAAAGCAATTCTAACAGTGATTTTATGGCACTTAAAAAAGTTAAATTTATATGAAATTTTAAAACTTAACATGTTTCATTATCTAAATTTATAATTATTTAAAATAAAAATTGAATCATTAATACATTAAATGACTTATTCTTATTTAAAAGAAAAAAGCCTTGAACGGAAGTATTAAACTTATGCTCAAAGCTTTTATTTTAATTTGCAAGGTTAGTTCCAAATCCTACAAGGATAGCAAGTATTGTAATTATTGCGAATATCCAGTATATTATATACCAAGTTTTCTTTTGTCTTTTTGCCCAATCATAAGCAATTACAAGTACTACTACTGTAAGAAGAATAGTTGCTACAAACTGCATAACACTTATTAATCTTCCACCAATTGTAATCCAACCTTGATTATTTATTATGCAAATAATCCAATAAATAAAGTTTATAAACATTGCAATAAACGCAAGAAGACCTAAAATTTGATCTCTTGAACTTTTGCTAGAGCTTTTCTTAGTTGCCATAATTTTTCTCCTTTCTATCTTTCTATTTCATATGTTTGATTATTTTGACCTACAATTAAAAAATTATATTGATAAACATACGCATCTTTTTTACTGATTAGTTCAATAGTTGCCATTGTGTCAGTTCCATATAGCGAAAGTTGAATTTGTGTACCAATTAAAGCAAAATCATAGATTTTACTTCCCATTTTTAATTGTTTGTTTTCAATATCTATTATATATTCATTTTTTATTTCATCATTTAATGCATATATCTTATAAATTTTACTATCAAGATAATAAGTCATATTATAACTATAACCTTTATCTCCACCAGTAAGTGTTAAATAATTACTCTCAACACCAGTTTTGTAGAGGAAAGTAGCTTTTGCACAACCACTCTCTTCAATTGTTCCTATATATCCACACTCTGTTTTATTGTAATTAAGGTAATATATAGTTTTAGTTTGTTTTAAACCAGTATATGTAAGATTAACTGAATATTCATTATAAACTGAATCATCTGATTTATTTTTTTTATATTTAAAATTTTTGGAAACTATTCTATTTTCAAGAAGTCTTAAATGCTCTTTAGTATCAGTTATAAATGTTTGATATTCATCTTCTACCGATTTTGTTACATAAGGTTCGGAAACTGATTCATTATAAAGCATTGTGACTTCATTATAAAATTCATTATCAGATTTGTCTAATTTTGAACTTGTTTTAGATTGAACTAAAACCATCACAATTAACATCATTGGAAGAATAATTAAAGCACAAACTATAAGATCTCTTGCAATATGTTTTTTATTAACTTTTACATTCTTACCATCTTTAGTATCCTTTTCCATAATAAATCCTTTGTAATTTTAATATAAGCTTATAAAGATAAGCCCTATAAGTAAAACTTAAAGGGCTTTTTAATTATTAAGCTAATTTTGCAACACGTACAGTGTCACGTGCAATCATAACTTCTTCGTTAGTTGGGATAATCCATACTTGTATCTTTGAATCTGGTGTAGAAATTACACGTTCATCAGAGAAAGTATCATTTAGTTTTTCATCAATTTTAACACCAAGTGGAGCTAAACGTTTACCAATATTTAAACGTAAATGTTTTAAGTTTTCTCCCATACCTGCTGTAAATGCAATTACATCTACCTTACCATTTAAGTATAACCAGTAAGCAGCTACATAATCACAAATTCTCTTAGCTTGAACATCAAATGTAAGTTTACATCTATGATCTCCTGCTTCCATACCAGCAGTAACATCACGTGCATCATTACTTCTTCCTGACATTCCTAGGTATCCAGACTTTTTGTTTAGTTCATTTACAACTTCAGCTGCAGTCTTGTTTTCTTTTGCTGAAATATATGAAACAACAGTTGGATCAACATCTCCAGTACGAGTTCCCATTGGTACTCCTGCAAGTGGTGTAAGACCCATAGAAGTATCTTTACATACTCCACCTTCAACTGCAGAAATTGAAGCTCCGTTTCCTAAGTGACAAACAATAGTATTAGTATCCTTTAAGTCTTTTCCGATTAATTGAGCAGCACGTTCAGAAACATACTTGTGAGATGTTCCATGTGCTCCATATTTACGAATTCCATATTTTGTATACCATTCATATGGTGTTGCATACATATATGCTTCTTCAGGCATAGTTGTATGGAATACTGTATCAAATACAACTACTTCAGGTACATTTGGTAACGCCTTATAGAAAGCCTTAATACCAACGATGTGAGCAGGGTTGTGAAGTGGCGCAAGGTCTGCAAGTTCTGCAATCTTGTTTACTACTACACCATCTGGTCCATCAACAAGTGTAGAATCCTTGAAGTATTCTCCTCCTTGAACTACTCTGTGTCCAACTCCTCCGATTTCTTCTAATGATTTTACAATTCCTTTTTCAAGTAAAGTATTAAGTAATAATTCAACACCAACTGCGTGGTCTTTTAATACAGGGTGAGTTTCTTCTTTTTTACCATTATATTTTAATGTAAAAATTCCCTCTACAAAATTTCCATCAATTTTTGTTCCAATCTTTTCCATTACTCCAGATGCGATTACTGTTTCTTCTGGCATATTAAGTAATTGAAACTTAATAGATGAAGAACCAGCATTAACTGCCATAATTTTCATATTCTAATTTCCTTCCTTATTTTTAATTAGTATTTTTATTTTTCAAAAACCAATCTTCAATTCTTGAAAGAACATCATTAAATGCTCTTTCATCATCAAACGATGGTAATTTGACCATTAAACAATTCTTATCCTTAAGAGTATTTTTCTTAAATATTATAATACTCTTTGGATTAGATTTGAAGATATTATCTGGTAATTCAATAATACCATATACTCTTCCTATATTTTCTAATTTATTTTTAAACATCTTATCATTATCATGCTCAAAAAAATCATTAGGTAAAAGTCCTATCATATACCCATCATCTTTTAAAGATTCTAAGTGATGTAAGACTAGATAATATGGAAAATATGGATCTATGGTGTATGAAGTAGTCATATCAAATACTACAAAATCCATATCTTTCATTTTTATATTAAGCGTATCTTGAAAATATATTTCAATCATAGTTGAAGTTAAATCAGCCATACTTTTTAATATTTCTGTTTTTAATTTATTATTTTCAATCGCAAATAGTTCACAATTAGCTGTTAGATGTTCCTCAATTGATAATAATAAATTACCACTTCCAGCAAGTGGATCTAATATTTTTAAATCCTTCTGGCTAGACATTCTAGAAATAAGATATGCTATAAGATAACCTAGTGTGTCAGGGGTTACATCATTAACCTCTTTAATTTCATTAAGTCCTTTAATGATAGTAGACTGCAAGGCTTTTCTTACATCTTCTGGTGTGAAATCTTTATCTTCTAAACGCTTATATATGCGTAATAATTTTTCATTTGTTTCAGAATCATATTTTTCTGTTAAATCTGATTCTAATATATTTTTTATTGTTTCAAAATACAAAGTAAAATAATCTTTTTTTGAAACATCATAAAGTGTTTCCATAGTTTCAGATAAAACATCATAAAATAATTCCATATTACTATATTCCACATATATCACCATAAAACATTATAACAAATAGATTTAAATTTGTATAGTTTTTTTAATATTTTTACTTCAATAATAAAGCATATTTTATTAAAGTAAAAAGATGAGGATAGGCCTCATCTTCTATTAATCTTCTCTTGATTTTCTTATTTTTCTTAATAAAGACGCAAGTATAAAACTTATTACAAATACAATTATAGGTATCAAATAGAATGTATATTTATCTGCATTTATATTTTCCAACTTGAGTGTTGTACAAAGTGTTTGAAGTGGCAATGTGAATGCGTTTATAGTATACGAAACATATGCATTATATTTTACAAGCATATGTCCTTGTTTGATAGATACAAAAGATATTAACGCAAGTATTTGAGTCACACCTATTATTGTTAAAAATCCGTGTATTATATTATATATTTTAGCATTTATTAATCCAAATAATACTACTAGTACTAATATTATAACCGATATAGTATCTGTTGTCATAATACCTCCTTACTTTCTTAGAGATATGCTATCTTTAAGAAGTTTAATAAATTCTTCTTTTTCCAACGTTACCTGTTCACTGCTTCCATACTTTCTATATGTAACTTTATTCTCAGCTACTTCTTTATCTCCGATAACTAGTGCATAAGGTGCTTTAGACATTTGAGCTTCTCTTATCTTGTACCCTAGTTTTTCATCACGATAATCTGTTTCAAACCTAATATTATTCTTAGTGAATTCTTCTACAAGCATATCGCAGTAATCTTTGTGGTATGTTAAATTTACTGGGATAATTTTTACTTGTATTGGCGCAAGCCATAGTGGGAATACTCCCTTAGTTTCTTCAATTAGGAAAGCTACAAATCTATCAAGAGATCCAAGGATTGCTCTATGAATTACTACAGGACGAGTTTTCTTTCCATCTTCTGCAATATATGTTAAATCAAAGCGTTCAGGCAATTGATAATCTAATTGAATAGTTGAAAGTGTTACATCATGTCCTACTGCAGAACGTACTTGTACATCAAGTTTAGGTCCATAGAACGCAGCTTCACCTAAAGCTTCATAATAATCAACGCCCATTTCTTTTAATACTTCTCTAAGTTCATTTTCTGACTTTTCCCATAACTCATCATTACCAAAATATTTATCAGTATTTTTAGGATCACGAAGAGATAATCTAAATTTATAATCTTTAAATCCAAAATCGTTATATACATCAAGAATTAATTTAGCGACTCCTTTAAATTCAGACGCAATTTGATCAGGACGGCAGAAAATATGTGAGTCGTTTTGAGTAAATGCTCTTGCTCTTTCAAGTCCTGTTAATGCTCCTGATGCTTCATATCTAAAGTCATTTGCAATTTCTGCAATACGAACAGGAAGATCACGGTATGAATGAAGTTTAGAACGGAACATAACCATATGGTGAGGACAGTTCATAGGACGAAGTACATATGACTCATCATCAAGTTCCATAGCTGGGAACATATCATCCTTATAATGAGCCCAGTGTCCTGAAGTCTTATAAAGGTTAACGTTTCCCAAAGATGGAGTCATTACATGCTTATATCCTAGTTTATATTCTTTATCCATAATGTAATCACAAAGTTGTCTTCTTACGATAAATCCATTAGGAAGCCACATTGGAAGTCCACGTCCTACAAGTTCATCAAACATGTAGATTCCCATTTCTTTTCCAATCTTTCTATGATCACGCTCTTTACGTTCTTCTAATAATTTTAAATAATCATCTAAAGCTTCTTTAGTAAAGTGCGATGTACCATAAATACGAGTAAGCATAGGGTTCTTACTATCTCCTCTCCAATATGCTCCCGCAACATTTAAAAGTTTAAAATTCTTAATTAATCCTGTAGACATAACATGAGGTCCACGACAAATTTCTAAATGCTCTCCTTGTTCATAGAATCCTACATATTCATCATCTATCACTTTTACAAGTTCTGTTTTATAAGGATCAGTCTTCATTAATTCTAAAGCTTCTTCTTTTTTAATAAGTTTATGTGTAATCTTAAGATTTTCTTTTACAATCTTCTTCATTTCAGCTTCAATCTTAGGAAGATCCTCATTTGTAATCTTTCTATCCTGAAGATCAAAATCATAATAGAATCCTTCTTCTATTGCAGGTCCTATTGCAAAATAACATCCAGGATATAATCTTCCTACAGCTTGAGCTAGCAAGTGAGCTGTTGAGTGATTTAACACTTCAAATGCTTCTTTAGTATCATCAAGTACAAATTCAATATTTCCATCCTTTGTTAATGCATCTCTTAAATCAATTAGCTTTCCATCAAATTTTGCTACTACGCTTTTTTTAGCCAATGAAGGTGAAAGGCTTTTTACAACTTCAATTGCTAAAACTCCATCTTCAAATTCTTTTTTTGTTCCATCAGGTAATGTTAATGTTATCATAATTCCTCCTATTAAATAAAAAAATCGCCCTAAATTAAGGACGATTAAAATAACCGTGGTACCACCTTAGTTCGAGTTATACTCGCACTTTATGCTTTTAACGCAAGCCTAACGTAATGTTTTAACATTCTCTTAAAAGTAGTAATTTTACAGTACACTATAGGGACTTCCAGCTTACAATCCCACTCTCTTGATAGCATCTCTATAAAACCATGTCTTTATCAACGATTTACAAAAAAATTATATATTTTTAAAATATCTTTGTCAAGAATCTTAGTCCTTAAATTCACATTCTATTGTTGATTGTTTTATACGTTCAAAAATTCTTATAGCTTTAATATAATCTGCTGATTTATTATATTGATCTTCTTTTGTTTGAGATAAATGTTCTACTAGGCCTGATGTTGTAAAATTAGATGCTATAAAGAAAGGCTTCTTTTCACTCCATCTATAATTTATAATAGGGCCTAATACATCATCACGAATATAACCTGTTAAGTTTTCTGCGCCTAAATCATCAAGAATTAAGATATCAACATTTTTTAAATCATTTATAATATCCTCAGAATCATCTTTAAACATTAATCTTTTTAATTCTCTACATAAATCTGGCACAAATACAAGCGATACGCTATATCCCTTATCAGCCATTTTATTCGCAAGAGCTGACATAAGATATGTTTTACCACTTCCATAACTTCCATGAAGATATAATCCTTTCATAAAATTATCTTTACTATATTCTTCTACAAAAGATAAGATATATTTATAAGCTTTCTTTCTTGCAAGTGTATCAGTTCTAAAGTCCTCTAATTTTTGTGACTCATAGGCATTTGATGAAAATCTTGTATCAATAAGTTCTTTTCTTTTAGCTTTTTTTACACTTTCTTCCCTATTTTTACAAGGCAGTAAATAAAATTCATATTCACCTTTTTTATTTAATCTTACATTGTGATAAAAGCCCTCAATCGGATTATTTGCGCCATCTATCATATCTTCTTCTGACATCAAAAGAAAATTATTAAAATTATCTATTGTAATATTATAATCTTTAAATCTTGGATTTTGTTTTAATTCTTTAATAAATTCATCAATTCGCATCATAATGTTTCAAATCCTTCATTTAATTTCTTTATATAATCCTCACTATATTCATTACTCTTCTTAGTAACCATTTTAGAAGGCTTCTTTTGTGCAGGTATATCATTTTTAATGCCACGCACAAACTTCCAAGCATCTTCTTTACTAACTATTCCTTTTGATATCCAGTCACGCGCAACTTTTTTAAAATATGCAGCCGGAGGTAATTCTCCATTCTTTTGATTTAAAACATAATAAACCATTATATTTAATACTTCATGTGGCAAATTAATCTCAGAATCAACATAAAGTGTGTTTACACTCTTTAAGTTTGTTTTATCGCTATTAGGCCAAATTTCTTCAAGCATTTGACTAACTGATGCGTTTGATACCGCAATCATCGCATTATATTCATCAGGGCTCATATCTGGAGTCTCTAAATTTCTAACTTTACCATTTGATATATGTTTATGAAGTAATTCTGCTTTTTTAGATAATATTTTTGCATCAAACATTGAATTATCATTCAAAGATTCACTAAAAAGTTCAGCCATTGTTTCTATATCATATCCATATAAATAAGAAATTCTTATAATAACTTGTTTTGTCTCATTATATTTTGATGGTGTGATTTTATTACTATCAATTTTAGTTAAAAATTCATCATAATCAAAACTATGTTGCCTAAAATTAATACTACCATTAGGCTTGCGTCCCATTATAAATCCATTCGCATTGTACTTTTTTGTATCATCAAGTGGTTTAAATACTTGATCAAAAGTTGCGGATACATTTTGGTATTCAAGTCTATTAACTTTCGCAATAGTAAACTTTTTTGCAATTTTTTGATACATTTCTTCTCCTACCGCATCCCCAAGATAGATATTGAAAATTGAATCTTGAAGAAATTGTTTAGGTGTAAGTGGTTGTTTAATTAAAAAAACATATTCCATATCATTATAAAGAGTTTCCATCAATCCTAATGCTTCAAGTTTTTTTCTTGATTCTAAGAATTGACTATCATCTATTTTTAATACATCTAAAATATTCTTATATACTAAATCTAGGCTCTTTAATGTACTTCTATCAATCAATGCATATAGTGTTTCATAAACCATTATTGTCTTCGCACCTACGACAGGCATGTATAGAAGTGTTAAAGACCCAAAATCATCAATAGATAAAAGATTTGATGAATAAATATTAATTTTTGTATTATTATCTATTGATGTCATAAAATCCTCCTATGGGTGTAATGATAACCCTTTAAATTCAATAATATCATTTACTTTTGAATAAAACATGATAATATCTTTTTTCCATTGCCCGAATTCAAAAAATCTTTTTGATTCATAAGATATGTCAATAGATGTTTCTGCCATACTAAATTCAAATATAGTGATAGTCATTGAAAAGTTTTGATTTTCAATAAATATTTCACCATAATTATCATCTGTTACAAGAGGTTCAAATCCACATTCTTCTAAAACCTTTAAAACTGCGGCTTTAGTCATTTTATAATTTGCTTTATACCATCTTGTTTTAAGAATGTCTTTTGCGGCTGACTCAGAAGTTTGAAAAACATGTGCCATAATTATTCCTCCTCTATTTTTTTTAATATTAAATCTATTTGTCTATAACAATAATCTTCATCTTTTATATTATATATAACGTATTTAGCTAAATCCTTTTTCTTTTCAAGAGACATTTGTGAATCAATTTTTTTCTTTGCATAATTTACATCTATCCCATCTCTTTTCATTAGCCTATTTAGTTGTATATCATATGTTGTATAAACTACCACTACATCATCACAAATCGTATCATATGCATCTTCGTAAAGTAATGGGACATCAATAAATATTATCCCATCATTTTTTTTGATTTCAGCATTTATTTGATTTTTAATAATAGGGTGAGTTATTTTATTTAAAATTTCTAATTTATCAGGATTATTAAAAACTAAATTCCCAAGTTTTTTTCTATCTAGTTCACCTAAAATAAAATAATCTTGTCCAAATTCTTTTAATATAGCCTTTGATGCAAGAGAGTCTTTATATATGATATTTCTTGCGATAATATCCGCATCAATAAGTTTATACCCTTTATTTTTTATATAATTTGAAACGAGTGATTTACCAGATGAAATTCCACCTGTAATACCAATTACTTTTCTCATAGTGCTATAATTTTAACATTTAAAGTTCTTATTATCAATCATTTTTGACAATTAGGACAATAATATGTCGACCTTCCATTTATTTTATCTTTTAAAACAAAAGACCCACAAACAGGACACACCGTTTTGCCGTGAATCAAAAGATTTTCTTGATTATGCCCACTTTCACCAAGTGATGATTCATAAGATTTTATTGTAGTTCCACCACATTCTATTGATTTTAAAAATATTTGTTTTGAATATGAAATAACATTATCCAAATTATTATGCGAAAATGTATTTGATTTATTATGAGGATTTATTTTTGATAAAAATAAAACTTCATCAACATAAATATTTCCGAGACCTGCAATAATCGATTGATCTAGAAGAGTTGATTTAATAGGTATCGATTTATTTATTATTTTGTTATAAATTAAATCTTCATCAAAATATTCACTAGTAAGTAGGTCATACCCTACATTCTTAAGAGGAGGTGTATTATATAAATCGTCATTTGTTTTGTATATCATTCTTCCAAATTTTCTCGTGTCTTTATAACAAAGCATATAACCATTAGATAAATAAAATATAACATGGATGTGTTTATCTAACACTTCTTCATTTTTGATATAGTAATATCTTCCCTCCATTCTTAGATGGGAGATGATATTTCCATCATTTAAATTTATTATTAAATATTTACCGAGCCTTTTAATATCACATATACATTTACCTTTTATATTTGATATAAATATTTCTTTAGGCATCATAACGATATTATCATATCTTATGTCAATATCTTTGATAGTAAGATTTAAAATATTCTCTTTTAATTTTCTTCTTACAACTTCTACTTCAGGAAGTTCAGGCATAAAATTACCTCACTTTACTTCAAACCAGTTTTTACCAAATGATGATTCTACATCAAGTGGTACACTTAATGAAACTGCATTCATCATATCATTTTCTACTATTTCTTTTATTATATCTTCTTCACCACTATATACATCAATAATTATTTCGTCGTGAATTTGCATAACCATTTTTGATTTTAATTTTTTATCTTCGATATCATTAAATATTTTTATCATAGCTATTTTCATAATATCAGCTGCGCTACCTTGAATAGGCGCATTCATCGCAGTTCTTTTCGCAAATTCTCTTTTTAAATAAATACTAGAATTAATATCTGGTATATATCTTATTCTATTCATAATTGTTTTAACATATAAATTCTTACTACAATCTTCTAGAGTTTTATCCATAAATTCTTTTATTTCAGGATATATTTTATAATATGACGCAATATAATTCGATGCGTCTTCTTGCGATATTTGTAAATCTTCAGACAATCCATATGCACTAATACCATAAACAATTCCAAAATTTACAGCTTTAGCTTGTCTTCTCTCAAGTGGTGTTATATCTTCATGCCCGAATATTTCTTTAGCAGTTCTTGAATGAATATCTTCACCATTCTTAAAAGATTCAATAAGTTTTTTAACACCTGCCATATGTGCAAGTACTCTTAGTTCTACTTGAGAATAGTCTGATGAAAAAACAGAATAATTTTCGTTTCTTGGAATAAACATTTTTCTAATTTCTTTTCCATCTTCAGTTTTTATAGGAATGTTTTGCATATTAGGATCTACTGATGATAAACGTCCTGTTTGAGTTAAGGTTTGTTGGAATGTTGTATGAATCATATTATTTTCATCTAATGCATCCTTTATACCATCAATATATGTACTCTTTAATTTTGCAAGTCCTCTATATGATAAAATTTTTGAGACAATAGGGTGTTCATTACGTACTTTTTCTAAAATTTCTGCATCAGTTGAATACGCTTGTCCTTCCTTAATTCTTTTTGGATATTTAATATTTAATTTTTCAAATAGAATTTGTCCTAGTTGTTTAAATGAATTTATATTAAATTCCTCTCCTGATAAAGAATATATTTCACACTCTAAAACCTTAATACGCTCATTAATACTTACTTCTTGTCTTTTAAGTTCTAAAACATCTACTAAAACTCCATTATATTCCATTTGAGCTAAAACATATGATAGTGGCAATTCAATATCTTTATAAAGACTATATTGCAAATTTTCTTTTAATTTATCTATAATACTATTTTTTAAAATATGAATTGCGTTTGCTTTTCTTAGTGCATGCATATAAACTATATTAATATCTGTTGGTACAGCCATTTTAGCACCTTTGCCATATATTTCTTCTTCATATGAAATTTCATCATAAGAAAAATATGAAGCAATATCTTTAAATTCGGAATTACCAATTATAGGATTTATGATATAAGATGCTAACATCATATCAAAATCCACTCCTAAGAAATCTATTCCATATTTTTTTAGAATAAACGCATTTTTCTTATAATCAAAAGTATTTTTATGGTTTTCTTTATCTGATAAGAAAAGTATCATATCAATTGTATTTAAAAGACTAAAATCAATTATAAAATTACCTAAATGATTCTTTAACGCAATACATAAAGGTTTTGCACTATGATAGTTAACATTCATAGTTTCAATAAAGAATGTTGAATAAGGAACTAATATAGTTTTAAGAGTATCTAAATTATCTATTAATTTATATTCTAAATTTTTAGCCTTTAAATCTTCTTTACTATCTAATCTTAATTCTTTTAAAAGGGAATTAAGTTCTAAATGTTCATAAAATTCTTTTAAGGCTTCAATTGAAGGGGCTTTTTTATCACAAGAGTCAATACTTATCTCTATAGGTGATGCAGTATTAATTATTACCATTTGTTTACAAGTTAATAAAAGATCTTTGTTTTCAATAAACTTTTCTTTATCTTTACCTTTAATTTCATCAATATGAGAAATTATTCCTTCTACACTCCTAAATTCTTGAAGAAGTTTTACACCTTTTTTAGGACCAATTCCAGGTACACCTGAAATATTATCTGATTTATCTCCCATTAAGGCTTTTAAATCAACAAATTGTTCAACTTCTAAATCATAAACTTCTTTAAAATGTTTTTTATCAAAATCTTCTAGTTCACTTATACCTTTTTTTGTTAAATGAACTGTTGTATTATCACTAATTAATTGTAAAAGGTCTTTATCTGATGAATAAATATCTACATGATATCCTTCTTTTTCGGCAATACGTGCCATTGTTCCTACAATATCATCTGCTTCGTACAAATCCATTTCATATCTTAAAATATTACTTCTATCTAAGAAATCTTTAATATATGCGACTTGCATCCTCATCTCATCCGGCATATGAGCACGCCCCGCTTTATAATCTGGCATAATGTCATGTCTAAATGTGTGTTTCCCTTTATCAAACGCAATTAAAATCTTATCATAATCATCTTTTAGTAAATTATGAATCATCCTTGCAAAAGCAAGAATTGCATTTGTATATACTCCTTTTGAATTTGGTCTTAGTTTTGTTGGGTCTCCAAAGCCATAATAAGCTCTATACATAAGGGAGTTACCATCGACTAGTATCATTCTTTTCATCTTTAATCCTCCATCAATAAACAAAAAGCCCAGCTAGGGCTTCATACTATAATTCAATATGTGACTCTAAATCAGGACTATATTTATATACTGTAAATATATGCCCTATCTTTGATACAAATTCAATATCATTTTCTTCCATAGCACTTATAAATTCTTCTTTTGTCACCATAGAATTATTAAGTAAGTTTATTTTCATTAATTCATGTTTAGCTAAATAATTTAAAATACCAGTGATTAATTCATCACTTATACCATCTTTTCCAATTTGGTAAACTGGTTTTAATGTATTAGCTTTAGATTTTAAAATGGCTTTTTGTTTAGGTGTTAACATAAGTTTAAATCTCCTTCTATACAATCAATAACTTTGATTATGTCATCATTATACACTATATTTGCAATATTGTCATATTGTGTTTTTGATTTATTTATAAGACATAATGTTTTCCCTTTAAAATATCTTAAAAAAGATGCGGCAGGATATACTGTAAGAGACGTTCCTACAACTATAAGTAAATCCGCTCTACTTATTTTTTCTATTGCGCCTTCAACGACATTTTCATCTAATGGCTCCTCATATAAAACAACATCTGGTTTAATAATTCCTCCACATTCACAATATGGGGTGTTTAATACATCAATATAATCTAATGAATAAAACTTATGGCACCTCATGCAATAATTTCTATATACATTTCCATGAAGTTCATATACATTTTTTGATCCTGCTTTTGTATGAAGGCCATCTATGTTTTGAGTTACTATAGATACATTTTTAATTTTTTCTAAATCCGCAAAAAATTTATGTGCGCTATTATATTTAGCATTTCTAAACACCATATTATGCCCATAAAAGTCATAAAATTCTTTAGGATGTGACATGAAATATGAATGAGATATTATCTCTTCTGCTTTCATACCATTTACATTTTTTGAATACACTCCATTTTCCGACCTAAAATCAGGAATATTTGTAGGCGCCGGACAAGATATACCTGCGCCTGTAAATACAACAATATTTTTTGATTCTTTAATGGCCTTTACTAATTCCTTGTACACAAAAATCACTCCTTTTAAAAAAGCCTCAATAAAGAGGCTTATGATAATTTTGTTTGGGTTATTGAAAAATATGAATATTTTTTATTACCTTCAACAAGAACTTTACAAGTGTTTAAAACTTCTATTTCATTGTTGTTAGCAATAAGGCTTAATTCTTTTCTTATTACATCTTTATCAGATGCATTTTCAACTAAGAGTTTAAAATCTTGTTGTTCACTTGGAGAAATAAGACGTAGATAATTATTTTTATAATTATAATCGAATTCTTCTTTTGTAATTCCTAAGATTTCAAGTATTTTATCGTTGTAGAATACAACTTTATTTGTTGAAACATCACATTTAATTATTCCACTATCAAATGAATCAGCCATTTCTAAGACATCACGCTGCATATTCTTAACCTCTGTCACATCATCAAGTGATAAGAAATAAAGATGTGTAATATTATCTTCTGAATTTATATATGTTGCAGTAACTTTAATCCATTTAATATTTCCATTAGAATTAATTCTTCTATAAAGGAATGTTTGTGGTTTCATATCATTTCTTGTTTTATTGATATTTTCTATAAACATATCTAAATCCGCAGGATAAATAGATTCATAGAGATTTCTTGTGGCCGCATAGAATTCTTTACGCTGTTGTTCTATGATTCTAAAATAATTTTCATTAAGTTTAACTGGCTGCATGCAATCTCTTCTAATAGAAATTATCGCAAGAGCACCATTAACATTATTGAAATAATCTTGAGTTAAAGTATTCTTATTCCAAATCTCTTCACTAACATTTTTATTATGGAACATTAAATCCTTATGAGTATTTCTTTCTTCATTTAAAAGTCTAATATAGTCTTCTTCAGGTATAGGCTTTGAGAAGAAGAAACCTTGGGCGACCTCACAGCCAATAGATTTACAATAATTTGCTTGTTCAATAGTCTCAATACCTTCAACAACTATTCTTAATTTTAATCTTTTAGCCATTGAAACAATACTTTCAATAATAGTTCTACCTTTATCAGCTTCAGCCGAATTATCAAAATTTGTTAAAAATTTCAAATCAATTTTTATAACGTCTATAGGAAATTGTCTTAATGTATTTAAAGATGAATAACCAGATCCAAAATCATCCATTAAAATAGTAAATCCTTTATTCTTAAATGATTTTAAAATTGATGTGACATCTACTGCACCATCGACATATGCAGATTCTGTAATTTCAAGTTCAAATAAATTATGAGGTATTGCGTATTTTCTTACAATTGATTCAATATAGTTTGGAAGGTCAGGTTCAAGTAAATCAACTTTAGAAATATTAATTGATACTGGTTTAGGGTTTAATCCTAATCTACACCAATCTCTAATATAACGCGCTGTTCTATCCCATATATATTTATCAAGTTTTGTAATAAGTCCATTATTTTCAAGTGCTGGAATAAAATATGCAGGTGAAATTAATCCACTTTTGTTATCAGCCCATCTAACTAAAGCTTCAGCACCACATATTAAATTATCTTGCAGGTCGTATTTTGGTTGAAAATATACAAGTATATCTTCATTTTCTAACGCTTTATCAAAATTATTTAGAACATATTGTTCTTTTTCAAAAGATGAGACCATAACCGCATCAAAATATTGAATGTTACGATCAAAATCATTTTTTATAGATTTTCCTGCAAGAAATGCTTTATTATATGCGAGTTTAATAGGCATTGTGTTATCTTCTATTTGATATACTCCAAGTTTAACAGGAATTTGATGTCTATACTTTTGGCTTATAGCCATAAAGGAATTATATATATCTATAAGTTTATCCTTACTATCTTGCATAATCCACGAAAATTTATCTGATTCTATACGACCAAAAACTCTAATTGTTTGATTATTATAAAGTTCAATAAGTTTAAGACCTACATCTTTTAAGATATTATCAGCTTCATCTGAACCATAATATTCATTTATGTTTTTGAATCTTGCAATATCAAAAGCCACAATAGAATATTTTGAGGTAGTACTTTTTAAAAATTCTTCACTTTTTTTATAAAAATAACCTCTATTATATATTCTTGTTAAATAATCAAGTTCATTAAGTTCAGCTTTAATTTTTGCGTTCTTCTTATATATTTTAAGAAAAATAAAAACAAATGCAAAAATAAATAAAACTGCCACTAGAAGAATCAATATTATTCTAAAATTTGTAGATAAAAAAACATCTTTAAAACTATCCATAAAACTAATCCTCCTTTTGAACTATAATAATTCTAGCACAATAAATTTTAATAAAAAAGATATAAAACAAAAAAAATAATTTTATTTAATTTCAACATCTTTTTATACCCAAATTATAAAAGAGGCTCATCTTTTAATAAGCCTCAATAATTATAAAAT
>CAVFNL010000034.1:0-15769 GCA_963623875.1 Parabacteroides distasonis | reverse complement strand
GGTCGTTTTGATATTATTGCTACAGGATCTTTATTAGGCCTTAGAGGATATAACAGAAAGGAAAACAAAGGAATACCAACAGGATTAAAGAAAGATACGCTTATAAGAATTCTTAATTCATTAATAAATAAAGGACTAATCATAAAGAAAGGTAATGGAACGAATATTTCTTATTGTAAGAAAAGTAAATAGTAGGAATATTTTATTAAAGTCAATATGAAAATGAACGATTTATTAAGAAAAGAAATGCTGAAACATTATTTAATGCTTTATATTTGATATTATCATCTGTTTTGTTTGGCCTAATAATTTTAATAATTATGATTCTTGTTAAAAAGAGGTAGATAGATGCCTATCTTAGATATTTAAATGGTATCTTTAATATAATTTGATGTTGGTGTTTATCCCATGTAAATAGGTTATTAAGTATCAAAAATGTGAAAGGTGCTAAAGATTTCTTACATAGATGAATAACAAAATAGCAATGAAAAGTTAATTTCTAAAAAAACTATTTTTTCATTCAATATACGAATATTTTTTATTGACTTTTATTGTATTCTTTAATATAATATTTTAGGCTGAGGTGATTTTATGCGATTGGCGTTAGCACAGCTGCGTAAACTTAAATTTCCATATGTGTGTGAAGAGACTCTTGATTTAGAAGAAGATCTTAATGGGTATGAAGATATTGTTTCTACAAAGCCTGCACATGTAAAATATAAGATTACAATGCTAGATGATAGTAAATATATGATTCATATGGATATTTTAATTGATATTGTATTAGAATCAGCTATAAGCTTAGTGCATATTGAAAATACAATCAGTTGTTCTAGTGATGAAATTTATATGCAAGATCCACCATTCGAATCTGATATCAATCCAATTGATTTACAAACTCTAGATACTAGAGATGCGGTAGTTACTAACATTTTGTGTGAGAAACCAATGCGATCAATTATTGATGGTGAAGAATTTGAATCTGGTGAAGATGTATTAAATAAAGAAGAAGATAAGGATAAAGTAAATCCGGCGTTCGCATCACTTAAAGATCTGCTAAAGTAATATGGAGGTGTTTTAAATGGCAGTACCTTTCCGTCGTACAAGTAAAGCTAAGAAGGGAATGAGAAGATCTCATCAAGCTTTAACTGCACCAAACATGGTAGTATGCTCAAATTGTGGAGAATTAACTCTATCTCATAGAGTATGTCCAAATTGTGGTTACTACAAAGGAAAATTAGTTGTTGCTCCTAAGAAGGACGCAAAAGCTGAATAATTTAGTAGAAATAGATGCATAGGCATCTATTTTCTATTTAAGGAGGATTTTTATGGAATACACACATTATTCTGTACTTAAAGAAGAAGCTATTTCAAGTCTAAATATTAAGCCTAATGGTATTTATGTAGATTGTACTCTTGGTGGTGGAGGTCATTCTGAAGAGATACTAAAACGTCTTGATAAAGGGCATTTATATTCTTTTGATCAAGATATATATGCTATAGAGAAAGCTAGTGCGCGTTTATCTTTAGTTTCAAACAACTTTACAATAATTAAATCCAATTTTAAAAATATTAAAAGTGCATTAAACGAATATGGTGTTGAAAAAATAGATGGCGTTTTATATGATCTTGGTGTTTCAAGTTTTCAACTAGATATACCTGAGAGAGGATTTTCATATAGATATGATGCGCCACTAGATATGAGAATGGATCAATCGAAAGAACTTACAGCAGAAATTATAGTAAATGAGTATTCTTTTAATGAACTTGTAAATATATTTTATAGATATGGTGAAGAACAATTTTCAAAACAAATCGCAAGAAAGATAGAAGAAGTGAGAAAGAATAGAAGAATTAAGACTACATTTGAACTTGTTGATATTATTAAAAGTGCGTTACCATCAAAGGTTTTAAATAAAAAGGGACATCCAGCAAAACAAGTTTTTCAAGCTTTAAGAATTGCGGTTAACGATGAACTTAGAGTATTTGAAGATTCATTAAATGATGCGCTTGATATGCTAAATCCTTTTGGAAGATGTGTAGTTATATCTTTTCAATCTCTTGAAGATCGAATATGCAAAATGATATTTAAAGATAGAACTACCCCTAATATTCCTGAAGGTCTTCCTATTTTAGATAGTATGCTAGACATGCCATTTAAACTAATTACTAAACATCCAATCCTTCCTAGTGATGGTGAACTAGAAGAAAATTTAAGATCTCATAGTGCTAAAATGAGAGTTATTGAAAAAAAATAAAAAAATCACTTACATCAATTTTTAAAATTTGTTAAAATACAATTAATTGTGAAATAAGTGATCTAAGGAAGTTTATATGAACTTTACAGCCCCTGCTTTTGTAACAATTTACTTACTAAATTCTAAAGGAGGGACTTTTTTATTATGGAATCTAGTAACAATAATTATTTACTTGAAGAAAAGCCTGGAAAGCTTTTACTAAAATTCGCAATTCCTTGTATAGCATCTTTACTTATAAGTGCTTTATACAATATAGTTGACCAAATTTTTATAGGAAATTCTGATGTAGGATCTATAGGAAATACAGCTACTACAATAGTTTTTCCACTAACTACTATCGCACTAGCGTTAGGACTTTTACTAGGTGACGGTACTGCAAGTTATATGTCACTTCAAAATGGAAAAGGTGAAGGAAATAAAATCCATAGAGCTGTAGGTACAATGATTTTTACAGCTGTTATAATATCTATTTTATTTTTATTGATATCATTTCCATTATTATCAAATATTTTAGAATTCTTTGGAGCAAAAACTGAACGTGCTTTAAAATATTCTAAAGAATATGGAAGAATTATATTAATTGGTATTCCGTTTTATATTATAATGAATGCGCTAAACTCGGTTATAAGAGCTGATGGTTCACCAAAAACTGCGATGATATCAATGGTTTTAGGTGCGGTTATAAACATAATTCTAGATGCCGTATTTATTATGGGATTAGATATGGGACTGACAGGAGCTGCTCTTGCGACAATAATCGGACAAATAGCGTCTTTTATAGTATCAATTATATATCTTTTCAAGTCTAAAACATTTAGATTAAAACTAAACTCATTCATACCTGAATTTAAATCATTAGGATATATTTTAAAGTTTGGATTCTCATCCTTCTTAACTCAAATATCAATAGTTGTTGTATCTATTGTTTCAATGAATTTACTTGCGAAATATGGACTTAAGAGTAAATATGGTGCAGAAGATCCACAAGCAATTTTTGGAATAGTTATGAAAGTATTTACAATAGCTGTAAATATTGCCGTAGGTATTGCGGCTGGTGCACAACCAATAATAGGTTATAATTATGGTGCTGAAAAATATGATAGAGTTAAAAAAATACTTGGTTTAATTTTAGTATCTAATTTGATACTTGGTATAATTTGTACAATTTTATTTGAATGTATTCCTGGACCTATTATAAAAATATTTGGTTCAAATTCATCAAATAAGGATTTATATATTGAATTTGGTAAATTAACAATGCGTATATACTTAGCGTTTATCGCATTTACATTGATTCAAAAGGTTACAGCTATTTATCTACAAGCCACAGGAAATGCGATTAAGGCTACAATATTATCACTTTTACGTGATGTAGTCGCAATAATTCCTGCAATGTGTATTTTACCTATAATGCTTGGAATAAAAGGTATTTTATATGCATCATGGGTAAGTGATATTATTTCAATAATTGTGACAATAATATTCTTAATAATAGAATTTAAGAAATTAAATACAAAACAAAAATCTAAAGAGTTAGTGTAGACACTAACTTCTTTTTTATTTATTAAATGATATAATTAAATGTAGAAATGAGGTCTTTTTATGAATATAGTTGTTTATCTTGGTGCCAATTTTAGTAATAACAATAAATTTATTGTAGAAGCTAAATCTTTAGGCGAACTTGTTGCAAAAGAAGGACATAGATTAATTTATGGTGGATCAAAGAGTGGTTTAATGGGTGTTCTTGCGATATCAGTTTTAAATAATGGTGGGGAAGTAATAGGTGTTGAACCTAAAGAATTTATTGATAAAGGATTTGAATTAGAAGGTATTACAAAACTTATTGTATGCGATAATATTTCTTTAAGAAAAGCTAAAATGATGGAATTAGGAGATATTTTTATAGCTTTCCCCGGTGGAACTGGTACATTTGAAGAAATATTTGAAGTCATCGCAAGAGTTGCTTTAAAAGAGAAGGATAGTAAATGTATATTCTTAAATATTGATGGCTTTTATAATCCTATAAAAGAATTATTTAATAATATGATTAAATATGAATTATCAAATGCTGAAAAGATTAAAAATGTATATTTTATAGATTCAGTTGATGAAATAAAAAAGTTCCTTTAATGGAACTTTTATTGTCTATCCGCAGCTAATGCTGATAACTTTTCTTTCTTTTTTAGTAATGGAAATAAAAAACTAAAACTTACAATTGATGTAATAACCCATGATATAGGCCATGTCGCAATTAGCCATGCTAGGTTATGGAAATATGATAATTTAAATAATGTTAAAATATATAAAATTCTAAGTCCACAGGCACCAATTAAAGATATAATTGTGGGAAGAAGTGAATATCCTATTCCTCTTAGGGAGTAAGCCCCAAGATCCATTATTCCGCAAAGGAAATAAGTCGATGCGATTATTAAAAGCCTTTCCCAAGCATATTTAGGTTTATCACCACTCTTTACATATAAGTGAATAAGAGGGGTATGGAATATTAAGACAAGACCTGCTATAACAGCCCATGAGATAAACATAGTAGTAAACGTGTAGAATATAAGTTTTTTAATATTTTTAAAATTATTTGCGCCATAGTTTGCACTTATAAACGCAAGGCCTGCTTGACATGACTGATTCATTACAACGTATATGAATCCTTCAAGTGAAGAAGATGCGGCACTACCATCTACAACTTCAGGCCCTAATGAATTTATTGAAGATTGTATTATTATATTAGATAGACTAAATATAACACTTTGAATACCTGTAGCGCCTCCAACCATAAAGATTTGAATAGCTTCTTTTTTGTAAAATCTTATTTTCTTTATTTTAAATTCAAAGAAAACTTTATTTTTAAATAAAGCTATTACAACTAAAGTTGCGCTAAAGAATTGAGATATTACTGTAGATATCGCAACACCTGATACATCAAGGTTAAAACATATTACTAAAACTAAATTTAATATTATATTTAAAACTCCAGATAGTGCTAAAAATATAAATGGTTTTTTAGAATCTCCAATAGCTCTTAAAAGAGAAGCTCCAAAGTCATATACTAGATTAAATATAGAACCTAAAAAATAGATTTGTAAGTAATCTGTCGCAAGGTCTATTTGTTCTTCAGGAGTACCCATTGCCTTAAGAAGTATTGGTGATAAAAACACGCCAATTATTGTTACAACCACTCCTAAAATAGCACTTAAACACATACTTGTATAGGCAATTCTTTGACCTTTATCTTTATCGCCAGATCCAAATGCTCTAGACATTAAAACGTTTGCGCCAATTGATAGCCCTATGAAGAAATTTACAAGTAAGTTGATTATTGAATTAGTAGAACCGATTGCGCCAACTGAGTGTTCAGAACCAAACATTCCACATACAATTAAATCGCATGCGCTATAAAGAAGTTGAAGGAGTCCTGCAAAAATTAAAGGAATTGAATATAACCAAAGTTTTTTATATAAATTTCCTTCAGTCATATTTATTGATTTAACATTACTCATTTATATCATCCTCTATATCAAAATATTGTCCACTTAGGATAAAATAAATCATTTTAGTTAAAATCAAATCAATAACTCCACCTGGGATTCTTTTTTTATGCCATAAGTCATCGTATGAATTATTTTCGCGAATTAGCATTGTAAGAAGTACTGTAAGGTATTCGAAGTCTGCAGAATCAATATGCTTTATTTCTTCAGAAGCGTTTATTGGCTTTTCTTTAGTTTTGTATTTTAATTTTTCTATATAATCTCTATCATACCATCCGTGGTAATCCATAACTTCAAAGAATATTTCATTCTTGTTTTTATTAGAAAGAAGATAATTTATATCATATATAGTTTTAAATCTTCTAAGAATCTTATGTATTGTACCATTTTCGATAGAAGTGTTTTTAAATGCTTTATCATCAATTTCAATAAGAATTTTTATGTATGCCCTACAAAGAGGAACTGTGAGTTTATTTATTTCAATATTATCTAATTCTTTTAAATAATTATAATATGCATCATTTTTAAAATCGTAACCTGCAAATGCTTCATATATTGCACGTTTAATCGTTTTAGTATCTTTAGAATCAACAACCTCTAAAAGTTTATTATCATTCATAATATCAGTCCTTACTATTTTTGTTTTTATATTCTCTAGGTGTCATTTTAATAATTTTCTTGAATGCTTCAGCATAATAAGAAGAACTATTAAAACCACATTCATAAGCAATCTCCGTGATAGATAAATTGTCAGACATTAGTAATGTTATACTCTTTTCAAGTCTTAATTTCAATATGTAATCATTAATGGAAGTGTTAAGAGAAGCTTTAAATATCCTACATACTTCACTTCTACAAAGACCTACCTCTTTGCTTATTTCATCAATAGATATTTTATTTTTATAGTTTTTATTAATATAATCTAACATTTTTTTGACTTTAATCATCTCAGAAGTTGGTCTATAAGCTTTAATCTCACCACTATGGTACGCATCACTTAAGATTGATATGTACATGCTTATTAAATCGCGTTTAACAACAAGTGGTTTTAAAAGAGAATCAGGTGAAAAATAATCAGTTATTAATTTTTGAATCAATGATATATTTTTCTCATTATTTATTAAAATAGAATCAAATTTAATACTTTCTAATATGTCTTTTATTTTTGATTCTTCAAACCCATATATCATTTTAGGATTAAATAGTATTGCATACCAATTAGCACGCTCTATCATATCTGCTTGGTGAATAATGTTTTTGTTAACGATTATGGCATTATTTTTATCTAGAATGAAATTTTTATTTCCAGCTTGGTATGATATTTTACCATTATAACAATAAACAATTTCAATTTCTGTGTGCCAGTGACAAGAAATATATGATAGATTATTCGAATCAAATTCCTTATTATATATTACAAAAGGAAATGATGGCGTTCCATGACAGACCATCTCTTCTAAATTGTTGTTTATTAAATTATCCATTAAATCATCTCCAATTGTTATAAAAAATCAAACGATTTTGACTATCACTATTACATATTATATACTATAATTAAATAGTAGTTAAGATTTGAGGTAATAAAAATGAAATATTTTAATCCGATTTTACAAGAAGATTTTAGTGATCCAGACGCAATAAAGGTTGGAAATGACTTTTATATGGTCGCATCATCGTTTAATTATATGCCAGGAGTGCCAATTCTTCATTCAAAGAATCTTGTTGATTGGCATATTATAAATTATGTTTATGATTCGTTAGATGAAAGATATGATAAAGTTATGCATGGGGCAGGTGCTTGGGCACCTTCAATAAGATATCATAATGGTGAATTTTATTGTCTTATTCCAATGCCAGATGATGGAATATATATGTCACACACAAAAGATATATATTCTAAGTGGTCACCATTAAAACTTGTTATAAAAAGAAGGGGTCTTGAAGATCCATGCCCTATATGGACAAATGGCAAATGCTATGTAGTAGTTGGATTTGCTAAAAGCAGAATGGGATTTAATTCGTGCCTAGGCCTTTATGAAATGAGTCTTGATTTAGAAGAGTGTCTATCTGATGATTTTAAAATAATATATGATGGTCATGATAATAATCCCTCAATAGAAGGTCCTAAATTTAATGAAAGAAATGGATATTATTACATAATGGCGCCAGCAGGTTCTGTAAAAGGTGGATGGCAAGTTGCTTTAAGAAGTAAGAATATTTATGGTCCATATGAATCAAAAATTGTTTTAATGCAAGGAGAAACACTTGTTAATGGACCACATCAAGGGGCTTTAATTGAACTTGAAAATGATAATTGGGCATTCATTCATTTCCGTGATATGCGCCCATACGGACGTATTGTGTATTTAGAGCCAGTTTCATGGTTTAATGATTGGCCTATTATAGGCCATGCGCCCGATAAACTAATCGCAGGAGTACCTGTAGAATCTTATGATTATTTTGTTGATGTTAAATCAGATTATAAAGTTGTGCATGGTTCTAAATTTAAAAATGAAATTGGAATATCTCTTCAAACTCCAGCTAATAAAAAAGAATGCTATCAAAAAATTACAGAAAATGGGTTAATTTTAAATTGTGTTAATGGAATAAAACCATTACACTTACAAGAAAACACATATTCTGAAAAAGTTTCAAGCCTTAATTTTTGTAGTGAAGTTGTAATTGATTTAAATCTAAAAAATGATTTAGATGAGACAGGATTTTTTATGATGGGTGAAGAATATGCCTATATTTGTGTTGTAAGAAGAAATGGTGTTAATTATATTGAAGAAAGAGTAGGAACTTTTAATAGCGAAGAAGATGTTATATCGCAAGAAGAATATAGTGGTAATACTATTAAATTTATGATTAATGCCGTAAACGAAAACACTTTTGAGTTAAAATATACACTAGGATTTAATGGTAAATATTCTCAAAAAACGCATTACGCTAAAGCCGGAAGATGGGTAGGTAGTAGGATTGGCTTTTATGCTAGAGGTAATGGTGATGGATGTGTTTTAGTAAAAGAATTTAATGTAATACAAAAATAATTTATAGGTCTTCGATTAAAGAAGACCTTATTTTTTGTATAAGTGTTTAATTAAATAGTAAAATATGATACAATAATAATACTATAGAAACCACCAAAGGGGGTGTTCTTGTTGAATATATTATCTGAAATCACTACTTTTTTTAAAACAAATGAAACAATAATTGTAAAAGTAAGAATAGATATTGAAAGAGTAGAATATATATTTAATCACGGTGATATTATTTCATCTTCTCTTTCAATTCCAAATATGATTTTTGAATGTGCAAAAATTTATAATGTTGAAATACCACCACAGTTTGAAAATGATTTTTTGAGATGGATAAAAAATGATGATATTAGTGAAGCTGCAGTAAATACGACTTCACATGATGGTAGTAGAAATACTCTTGTATGCATAAAACATAAACTAGATGATAATACATATCTTGTGCATATTGAAAATCTAGAAAGCAAAAGAAAATTAATTAATTTGATAGACCCTCTTACAAATGTATATCAAAAAGATACTTTTAATAATTACATCAATGAATTGATTGATAAAAAAGTAGAAAATTTTGCTTTATGTATTTTAGATATTGATAATTTTAAAAGCATTAATGACAATTTTGGGCATTTAATCGGAGATGAAATATTAGTATCGGTAGCACAAGTTATAAAAAACAATATATCAAATGGTATTGTAGCTAGATTTGGTGGAGATGAATTTGAATTTTGCTTAACAAATATTAGTGCATATCAAGATGTTTGGAATGTGTTATACAAAATATGCCACGAACTTAAAAATATTACAAGCAATCTTAAAGAACCTATTGATGTAACCGCAACAATTGGTTGTGCAAGATATGGCATTGATAGCCTTAGTTTTGATGGCTTATTCGATTGTGCTGATAGGGCATTGTATAGAGGAAAAAGAAAAGGTAAGAATTGTTTTATAATCTATGATCAAATAAAACATACAAATATAGTCGCTTCTAAAGTACATAGTCAAATTGAAGAATTAAATTCATCAAACAAATTAGTAAATGCGATATTAAATTTGGAAGGTGTTTTAGAATCTAAAAAAGACGAGACAGAGAATATTTTAGCAATTACTGATATTATTCTTCAAACACTTTTAGCTGATAGAGTTATATTGTATTTTTATGAAAAAGATATAGAAAAGGCCGCAGCTATATCATATAAAAACAAAGAAGTAGAAGAAAATTCTCATGTGGAAAATTATTCTTCAGATTTATGGAATGAACATTATAAACATAATCTACTTGCAATAAATAGAACAAAGAATTTAAAAAATAGTAATATTATTTTATGTGAAAAATTACAAGAAAATAATATAGAATCAGTGTTAAGATGTAAACTTTTACATAAGGGTATTAAAATAGGCGTAATTGAAGCTGTGTATTTTCATGAACATGAATGGACAATATTAGAAAAAGATATTTTATCAGTTGTATCAAGATTTTTATCAATAAATTTTTATAAAAATAATGAAGAAAATTACTTGAAATACTTTTCATCTATTGATGAATTAACAGGGCTTGTTAATTATTCAAAATTTAAAGAAATAGCATTTAATAGAATAAATAGTGTTACAAAAAGAATGATGGTATTTTATTTTAATATTCAACGTTTTAAATTCATAAATGATACTTTTGGCTTTAGCATAGGAGATTTTGTGCTAAAACGTTTTGGACAAATTTTGAAAAAAATATATCCAAATGGTGTTTCAACAAGATTTACATCAGATAGATATATTACAATGGACTATTATGATACAGATGAGGTTATAAATTATAAGTTTGAACAATTACTAAAAGAAGTTCATGATATATCGTATAGAAACACAAATATTGGTAAATATTTAGTTGTTGTTGCGGGTGTTTATATTACTGATGGTAACGAAAATAATATATCTGTTGCAGTAGATAAGGCAAATATTGCTAGAAGAACAATAGGGGAAGTTAACATTGACGCATTACAATTTTTCACTGAAGAGATTAGCGAATCTTTTATGCATAAGAATGAAATATTAATGAATTTCGCTGATGCACTAAAAAATAATGAATTTGAATTATTTATACAGCCCAAAATAGAGATAAGTACACAAAAAATTATTGGTTGTGAAGTTTTAAGTAGATGGAGATATAAAGGAAGTTTACTACAACCAATTCAATATATTCCTATTCTAGAGGAAGCAGGGCTTTTAGTAGAACTAGATTTATATGTGTTTGAATCTCTTATGAAACTTATTTCTAAAATTAAAGATGATAATATTGTATTTGATATACCGGTATCAGTTAATGTATCTAGGAATCAAAAGAACTTTTTAGCATATTTTATGAAATTAGATAAAATCAGAGAAAAGTATCAAATTGAAACAAAATATATTGAATTAGAAATTACAGAGTCAACATTCACAAAAAATATTGTTGATATAAAAAAATTAATATATTATGTTCATAGGCTTGGCTACAGAGTATCTATGGATGATTTTGGTTCAGGTTATTCAAACCTTTCGGCTTTAGTCGATTGTGGATTTGATTGCATAAAAATTGACAAATCGCTTTGTGCAACAAATAAATCTGACAAAAAGAATATTGTCTTAGAATCAGTAGTTGATTTAGCAAATAAACTTGAAATAGATGTTATTTGTGAAGGTGTTGAAACTATGATGCAAGCAGCTAATTTGTTAAGACTTGGTTGTAATAAAGCACAAGGATATCTATATGATAAACCACTTAGTGCGCCAGAATTTGTAAATAAATATTTAGTGGGAGATACAAAATGAATGAAGAAATTATTTTAAAAAAAATAATGGCTGAGAGTAAATATTATGACAAAATCATATCTTTAAAAATGAAAGATGGATTTGATGCGAAGTTTATTGTTTATATTTCAAAAAGATTTTTAGAAGATAAAGATATTTTGTATTCAATATCAAAAGCTAAAGCATTAGATATTGATTTCATCTTATATAGCGATGTTTTTAAACTTAAATTAGCTCAAGCAATTACATCTGCTAAAAAATTTAACGATGAAATTGATAATAATCTTAAGGATGAAGAATACATAACGTTTATAACATATGAGAGTTATAAAACTCTTCTTACAATGAATTTTTATGATAATTTTATTTTTAGTTCGTTTTTAACGAATAAGATTATTTCATTAGTAAATTTTATGTTAGAACTTTTAAAAGAAAAGATTCCGTTATCAATAAATGATAAATTAGAACGTGATGTCTACACTAAAGAAATAGAAGATTTAATTGATTCTATGACATCTGTTTTTAATCTTTTTGATAGAGGATGTCATTCACAAGCTATGTCTGTATTTAGACAAGCATTAGAAATATTTATTACAATAAAGACACTTAATATGTATAAGGCTGCACTTCCATCTTTTATTGATCATCAAGCAATAACGATAGAAGATGCGCTAGAGCATTTATCAAAAAAAGATTTAGATTTATACATTACGAATAATAATTTAACATATAATAATTATAAAAGTTATCTAAATTATGGATGGCTTGATAGTATAGAATTATTTAAAAAAATGAAAGAAGAAAACCCTAAAATTAAATATTCAATTAAAACCGTTGCGCAAATCTCAGATTCAATGGAGTTTTATGATGCGATGAATTTTGCATCAAATTATGTACATTCGAATTTTGTGTTTGTTGATATCAATTGGGATATTGTAATTAGTGAAGTTTTGGATGGAACAATTCAAATGATTGATTTTATGATAGGGCTTATAGAAGATAAGAATTTATTAATTGTTAATGGAATAGATTATTTAAAGTTATATTTAGAAGAAAAAGAACGAATAATAAAAGTTATAAATAAAGAAGGTTATGTTTTTAATTAATAAAGCATTATATTTGACATATTAAAAAACATAATATATTATTTTTTATAAGGAGGCTTAATATGGCAGTAATAGAAGTTTTTGATAATACATTTGAGAGTGAAGTTTTAAATGCAAAAGGTAAAGTTTTAATTGATGTTTGGGCACCTTGGTGTGGACCATGTAGAGCTTTATCTCCTATTGTTGATGAAGTAGCAGAGGAAAATAGTGGATTTAAAGTTTGTAAAGTAAATGCAGATAACAATCCCCAAATTTGTGAAAAACTAAATGTAACAAATATTCCAGCACTATTCGTTTTTAATGACGGAGAATTCTATAATTCAAGCGTAGGACTATGCTCAAAGGAACATATTTTAGATTTAGTTAAGTAAAACGGATATAATTATCCGTTTTTTATTAAGGAGAATAGATGAAGACAGTTTTAGTGCAAAAAGATGAAAATAATATTTTAGAAACACATATATTTGGCGATGTTATAGTGCCACAGTCGCTTGAAGATTATACATTTCCAGGCTCTGGCGTGTATTTTATGACAATAAATTTAGAAGAATATAATTTCAATGGACTTGATGAAGGTAGACTATATATTTTTTTAGATTTATTAGGGTATTTTTCAGAGGATTATGGTGAATATGCTTTAGTACCTATGGCTTATTATTCAAAAGAAAAACCACTTATTATTTTTGATGATTTTAATGAAGATAATTATAGTGAATTTAGTGAACTTAAAGACTTTTATCTTTTAGATGATGGAGAAGGAATATCTTTTGAAGAAAATAAAATAAAGATTAGTGATAAAAATATCATTGAATTTTTCTTGCATTTTGATGATGATATTAAAGAAGTGTATTTCATATTTGATGAAATGAAAGAAAATAAATTTAATGAAGGTATATTTAAAATAGTTAAGTAGGTGAATTTATGAATGAACGCGAAGTTTGGAAAGCAGGGAATATGCTATATCCTTGCCCAGTAGCAATCGTTAGTGTTGGAGGTAACGGTTTTAAAGATAATATTTTTACTGTTGCGTGGTGTGGTACTATTTGTACTAATCCCGCAATGCTTTATATTTCAGTAAGACCTGAAAGAGCTTCTTATAAAACAATAGTTGAAACAAAAGAATTTATAATTAATCTTGTTTCAAAAGATTTGGTTTATGCGGCAGATTTTGCAGGTGTAAGAAGTGGACGAGATATTGATAAATTTGAGCATTTACACCTTACACAAAGAGATATGGATGGTGTTATGTGTAAGGCTATAGATGAATCTCCTGTTTGTATTGCATGTAAGGTTAAAGATATTATTCATCTAGGCTCACATGATATGTTTCTAGCAGATGTTTTAAATGTTTCAATAGATAAAAAATATCTTGATGATGTTAATAAATTTCATCTAGATTGGGCTAATCTAGTGTGTTATAGTCATGGACAATATCTTCTTACAAATGAAGTTATTGGAACATTTGGATTTTCAGTGAAGAAAAATAAATAAAATTTAAGTTCACTATTTTAAGTGCTTTAACGTTTGTTTGATGAGGTTAAAATAATGGTAGAACAATTTTGTGGTAATTGCTAAATTGTAAAAAAGAATCATTTGTTGAAATAGTTAAAAATATGTGATAGAACGGATTTAAATGATATTATATGCAATAAAACTAAAAAAATATGCATTTTTTAAGTTGGTGTTATTTTGGATTTGACATAATAATGTTATCACGTTATATTAAATATGTACCTTGCTTCCTCGGTTATGCAAAATTTATCGGGGGGGGGGTAGATTTAATATTTACATCCATAGGATCTTGGTTAACAAGGTCCTTTTTTCATATTCTAAGGACCTAAAAGAAGGAGGATTAGGAAAATATGAAGAAAAAGAAATTATTGTTAATACCATTAACAATTATGTGTGCTGCATCTTTAGTTTCTTGTGGAGATGCTGATAAAGACAATTCATCAAAGGATGATACATCAGACACAACCGGTGGAGATAGTGTAGCACATACACATACATATGCAACAGAATGGTCTAAAAATGAAACAAACCACTGGTATTCTGATACATGTGGTCATAATACAAAGAAAGATGAAGCAGAACATACATATTCTTTATGGACTACTATAAAAGCTCCTACTTCAACAGAAAAAGGGTTAGAAAGTAGAAAATGTAGTGTTTGTGAATACGAGGATACAAGAGATATTGATAAATTAGAATTAATAAATATCACATTTAATTCTAATGGTGGAAGTGTAGTAGATAATGTTAAATTATATTATGGTAATTCTATTACAGCAATTCCAACTAAAGATGGATGTGTATTTATAGGATGGTATGATGAAACATTAACTACTAAGTACGTGACTGCGCCTCAAAGTGATATTACTTTATATGCTAAGTGGCTTGATTTAAATACTTTATCTGATTTTAGATTTGAAGTAGATGGTTCTAATATTATTATTACAAATTATACTGGATCAGATACTGAGGTTGTAATACCAGAAGGTGTGACAAGTATAGGATCTAGAGCATTCATTTACTGTACTAGCCTTACAAGTGTTACAATCCCAGAAGGTGTAACAAGTATAGGAGATTCTGCATTCTATAACTGTAGTAGTCTTACAAGTGTTACAATCCCAGAAGGTGTAACAAGTATAGGAGATTCTGCATTCTATAACTGTAGTAGTCTTACAAGTGTTACAATCCCAGAAGGTGTAACAAGTATAGGAGATTCTGCATTCTATAACTGTAGTAGTCTTACAAGTGTTACAATCCCAGAAGGTGTAACAAGTATAGGAGATTCTGCATTCTATAACTGTAGTAGTCTTACAAGTGTTACAATCCCAGAAGGTGTAACAAGTATAGGAGATTCTGCATTCTATAACTGTACTAGTCTTGCTAGTGTTACAATTTCTGAAAGTGTAACAAGTATAGGAGATTATGCATTCAGAGGATGTAACAACTTAAATTATAATGAATATGGTAATGGATATTATTTAGGAAATGATACAAATCCATATTTAGTATTAGTAAAAGCAAAATCTAGTGATATAACATCTTGTGAAATAAATGCAAATTGTAAATTTATATTA
>CAVFNL010000033.1:0-5271 GCA_963623875.1 Parabacteroides distasonis | reverse complement strand
AATATACAGGTGGAGCCTGTATATATGGATATAAAATAGTTGATAAGAAATATAATGTTGTTAAAGAACAAGCTAAGATAGTTAATGAAATATTTGAATCAGTTTGTAATGGAAAATCACTTAAAAGTATCGCAAGTGATTTAAATGATAGAATGATTAAATCATCTAATGGAACACCTTGGAACCCGGAAAAGATTGCAAGAATTATAAAAAACAAAAAATATATAGGAAAAGCTATATTTGGTAGTGATGTATATACTAATATAGTTCCTCCAATAGTAGATGAAAAAGTATTTGATAAAGCGGGATTAGTTTTGAAGAGAAATTCACATGGATCTAGAGTATTACATGAGAAATACTTTTTATCAGGTAAGATATATTGCCCAATATGTGGAGAAACTTATATAGGTAAATCTTCAACTTATAGTAGTGGTTATAAATATCATTACTATATTTGTAAGAATAAAGTAAAGAAAGAATGTAATTCACATCAAATAAAGAAAGAATTAATAGAAGATTTAGTAATTAATGAAATAAAAGAAATACTATCAACTACTGATAGTATTGAAGAAATTGCAAGTACTATGTATGAGTACTACAATTCATCAAATGAAACAAGTGACGAAATTAAGCTACTTGA
Source organism: Parabacteroides distasonis (assembly GCA_963623875.1). GTDB lineage: Bacteria > Bacillota_I > Bacilli_A > Acholeplasmatales > Anaeroplasmataceae > UBA3206. The sequence continues at coordinate 4,631 of CAVFNL010000033.1, read as the reverse complement.
AGGTAAAGTATTACAAGATACTAAGAAGATTAATAATCTTGTTAAATCTTTAGAAACTTATGAATCTAAAACAGTAATTAATAGAATTAATGAACTAGAGATTGAACTAAAAGAAACTAATGAAAGAATTCATTCATTAAAAAAAGAAACTAAAGAACATTTAAACTTAGATGAAATATATGAGTTTCTTTATACTATAAAAGATTCTAGTTTTAATAATGAAAATGAAAGAGAAGAAATATTAAAGACATTAGTTAAATCAGTCGTAAGATATGATAATTATTTAGAAGTAACATTATATCCATCAAATAATATAAAGGTTAATTTTAAAAAGGATAAAGAAGAAATAAATTATTATCATTCTATTACGCCTCAGGTGTCACTACGTTCACCTAATGAATAAGCGTAATTAATTATTATGTTGTATGATAATTAATATCTGCTGGATTTAAAAAAACGCATTCAACTAAATAATATTATTTGATATTTTAATAATATAATTATTGGACTTGTATTTTATAATAGCGATTATTGATAGTTTAAAGTTTACCAATATTTTTTACAGGATAGTATTGATTTTAAAATAATATTTTATTTAACAAATTATAATTTTTTAAAAATAAACGCTTGAATTTATTTTACAAAATGATAATATAGTATAGGACGTGTTCTTTGTATGACGACCACTCCAGGGCGAATACATTGAATTACGAGTCAAATTTATAAAATGGAGGAATTAAAAATGGCGCTTTCTAAAGAAGTTAAAGCAGAATTAGTTAAAGAGTTTGGTGGAAATGCAAAAAATACAGGTTCAACATCTGTTCAAATTGCAATTTTAACTAAAGAAATTCAAACTTTAAATGAGCATTTATCTACAAACATCCATGACTTTGGAGCTAGACGTGGTCTACTTTCTAAGGTTGGACAAAGACGTTCTTTATTAAGATATTTAGAATCAAAGAATGTTGATGAATATAAAAATGTTTGTGAAAAATTAGGATTAAGATACTAATTAAAATTGAACCTTGCAATATGGGTTCTTTTTTTTTGCCTTAATTCAATGATAAACGTCAAACGCTTACTTGAAAGTCAAATTGAATTGTGATAACATAATAATGTTATAAAAAAGGTAAAAAAGATAAATTTAAAGGAGAAAAAAATTTAATGAGTGATGTTAAAACTTTCAACTTTGATTGGGCAGGACGTCCACTTAAAGTAGAAATTGGTGAAGTTGGAAAGCAAGCTAATGGGGCTTGTATGGTATATTATGGAGATACTGTTGTTTTATCAGCAGTTGTTACTAAGGTTTCTGAAACTGTTCAAGATTTCTTCCCATTAATGGTATTATACCAAGAGAAACAATATGCAGCTGGAAAGATTCCTGGTGGTTTTTTAAGAAGAGAAGGTAAGGCTTCTGAGCATGAAACACTTACTTCAAGACTAATTGATAGACCTATTAGACCTTTATTCCCTGAAGGATTTAATAATGAAGTTCAAGTTGTTAATACTGTATTATCAAATGATCCTGAGTGCTCACCTGAAATGGCCGCTATGATTGGATCATCTATTGCACTATCTATTTCTGAAATTCCATTCGATGGACCTATCGCCGGAGTTAAAGTAGGACGTGTTAATGGAGAATATGTAATTAACCCTACTCCTGCACAAATGGAATTAACTGATATTAATTTAACGGTTGCGGGTACACATCAAGCTATCAACATGGTTGAAGCTGGTGCAAACCAAGTAAGTGAAGATGCAATGTGGAATGCTTTAGTGTTCGGACATAAAGCAATTCAAGAGTTATGTGATTTCCAACAAACTATTATAAAAGAAGTTGGAAAAGAAAAGATGGCTGTAACTTTATTTGAAGTTGATAAAGATATTGACAAAGAAGTAAAAGACTTTGCTGAAAAAGAATTAGTAGAAGCTATTCGTATTGAAGATAAATTAGAGCGTTATGCTGCAATTGATGCAGTAAATGCTAAAACTAAAGAACATTTTGAAGAAAGAAATTTCTTTAAAGAAGTTGAAGGAATTAAAGTGTTTGATCTAGATGCTAAAAAGCATTTAATGGATAATGTTAATCATTCATTAGAATCGATTCTTCATACTGAAGTTCGTAGATTAATATCTGTTGATAAAGTTCGTCCTGATGGTCGTAAAACCGATGAAATCAGACCATTATCTTCAAGAGTAGATGTATTACCTCGTACTCATGGTTCTGCATTATTTACAAGGGGACAAACTCAATCTCTTGCAGTAACAACTCTAGGACCTCTTACTGATAATCAAATTCTTGATGGATTAAATGATGAAGAAAAGAAACGTTGGATGTTACATTATAACTTCCCTGCATTTTCCGTAGGAGAAACAGGAAGATATGGTGCACCAGGTAGACGTGAAATTGGACATGGAGCACTAGGAGAAAGAGCATTATCATATGTTATTCCTTCAGAAGATGAATTCCCATATACGATTCGTACAGTTTCTGAAATTTTAGAATCTAATGGTTCATCAAGTCAAGCAACTATTTGTGCATCTACAATGTCGCTAATGGCTGCAGGTGTACCTATTAAAGCTCCAGTTGCGGGAATTGCAATGGGACTTATCACATATGGTGATGATTATACAATCTTAACTGATATTCAAGGTCTTGAAGATCATCTAGGAGATATGGATTTTAAAGTAGCTGGAACAAAAGATGGTATTACAGCTCTTCAAATGGATATTAAGATTAAAGGTATTACTTATGAAATATTAAAAGAAGCATTAGCTCAAGCTAAGAAGGGAAGACTTCAAATTCTTGACCATATGATGCAAACAATTAGTGAAGTAAGACCAGAACTTTCTAAATGGGCTCCTAAAGTTAAAATGACAACTATTAATCCAGATAAGATTAAAGATGTTATTGGAGCTGGTGGAAAAGTTATTAACCAAATCATTGCGGATAATGATAATGTTAAGATTGACATTGAACAAGACGGACGTGTTTATGTAATGCATATGAACATGGATGTAGTTGAAAAGACTATTATTCAAATTGAAAACTTAGTACGCGAAGTAGAAGTTGGAAAGATTTATACTGGTAAAGTAGTAAGATGCGAAGCGTATGGTGCATTCGTTGAATTATGGGATGGTTGCCAAGGATTATGCCATATTTCAAAATTAGATACTAAACGTGTTGAAAAAGTTGAAGATGTATGTCATGTTGGTGATGAGATTCTTGTTAAATGCATCAATGTTAATGAAAAAGGACAAGTTGATTTATCACGTAAGGATGCATTAAAACCAGCATTTACTAAGAAGGAAGAAGAAGTTAAGTAAATAAAACTCTAAATATAAGGGAGTAGTTTGCTTGAGAATTCAAGTTACTATATCTACATAATGGCTTTAGACCAGGTATAGTATTAAATAGCGAGACTTATACACAATGTTTTTTGTTGTGTATTTGCCTCGCTTTTATTTTTTTAAATAATGGAGGATATTATGTTGAAGTTGATTATATCAAGTATGGCCCTTGGTGTAGGACTTGCGATGGATGCATCTTGTGTATCTATGGCAAATGGACTTAATGACAATAAAATGAAATTAAGGAAAGTATTTCTTATTGCTGGAATGTTCGCAATATTTCAGGCATTAATGCCAATTATAGGTTATATATTAGGACATACACTTTATGAAACACTTGATTTTATTGAAAAATATAAAATAATTCCAATTGTGGCTTTAGTTATATTATTTATGATAGGAGCTAAAATGGGAGTAGAAGGTATAAATGATTTCATTGATTCAAAAAATGGTAAAAAGGATGAAAACAAAGAAGACAAAAAATCATTAACATTCAAACTTCTAATTATTCAAGCTATCGCAACATCTATAGATGCACTATCTGTAGGAGTAGTTATTGCAGACTATAGTGTAAAAAACGCAATAATTTGTGCACTAATTGTAGCGCTTGTAACATTTGTAATATGTGTTCCATCAGTGTTTATTGGAAAAAAAATCGGACTTAAAATTGGTCCTTTTGCTCAAATTCTTGGTGGTTCCATTCTTATAATTATAGGATTTATTATATTCTTTACAGGTATTTTTTAATTGACAAATTAAATATTAAAAAATATAATAATATCGCATTAAATTAGGGTAATCGAGCGTATTTTTATACGTTAGGAAAGTCCATGCTAGCATAGCCTGCGATGGCTATAGTGTTTGTGCCAGCAGAAAAAATAATGCTGGGTACCTTTTAGGTAACGGCTGATTTATGCCTAAGTCTTATGATATGGCTATAATCAAAACGTGCCACAGAGACGAGCTATAAAGAAATTTATAGATGAAACGCGGTAAACCCCTCAAGCTAGAAATCCAAATTTGGTAGGAGAGCTATTTCTGGGCGAAATGAAGCTACGGAAATGGATGACATTGTCATAGATAGATGATTACCATTCAGTAATGAATACATAACATGGCTTACATAATTTATTGCACTTATATGCATTCCTTTTGGAATGCTTTTTATTTAAATTGTGTGAATTTTTCCTATCAAAATAATTTAAATTGAATAAAATAGTATTAGAAGGTGATTAACTATTATAAGTCAAGTGAAAAAACTTAAAATTTATAGTATTGAA